>NZ_JACGVF010000001.1:0-243 GCF_014077085.1 Colwellia sp. MB02u-9
GTAATATTGGTGGTTTTAACTACTAGCAACTAACAAGGCAATCAAACGGACACGCAATAGTTGGCTACGTTTCGCTTCGCTACACATTTTAGCCAACTATTACTTAGCCGCTTATTGCGGCGTTAGTTGCCAACACTAGTTCGAATATTATTTGTTAATATTTTAGTGTTTATCATCAATTTTTGGTGTTCTTTTCGTTCTTTGTTGTGGTAACTTTAGTGCGCTATTTTGTTAGGCGCTTTT
>NZ_JACGVF010000002.1:0-226 GCF_014077085.1 Colwellia sp. MB02u-9
TGCAGGGGTTTGTTGTTCTATCAGCATAATCCCCCGCTTAACAGTTGACGGACTAAAGTCCGACCTACAAAACAATTGCCCAAGGCTATATTTTCACTCGAAGTCACTATGTAGGTTTGATGTAGATACCATCTCTCTATACCGATTTCAAACACTCATTTAAATTGCTTGAGATCGGTATTCGCTTTGGTGCTTTAACACCCCAAAACAAATCTGTACTAACTTT
>NZ_JACGVF010000003.1:0-1435 GCF_014077085.1 Colwellia sp. MB02u-9
TCAACGCTTTTAAATACTTGGCTTCATTGTATGGCTCTTTAGTTTTCCAGCATCGAAATACGATCCGTATCCACTTAAATGCTAACGAACGCACAGCTGCCTGGTGAGTATTGCCTTTTTCCCTTTGTTGCTGATAATAGATTTCCGCCCAATAAGATTGCCTTATGCTTTTAGTAGCCCATTCTATAAATGATTGGCGAGTAAATTTAGAGCACTGATATCGCCAATGAATCCAGCTCTTTTGACCACTACGCACTGTTACGGGGGCTATCCCTGCATACATTTGAATTTCCGATGCGCTATTGAATCGACTACGGTTTTCCCCAATAGCCACTAGTAACCTAGGAGCTAAACACGGGCCAGTACCCGGTAATGAGTTGTAAAGCTCTGCATCGGGCAAGGCATTAAACAACTCACTAATTTCTCTATCAAAGACCTTAATAACCTTCACAGCAACAAGCAGTTGATTAGCTAATGCAACTGCAAGCAGTTGGTGCGACTCGATAACTGCGTTATCGAGAGTAAGCGGCTCTGCTTCACTAATAGATTGAATTCGCTTAACGCTATATGCCGCAGTACGTCCAGGGTATGAGCCAAAAAACTTTTTCAACGTATCCGGTCTGGCTCTTTTAAGTTTTTGTAGGTTGGGCCAACGTGTAATGAAATCACAAAATATCCCCGATCCTCGGTGTGAAAACCAATCGAGTAAGTGAGGGTAATATTCTTTAAGAGTAATGATTAGTCGGTTGCTAAACCGCCTTTTATCATCGACTAACTTACGACGCTGTTCGACTAGATACGTCAATTTCCTAACCGATTCACTTTCCATTTTTAATGCTTTAATTTTATTGGGATATCTCAGCATTAAATCTAAAGCAAGCTCTGCGTCCGTTGGGTCGTCTTTTGCACCGCTGGGTGAAAAAGCTTTACGGTATTGAGCTAACATTGAAGTGTTAACGGGGTGAATAGTGACAAAATCAAACTTTTGAAGTGCGTAAACTATAGGCCCTTTGGATAGTTCAATAGCAACAGCTATTTGTCCTTTGTATTGCTTATGAAGACTGCTTATCCATTCGTTGATCGACTTAGGTGAGTGCTTAATTACTTCAAACTTTCGTGTACTTGAATTAGCCACTTGAACGCAGACATCGTGTTTATCATTTGCCCAATCAATACCAATATAAACTGAAAACTTAGTCATAATTACCTCCAATTGTTATTGTCAGCATGTATGCCAAAGCTTTTCGAAAGCGATATAGATAGCGTTTATGGGCAAGCCCTGAGTATTCGTTTTTAAGCTAAGGCGTCCCTATGACATCGAAAGTAAAGCGGTAACCATCGAAATGATATCGTATCAATATTCGTATGAAATAGGCACATGGTCTGAACACCCTAATTATAGGTTTATTCAGACTGAAAGGACTATATTCGTATC
>NZ_JACGVF010000004.1:0-275 GCF_014077085.1 Colwellia sp. MB02u-9
ATACTAAAGCTTTGGGTATCCCCTACATCAACATCAGAAACTATAGGAGTAAAGCTGTAGGCAGTATCTTCAGCTACCGTTGTGGCTGGTGTACCTGTTATTACCGGCGCATCGTTGGTGTTTGACACTGTGATAGTAAAGGCCGCTAAACTTACTGTTGCATTCGCAGCATCGGCAACACTGATGACAATACCTGAGGTGGTACCAATATCATCATTAGTCGGTGTGCCCGTTAAGCTACCGGTTATTGTGCTAAACGTTGCCCAGCTAGGTTT
>NZ_JACGVF010000005.1:0-323 GCF_014077085.1 Colwellia sp. MB02u-9
TCGGTGTGCCCGTTAAGCTACCGGTTATTGTGCTAAACGTTGCCCAGCTAGGTTTAATGTTAATACTAAAGCTTTGGGTATCACCTGCATCAACATCAGAAACTATAGGAGTAAAGCTGTAGGCAGTATCTTCAGCTACCGTTGTGGCTGGTGTACCTGTTATTACCGGCGCATCGTTGGTGTTTGACACTGTGATAGTAAAGGCCGCTAAGCTGTCTGATGCATTCGCAGCATCGGCAACACTGATGACAATACCTGAGGTGGTACCAATATCATCATTAGTCGGTGTGCCCGTTAAGCTACCGGTTATTGTGCTAAACGTT
>NZ_JACGVF010000006.1:0-232 GCF_014077085.1 Colwellia sp. MB02u-9
ACTAAGGGTTTTATCTACAGACCAAAGTCAATGCTTTAAGGTTGGACTCAAACTCTCTTAGTTCTCGTCATAGAATAATAGCTCATTACTCTATTTAGAGAGATACAAGGTTGGACTTCAGTCCAACAAGTTAAATGAAATTTAACCATTTTCAACACAAAAATTGCTCAAAAAAATAATGCCTGCTGCAGGGGTTTGTTGGTCTATCAAGTTAATCACCCGCTTATCGGTT
>NZ_JACGVF010000007.1:0-243 GCF_014077085.1 Colwellia sp. MB02u-9
TGCTAGCATTGTGCTTTTAACTTTAAGCAACTAACAAGGCAATAAAGCAGGACTAAAAACAGTTGGCTAGCGCTCGTGCCTCGCTGATTTTAGCCAACAATTTTTAGCCTCTTATTGGGGCGTTAGGCATGTTATGAATTCATCCAGTAGAATAGTATTAATAATGAATTGGATAAGTGATAAAGATTGCTTGTGGTGGCCTTTGTTAAAATTAAGACCTTCACAGGACCAAATCTTTTCAAA
>NZ_JACGVF010000008.1:0-490 GCF_014077085.1 Colwellia sp. MB02u-9
TAATAGGCGATATTCCTATTAATAACAGCTTGGTATTTATAATTTACAAACAACAGCGCGACACCGTGTTTGTCATATAAATACCGGTATTTATATCAGCTTTCCAGATTGTTAAAGAATTAGTCTTTCACACGCATTCGGTGAGTACTTGGTTTAAAAAACCAAACTTAACTTATCAACTTTTGATAGTTTAAGTTTGGTCTCTTTCTTTAGTGAAGAAGTGGTGGAGCTAAGCAGGATCGAACTGCTGACCTCCTGCGTGCAAGGCAGGCGCTCTCCCAGCTGAGCTATAGCCCCGCAATGGGAAACACACTTTAAGCTAAAACGTAATATTTTGTGCTATATCAAGGCGGTTTATCGCGACCTGTAGTTTCCTACATGAGTGATGAACCAACGAAGATAGAGGACGAAATTGGTAGGTCTGGGCAGACTTGAACTGCCGACCTCACCCTTATCAGGGGTGCGCTCTAACCAGCTGAGCTACAGACCT
>NZ_JACGVF010000009.1:0-333 GCF_014077085.1 Colwellia sp. MB02u-9
TCTTATACGAAGAAGTGGTGGAGCTAAGCAGGATCGAACTGCTGACCTCCTGCGTGCAAGGCAGGCGCTCTCCCAGCTGAGCTATAGCCCCGCAATGGGAAACACACTTTAGCTAAAACGAAACGTAGATTTACGTCAGTTGCAAGGCGGTTTGTCACGAAGTGTAGGCATTTCTACACGAATGATGAACCAACGCAGCAAGTGGCGTAAATTGGTAGGTCTGGGCAGACTTGAACTGCCGACCTCACCCTTATCAGGGGTGCGCTCTAACCAGCTGAGCTACAGACCTATCTCTCTTTCAAGATTTTACGTCCGAAGCTAGCGTGTTTGGAC
>NZ_JACGVF010000010.1:0-430 GCF_014077085.1 Colwellia sp. MB02u-9
TTTCGCCTAAGCGGTTTGGTTATTACCGCTAATAGGCTTTACTATTTTTAAGACAATATTGCTGTAAAGCCATTAGCTAAATATCCTTTAGTGTTTGGCTCAAAGTTCAAGGTTGGGTTAGTCGTCGCGCTGGGTATTTTTTGCTGCTACGCTCGGGCTGCCTTCAGCTGTAAAGTACTTGTTATCGTTAGTGTTCTTACGCTACCATCAAATAACAAGGTAATTCAATCTGACAAAGATAGCTTGTCTCGTTTTTTGCAAAAGGCGCAAAAACCAATCCAACTATTTTTGCAGTTTAATTAAGCGTTAGTTGTCCGCACTAAATCGAATGATTTTATTTATCGTTTAGTGCAAATCGCATAGTTTTGCGTTTGGTTCAATTCTTTGGTTTGGCAATGGAAGTGCCGTTCAATCTACCTTCCTTTTTGCC
>NZ_JACGVF010000011.1:0-381 GCF_014077085.1 Colwellia sp. MB02u-9
GCAGGAGGTCAGCAGTTCGATCCTGCTTAGCTCCACCACTTCTTCGTATAAGAAAGAGACCAAACTTAAACTATCAAAAGTTGATAAGTTAAGTTTGGTTTTTTAAACCAAGTCCTCACCGAATGTGTGTGAAAGACTAATTCTTTAACAATCTGGAAAGCTGATATAAATACCGGTATTTATATGACGAACACGGTGTCGCGCTGTTGTTTGTAAATTATAAATACCAAGCTGTTATTAATAGGAATATCGCCTGTTAATGATGGTGATTACGGGTCCTCCTCGGAAACGTAATCAACCCGGTAGTTTATTCACTTTTAGTTTATCTACTAGTAATAAATTACCACTCTTATTCAAGACACACTTTGTGTGCGTGAAAAT
>NZ_JACGVF010000012.1:0-259 GCF_014077085.1 Colwellia sp. MB02u-9
GCAGGAGGTCAGCAGTTCGATCCTGCTTAGCTCCACCACTTCTTCGTATAAGAAAGAGACCAAACTTAAACTATCAAAAGTTGATAAGTTAAGTTTGGTTTTTTAAACCAAGTCCTCACCGAATGCGTGTGAACGACTAATTCTTTAACAATCTGGAAAGCTGATATAAATACCGGTATTTATATGACAAACACGGTGTCGCGCTGTTGTTTGTAAATTATAAATACCAAGCTGTTATTAATAGGAATATCGCCTATTA
>NZ_JACGVF010000013.1:0-346 GCF_014077085.1 Colwellia sp. MB02u-9
ATGAAATTTAACCATTTTCAACACAAAAATTGCTCAAAAAAATAATGCCTGCTGCAGGGGTTTGTTGGTCTATCAAGTTAATCACCCGCTTATCGGTTGACGGACTGAAGTCCGACCTACAAAATAATTGCCTAAGGTATATTTTCACTCGTAGTCACTATGTAGATTTAAGCTAGGTTCGTTGTAGGCTCGATGCAGGTTGGATGTGGGCTCGATCTAGATTTGATGTAGATACCATCTCTCTATACCGATTTCAAACACTCATTTAAATTGCTTGAGATCGGTATTCGCTTTGGTGCTTTAACACCCCAAAACAAATCTGTACTAACTTTCTCATTGCAGCGCC
>NZ_JACGVF010000014.1:0-625 GCF_014077085.1 Colwellia sp. MB02u-9
CATTAGTGTTCTCACGCTATCATCAAATAACAAGGTAATTCAATCTGACAAATATAGCTTGTCTCGTTTTTTGCAAAAGGCGCAAAAACCAATCCAACTATTTTTGCAGTTTAATTAAGCGTTAGTTGTCCGCACTAAATCAAATGATTTTATTTATCGTTTAATGTAAATCGCATAGTTTTGCGTTTGGTTCAATTCTTTGGTTTGGCAATGGAAGTGCCGTTCAATCTACCTTCCTTTTTGCCCAACCCAGTTTTCGCCTTTCGCAGTTTAAGGGTTTTAATCGCTTTAGTTTTTTTAAGGCTCAAAGTTCATGTTTAGGTGTCTATTGCGGAAAGGCTCTTTGGTTCTTCCTCCTGCCTCTTTAACATGATAACTTATTGTAATATTGATGTTTTTAACTACCAGAAACTAACAAGGCAATCAAACGGACACGCAATAGTTGGCTGCGTTTCGCTTCGCTACACATTTTAGCCAACTATTACTTAGCCGCTTATTGCGGCGTTATATTTTTTAGAAACATAGGCGTTAACTAAAAAGTGTATTGATACAATCAATCAAGTTTTGATGTTATAGGCCGATAAAGATCTTACTAATAATATATCTTTCATAGGAAATGGAATTT
>NZ_JACGVF010000015.1:0-620 GCF_014077085.1 Colwellia sp. MB02u-9
TTTATGTATAAAGTGGGATTTAATCTGTCTTTCTACATCGCTATATTCAAAAAGTAAAATTAACGTGTTGAATGTTAATATTAAGTTATGTATATTAATTTGAATAAATATTCATTAGTTGGACACTCACCTTTGTTGAAAGTGGGATTTTATCCGTCTAATAAGCTGTTATTTGGCACCACGAAATCAAGTTAGATTTTATTTGTAAGTGCGGTGTTTTAATATTGGTTTGGTGCGTGGTGCATAAGTTTTCGCCTAAGCGGTTTGGTTATTACCGCTAATAGGCTTTAGTGGTTGGCTCAAAGTTCATGTTTAGGTGTCTATTGCGGAAAGGCTCTTTGGTTCTTCCTCCTGCTTCTTTAACATGATAACTTATTGCAATATTGGTGCTTTTAACTACCAGCAACTAACAAGGCAATCAAACGGACACGCAATAGTTGGCTGCGTTTCGCTTCGCTACACATTTTAGCCAACTATTACTTAGCCGCTTATTGCGGCGTTAGGCATGTTATGAATTCATCCAGTAGAATAGTATTAATAATGAATTGGATAAGTGATAAAGATTGCTTGTGGTGGCCTTTGTTAAAATTAAGACCTTCACAGGACCAAATCTTTTCAAA
>NZ_JACGVF010000016.1:0-317 GCF_014077085.1 Colwellia sp. MB02u-9
TCATTGGTGTTTGACACTGTGATAGTAAAGGCCGCTAAGCTTACTGTTGCATTCGCAGCATCGGCAACACTGATGATAATACCTGAGGTGGTACCTATATCGGCTTGAACTGGTGTGCCGGTTAAGCCACCTGTTGAAGTACTAAACGTTGCCCAAGTGGGCTTATTGCTAATGCTAAAAGTTTGGGTATCCCCTGCATCAACATCAGAAACTATTGGAGTAAAGCTGTAGGCAGTATCTTCAGCCGCCGTTGTTGCTGGCGTACCTGTTATTACCGGCGCATCATTGGTGTTTGACACTGTGATAGTAAAGGCCGC
>NZ_JACGVF010000017.1:0-315 GCF_014077085.1 Colwellia sp. MB02u-9
TCTTTCTTATACGAAGAAGTGGTGGAGCTAAGCAGGATCGAACTGCTGACCTCCTGCGTGCAAGGCAGGCGCTCTCCCAGCTGAGCTATAGCCCCGCAATGGGAAACACACTTTAAGCTAAAACGTAATATTTTGTTCTATATCAAGGCGGTTTATCGCGACATGTAGTTTCCTACATGAGTGATGAACTAACGAAGATAGAGGACGAAATTGGTAGGTCTGGGCAGACTTGAACTGCCGACCTCACCCTTATCAGGGGTGCGCTCTAACCAGCTGAGCTACAGACCTATCTCTCTTTCAAGATTTTACGTCCGA
>NZ_JACGVF010000018.1:0-774 GCF_014077085.1 Colwellia sp. MB02u-9
TATCACCTCACCAAAGCTTTTCGCAGATTAACACGTCCTTCATCGCCTCTAACTGCCAAGGCATCCACCACATACGCTTAGTCACTTAACCATACAACCCCAAGTAGTCTTTCCTTATAAATAAGAAGAAGCTAGTTAGTACACCGCGGAGACTAATCCACAGCAATTGTAAAGTCTGACATTTTCACGCACACAAAGTGTGTCTTGAATAAGAGTGGTAACAAATCTTACGATTTATTACCGGGTTGATTACGTTTCCGAGGAGGACCCGTAATCACCATCATTAACAGGCGATATTCCTATTAATAACAGCTTGGTATTTATAATTTACAAACAACAGCGCGACACCGTGTTCATCATATAAATACCGGTATTTATATCAGCTTTCCAGATTGTTAAAGAATTAGTCTTTCACACGCATTCGGTGAGGACTTGGTTTAAAAAACCAAACTTAACTTATCAACTTTTGATAGTTTAAGTTTGGTCTCTTTCTTTTGTGAAGAAGTGGTGGAGCTAAGCAGGATCGAACTGCTGACCTCCTGCGTGCAAGGCAGGCGCTCTCCCAGCTGAGCTATAGCCCCGCAATGGGAAACACACTTTAAGTTAAAACGTAATATTTTGTTCTATATCAAGGCGGTTTATCGCGACATGTAGTTTCCTACATGAGTGATGAACCAACGAAGATAGAGGACGAAATTGGTAGGTCTGGGCAGACTTGAACTGCCGACCTCACCCTTATCAGGGGTGCGCTCTAACCAGCTGAGCTACAGACCT
>NZ_JACGVF010000019.1:0-401 GCF_014077085.1 Colwellia sp. MB02u-9
AGCTAAAACGAAACGCAGATTTACGTCAGTTGCAAGGCGGAAGGATGGATGTGTAGGTTTTCTACACGAGTATCATTCCAACGCAGCAAGTGGCGTAAATTGGTAGGTCTGGGCAGACTTGAACTGCCGACCTCACCCTTATCAGGGGTGCGCTCTAACCAGCTGAGCTACAGACCTATTTCTCTTTCAAGAATTTACGTCCGAAGCTAGTGTGTTTGGACTTCTTCTAATTTGTTATCATGTAATTTGTGTGAACACTCGTGATACCGAAGTATCCATTAAGCTGTTTTACTTCAAGATAAGGAGGTGATCCAACCCCAGGTTCCCCTAGGGTTACCTTGTTACGACTTCACCCCAGTCATGAATCACAAAGTGGTGACCGTCCTCCCCGAAGGGTTAAA
>NZ_JACGVF010000020.1:0-242 GCF_014077085.1 Colwellia sp. MB02u-9
AAATTCCATTTCCTATGAAAGATATATTATTAGTAAGATCTTTATCGGCCTATAACATCAAAACTTGATTGATTGTATCAATACACTTTTTAGTTAACGCCTATGTTTCTAAAAAATATAACGCCCCATTAACGGGCAAATAATAGTTGGTTAAAATAAGCGACGCAGGAGCAAAAACCAACTGTTATTTGTCCCGGTTTAATGACTTGTTAGGCTTGTTTTACACTTAATGCTTTCATCCG
>NZ_JACGVF010000021.1:0-240 GCF_014077085.1 Colwellia sp. MB02u-9
TCTTTCTTATACGAAGAAGTGGTGGAGCTAAGCAGGATCGAACTGCTGACCTCCTGCGTGCAAGGCAGGCGCTCTCCCAGCTGAGCTATAGCCCCGCAATGGGAAACACACTTTAAGCTAAAACGAAACGCAGATTTACGTCAGTTGCAAGGCGGAAGGATGGATGTGTAGGTTTTCTACACGAGTATCATTCCAACGCAGCAAGTGGCGTAAATTGGTAGGTCTGGGCAGACTTGAACT
>NZ_JACGVF010000022.1:0-310 GCF_014077085.1 Colwellia sp. MB02u-9
CTAACGCTTAATTAAACTGCAAAAATAGTTGGATTGGTTTTTGCGCCTTTTGCAAAAAACGAGACAAGCTATATTTGTCAGATTGAATTACCTTGTTATTTGATGATAGCGTGAGAACACTAATGATAACAAGCACTTTACGGCTTAAGGCAGCCCGACCGTAGCAGCAAAAAGTGCCCAGCGCCACGACTAACCCAACCTTGAACTTTGAGCCAAACACTAAAGGATATTTAGCTAATGGCTTTACAGCAATATTGTCTTAAAAATAGTAAAGCCTATTAGCGGTAATAACCAAACCGCTTAGGCGAAA
>NZ_JACGVF010000023.1:0-321 GCF_014077085.1 Colwellia sp. MB02u-9
TTCATTGTATGGCTCTTTAGTTTTCCAGCATCGAAATACGATCCGTATCCACTTAAATGCTAACGAACGCACAGCTGCCTGGTGAGTATTGCCTTTTTCCCTTTGTTGCTGATAATAGATTTCCGTCCAATAAGATTGCCTTATGCTTTTAGTAGCCCATTCTATAAATGATTGGCGAGTAAATTTAGAGCACTGATACGGGGGCTATCCCTGCATACATTTGAATTTCCGATGCGCTATTGAATCGACTACGGTTTTCCCCAATAGCCACTAGTAACCTAGGAGCTAAACACGGGCCAGTACCCGGTAATGAGTTGTAAA
>NZ_JACGVF010000024.1:0-235 GCF_014077085.1 Colwellia sp. MB02u-9
TCTTATACGAAGAAGTGGTGGAGCTAAGCAGGATCGAACTGCTGACCTCCTGCGTGCAAGGCAGGCGCTCTCCCAGCTGAGCTATAGCCCCGCAATGGGAAACACACTTTAGCTAAAACGAAACGCAGATTTACGTCAGTTGCAAGGCGGAAGGATGGATGTGTAGGTTTTCTACACGAGTATCATTCCAACGCAGCAAGTGGCGTAAATTGGTAGGTCTGGGCAGACTTGAACT
>NZ_JACGVF010000025.1:0-684 GCF_014077085.1 Colwellia sp. MB02u-9
TTAATATTAATACTAAAAGTTTGGGTATCCCCTGCATCAACATCAGAAACTGTTGGGATAAAGCTATAACTACTGTCTTCAGCTACCGTTGTGGCTGGTGTACCTATTATTACCGGCGCATCATTAGTGTTTGAAACGGTCAGATTAAAGGCCGCTAAGCTTACTGTTGCATTCGCAGCATCGGCAACACTGATGACAATGCCTGAGGTGGTACCTATATCAGCTTGAACTGGTGTGCCCGTTAAGCCACCTGTTGAAGTACTAAACGTTGCCCAAGTGGGCTTATTGCTAATGCTAAAGGTTTGGGTATCCCCTGCATCAACATCAGAAACTGTTGGAGTAAAGCTGTAAGCAGCATCTTCAACCGCAGTTGTGGCTGGCGTACCAGAAATTACTGGGGCATCGTTAGTATTTACTACCGTAATAGTAAATGCGGTTAAGCTCACTGTTGCATTCGCAGCATCGGTCACACTAATGATAATACCACTAGTTATACCAACATCCGCATTAGTCGGTGTGCCCGTTAAGCCACCTGTTGAAGTACTAAACGTTGCCCAGGTAGGTTTAATATTAATACTAAAAGTTTGGGTATCCCCTGCATCAACATCAGAAACTGTTGGGATAAAGCTATAACTACTGTCTTCAGCTACCGTTGTGGCTGGTGTACCTATTATTACCGGCGCA
>NZ_JACGVF010000026.1:0-425 GCF_014077085.1 Colwellia sp. MB02u-9
GGCGTTAGGCATGTTATGAATTCATCCAGTAGAATAGTATTAATAATGAATTGGATAAGTGATAAAGATTGCTTGTGGTGGCCTTTGTTAAAATTAAGACCTTCACAGGACCAAATCTTTTCAAATAAACTAGTAATTATATTGGCTTTTATTGCAACGGTAATAGGGCATTCAATTATAATAATCATCCGTTTATTATCAGGTAAAGAAGTACCATTAGATGTGGCAATTGTCATAACTATAATTCTATTTTTACTAGCTCTAACATTAAATAAATTTACATCTTATTGTTGGAATGTTCGGATGAAAGCATTAAGTGTAAAACAAGCCTAACAAGTCATTAAACCGGGACAAATAACAGTTGGTTTTTGCTCCTGCGTCGCTTATTTTAACCAACTATTATTTGCCCGTTAATGGGGCGTTAT
>NZ_JACGVF010000027.1:0-435 GCF_014077085.1 Colwellia sp. MB02u-9
GGCGTTAGTTGCCAACACTAGTTCGAATATTATTTGTTAATATTTTAGTGTTTATCATCAATTTTTGGTGTTCTTTTCGTTCTTTGTTGTGGTAACTTTAGTGCGCTATTTTGTTAGGCGCTTTTTGTTATACAGTTTTCGCCTAAATGGATTTGGTGCTTTTCGCTCAATTTCCTTGAGGTTTTATAATTATTGTTTGCGTGAACGCTTAATAAGCTTTTGTGTAAACGGCTCAAATTCAATTTGGGCGGCTAAGTGTTGGTGGGTGCTTGTTGTTTCTCACTCCCATTAATTTACTTTTAATATTTATTGCTAGCATTGTGCTTTTAACTTTAAGCAACTAACAAGGCAATAAAGCAGGACTAAAAACAGTTGGCTAGCGCTCGTGCCTCGCTGATTTTAGCCAACAATTTTTAGCCTCTTATTGGGGCGTTA
>NZ_JACGVF010000028.1:0-295 GCF_014077085.1 Colwellia sp. MB02u-9
ATAAAAAAACAGTTTATTGAGGACGCGTAGCTCAGCTGGATAGAGTACCTGGCTACGAACCAGGCGGTCGCAGGTTCGACTCCTGCCGCGTCCGCCACTTTTCTTTAAGTGGCTAAATAATAAAGGCTAGCAAATATTGACGCTAGTTAAAAAATGAATATTGTACAAGCTTGTCATCTCCTAAGCATGAGATATAAAAAAACAGTTTATTGCGGACGCGTAGCTCAGCTGGATAGAGTACCTGGCTACGAACCAGGCGGTCGCAGGTTCGACTCCTGCCGCGTCCGCCACATTG
>NZ_JACGVF010000029.1:0-387 GCF_014077085.1 Colwellia sp. MB02u-9
GTTAGTTGTCCGCACTAAATCGAATGATTTTATTTATCGTTTAGTGCAAATCGCATAGTTTTGCGTTTGGTTCAATTCTTTGGTTTGGCAATGGAAGTGCCGTTCAATCTACCTTCCTTTTTGCCCAACCCAGTTTTCGCCTTTCGCAGTTTAATAGTTTTAATCGCTTTAGTTTTTTTAAGGCTCAAAGTTCATGTTTAGGTGCCTATTGCGGAAGCGCTCTTTGGTTCTTCCTCCTATCCCTTAAACATGATAACTTATTGTAATATTGGTGGTTTTAACTACTAGCAACTAACAAGGCAATCAAACGGACACGCAATAGTTGGCTACGTTTCGCTTCGCTACACATTTTAGCCAACTATTACTTAGCCGCTTATTGCGGCGTTA
>NZ_JACGVF010000030.1:0-261 GCF_014077085.1 Colwellia sp. MB02u-9
CATTTTGAAAGGCTAGCTCTTTGTTGGCGAGGACTAATTCATCAGCACGTTGTTCTTTTTCTTCTTTAGCGAGAATCAGCTCTTCAGCCCGCTTGTCTTTCTCTTCATTTTGAAAGGCTAGCTCTGCGTTGGCGAGAATTAATTCATCGGCGCGTTGTTCTTTTTCTTCTTTGGCAAGAATAAGCTCTTCGGCCCGCTTGTCTTTCTCTTCATTTTGAAAGGCTAGCTCTTTGTTGGCGAGGACTAATTCATCAGCACGTT
>NZ_JACGVF010000031.1:0-345 GCF_014077085.1 Colwellia sp. MB02u-9
CCATAATAATAGCACTCTTACTTAACAAGAGATTTCCCCCTCGGTTTTGTTTTTATTAGTGTTTTTATATTTTTATACGCTCCTCAATTGAGGAGCGTTTTTTTTGCCTATATTTTGGCGGATGAATTATTGAAAGTGTTCAAGGAGCAAAGCGATTAGTTTTTGTTCCATGAGTGGTGAAATTATTTATTTTCACCAAATATTCGTCGAGAGATTTAGATTTATTTTTATTTAAATTGAACTAACCATAATAATAGCACTCTTACTTAACAAGAGATTTCCCCCTCGGTTTTGTTTTTATTAGTGTTTTTATATTTTTATACGCTCCTCAATTGAGGAGCGTTT
>NZ_JACGVF010000032.1:0-411 GCF_014077085.1 Colwellia sp. MB02u-9
GTTAAACAGGCAATTAACCTGATGGGTTAACAAACATCTGCAGCTAGCATTATTTTTTCAGTCTGAATTTATACCAAACACGGTTAAATTTCATTTAACTTGATGGACTGAAGTCCACCCTACATCGAACCTACATTCGGCTTACGTCGGGCTTAAGTTGAAGCTACATAGGCTCTGCGAATGACAGTCTCGCGTTGGGATATTTTTTGTAGGTCGGACTTTAGTCCGTCAACCGTTAAACAGACAATTAACCTGATGGGTTAACAAACATCTGCAGCTAGCATTATTTTTTCAGTTTGAATTTATACCAAACACGGTTAAATTTCATTTAACTTGATGGACTGAAGTCCACCCTACATAGAGCCTACATCGAACCTACATTGGGCTTACGTTGGGCTTAATTTCAAGCTA
>NZ_JACGVF010000033.1:0-980 GCF_014077085.1 Colwellia sp. MB02u-9
ATAACGCCCCATTAAGAGGCAAAAAACAGCTTGCTATAATGCCTGAGGAACGAAGGACAGCAAGCTGTTTTTTGTCCTTTTGAATGGCTTGTTATATTTTTTGTTCTCCTATGCTAAAAACATTCGTTAATAAGCATATTTAGCTTCAGCCTTATTTGCTAATTGGCTACGCAAATTATCTTGATATGAAAAAGTATCAAATCCATTATCAAATGCTTTGGCATTTGGCCCATACGAACTATCTAGAAGCCCCTTTATATCAACAATGTCTTTAAAGTTTTCTTGGGTAACATCATATTTCCCCCAATATTTTCCTTTCCCATCATAACCACGGTCATATTCTTGACCTTTTATTAAAATATCAGGTAACTCTTTGACCAAATTAACGATATCTTCGTCTGCATTCAGTTTACTCTCAAGGTAGTTTTTTTCATCCTCAGTAATATTACCTGAAACAACTAATTTATCGTTACTATCAACAGAAAACCCCCACTCTTTTTTAGCTAATGATGGAGAAGATGCTTCTAACTCATTCATGAAATTTTCATATTTAGGTCGAAGTTGATTTAACTTATTTGGTAATTCACCAAATGATATTGTATTAGTCATTTTATCCAAAAGCTCAGATTCAGATTTATGTGCTGTGATACTTAGCGGTCTATCATAAGTGTTTTGATTTTGTGGGGTATGCTCATCTTTATGATAAGTATCATTAGCAAATTTTTGCGATTGCTGCTTATTCATTTTTTCACTTGAGTGGGTATCAGATAATTTCCCCGTATCAATAGGAGCTGATTTATTTTTTAGCTGTGCTGTTGCGGTATCTGTTAAAATATCATGAGTTATTTTCATACTAAATTCCATTTCCTATGAAAGATATATTATTAGTAAGATCTTTATCGGCCTATAACATCAAAACTTGATTGATTGTATCAATACACTTTTTAGTTAACGCCTATGTTTCTAAAAAATATAACGCC
>NZ_JACGVF010000034.1:0-279 GCF_014077085.1 Colwellia sp. MB02u-9
ATCTTTGTATACACTGGCGTTATAGAGTACGTCGGTGAGCTTGCCTGATACATGACGTATCGCTAGCGGATAGTCGGTGACATAGCCTTTTGAGAATACTTGCTCGTAACCTTTACGGGCTTCTTCAGGATCGGTGAAGTAATCAGCAAAGTCGCTGCCAATGAGGCTGGCACGCTCTGCACCCGTCACCTTCTCAGTCGCGGTGTTCACGTCAGTAATCTTACCTTCGGCACTGATGGTGACCAATGGATCTAAGCTGGCTTCAATCAGGCTACGAGA
>NZ_JACGVF010000035.1:0-701 GCF_014077085.1 Colwellia sp. MB02u-9
AAAGTTAGTACAGATTTGTTTTGGGGTGTTAAAGCACCAAAGCGAATACCGATCTCAAGCAATTTAAATGAGTGTTTGAAATCGGTATAGAGAGATGGTATCTACATCAAACCTACATAGTGACTACGAGTGAAAATATACCTTAGGCAATAATTTGGTAGGTCGGACTTCAGTCCGTCAACCGATAAGCGGGTGATTAACTTGATAGATCAACAAACCCTGCAGCAGGCATTATTTTGTTGAGCAATTTTTATGTTGAAAATGGTTAAATTTCATTTAACTTGTTGGACTGAAGTCCAACCTACATAGTGACTACGAGTGAAAATAGAGCCTTGGGCAATTGTTTTGTAGGTCGGACTTCAGTCCGTCAACCGATAAGCGGGTGATTAACTTGATAGACCAACAAACCCCTGCAGCAGGCATTATTTTTTTGAGCAATTTTTGTGTTGAAAATGATTGAATTTCATTTAACTTGATGGACTAAAGTCCAACCCACATCCAACCTACATCGAGCCTACAACGAACCTAGCTTAAATCTACATAGTGACTACGAGTGAAAATATACCTTAGGCAATAATTTTGTAGGTCGGACTTCAGTCCGTCAACCGATAAGCGGGTGATTAACTTGATAGACCAACAAACCCCTGCAGCAGGCATTATTTTTTTGAGCAATTTTTGTGTTGAAAATGGTTAAATTTCAT
>NZ_JACGVF010000036.1:0-488 GCF_014077085.1 Colwellia sp. MB02u-9
ATGGTAGTGTGGGAGTTCCCATGTGAGAGTAGGACATTGCTAGGCTTCTATTTAGAGAAACCCGTAGCTGACGCTACGGGTTTTTTGCTTTCTGGCATTTGATAAATAAAGCTTGAGTTAGCTTGCTGCAATCTCAAAGGTTATACCAATTTGATTAATTAACTTCCCACTTTTATCCAGTCTCTAGAGCAAAGATCTATCACCCTAGATGCATCTGAAATA
Source organism: Colwellia sp. MB02u-9 (assembly GCF_014077085.1). NCBI lineage: Bacteria > Pseudomonadati > Pseudomonadota > Gammaproteobacteria > Alteromonadales > Colwelliaceae > Colwellia > Colwellia sp. MB02u-9. Next base: position 223 of record NZ_JACGVF010000036.1, read on the forward strand.
AAAATATTCCACGCTCGACTACATTCATTAACAATATCTTCATATCCACTAAAACATCTGTTCGCTAATTCATTTTGCCTCAGCCATTGCCATACTTGCTCAATAGGATTTAGTTCAGGTGAATAAGGTGGTAATTTTATAATTGATAAGTTATCAAATTTTTCGGTTAAATGGACTTGATGCCAAGCTGCACCATCCACAACTATCACGGCGTGTCGTCCTTTGGGTACCTTTTGGGCAATCAATGCTAAGTGTTTTTCCATCAC
>NZ_JACGVF010000037.1:0-248 GCF_014077085.1 Colwellia sp. MB02u-9
AACCGATAAGCGGGTGATTAACTTGATAGACCAACAAACCCCTGCAGCAGGCATTATTTTTTTGAGCAATTTTTGTGTTGAAAATGGTTAAATTTCATTTAACTTGTTGGACTGAAGTCCAACCTACATCAAACCTACATAGTGACTTCGAGTGAAAATATAGCCTTGGGCAATTGTTTTGTAGGTCGGACTTTAGTCCGTCAACTGTTAAGCGGGGGATTATGCTGATAGAACAACAAACCCCTGCA
>NZ_JACGVF010000038.1:0-435 GCF_014077085.1 Colwellia sp. MB02u-9
GTTTATTGCGGACGCGTAGCTCAGCTGGATAGAGTACCTGGCTACGAACCAGGCGGTCGCAGGTTCGACTCCTGCCGCGTCCGCCACATTGAAAAAACCAGTCTAATGACTGGTTTTTTTTCGCCCCAACATTTTGTTTTTATCTTTGTGGGGTCGCATCAGAGTGCTCATTATGAGTAACATGCGTTATCTCTTAAGCTAGAGATATAAATAACAGGCTTGATTTGAGGACGCGTAGCTCAGCTGGATAGGTTATCTAACGCTAATGGCTACGAATACTTATTATGAGTAAAGTTCGTTATCTCCTAAGCATGAGATATAAAAAAACAGTTTATTGAGGACGCGTAGCTCAGCTGGATAGAGTACCTGGCTACGAACCAGGCGGTCGCAGGTTCGACTCCTGCCGCGTCCGCCACTTTTCTTTAAGTGGCTAAA
>NZ_JACGVF010000039.1:0-326 GCF_014077085.1 Colwellia sp. MB02u-9
ATGTAGGGTGGACTTCAGTCCATCAAGTTAAATGAAATTTAACCGTGTTTGGTATAAATTCAGACTGAAAAAATAATGCTAGCTGCAGATGTTTGTTAACCCATCAGGTTAATTGCCTGTTTAACGGTTGTCAGACTAAAGTCCGACCTACAAAAAATTAAAAAATTGCCCAACGCGAGATTATCATCCGCAGAGCCTATGTAGCTTGAAATTAAGCCCAACGTAAGCCCAATGTAGGTTCGATGTAGGCTCTATGTAGGGTGGACTTCAGTCCATCAAGTTAAATGAAATTTAACCGTGTTTGGTATAAATTCAAACTGAAAAAA
>NZ_JACGVF010000040.1:0-795 GCF_014077085.1 Colwellia sp. MB02u-9
TCAAGTACACGAAAGTTTGAAGTAATTAAGCACTCACCTAAGTCGATCAACGAATGGATAAGCAGTCTTCATAAGCAATACAAAGGACAAATAGCTGTTGCTATTGAACTATCCAAAGGGCCTATCGTTTACGCACTTCAAAAGTTTGATTTTGTCACTATTCACCCCGTTAACACTTCAATGTTAGCTCAATACCGTAAAGCTTTTTCACCTAGCGGTGCAAAAGACGACCCAACAACGGACGCAGAGCTTGCTTTAGATTTAATGCTGGGATATCCCAGCATTAAATCTAAAGCATTAAAAATGGAAAGTGAATCGGTTAGGAAATTGACATATCTAGTCGAACAGCGTCGTAAGTTAGTTGATGATAAAAGGCGGTTTAGCAACCGATTAATCATTACACTTAAAGAATATTACCCTCACTTACTCGATTGGTTTTCACATCGAGGATCGGGGATCTTTTGTGATTTCATTACACGTTGGCCCAACTTACAAAAACTTAAAAGAGCTAGGGCTGATACCTTGAAAAAGTTTTTTGCCTCATACCCTGGGCGTACTGCTGCATATAGCGTTAAGCGTATTCAATCTATAAGTGAAGCTGAACCGCTCACTATCGATAACGCAGTTATCGAGTCGCACCAACTGCTTGCAGTTGCATTAGCTAATCAATTGCTTGTTGCTGTGAAGGTTATTAAGGTCTTTGATAGAGAAATTAGTGAGTTGTTTAATGCCTTGCCCGATGCAGAGCTTTACAACTCATTACCGGGTACTGGCCCGTGTTTAGCTCCTAGGTTA
>NZ_JACGVF010000041.1:0-2462 GCF_014077085.1 Colwellia sp. MB02u-9
AGCAGAAGACTTGGGTAAGGCGGGTTACGATACATCAGTGAGTACAGCCGGTGTTATTTCGATTAGAGCAACCGGTGTTGCTGGCATTGATATTTCAGGGGCGACTGCTGCAGATACAGCATTAGGCGGAACCGATAGTTCAGCCGGTACTTCAAGTTTTTCATCTAAATTAGAATTAAGTAGTAATGACACATTCTCAATTTCAGGTACGACGGGAACTATTTCAGGAGATACAGGCTCTACTCAAACTAAAGTATCTTCATTAGATATATCAACAGGTGCAGCCAGTGCACAAAGTGCACTGGCAACTATCGATTCGGCATTGGCTCAAATTGATAACCAAAGAGCTGATTTAGGTGCGGTGCAAAACCGTTTTGACTATACCATCAGTAATTTAGCTAATATTCAAGAAAATGTATCAGCGTCACGTGGCCGTATTCAAGACACTGACTTTGCGGTAGAAACAGCAAACTTGACCAAGAACCAAATCTTGCAACAAGCGGGTACCTCAATTTTAGCGCAAGCGAATCAAATACCGCAGGCGGCCATTAGTTTAATCGGTGGTTAATTTCATCCGTTAACAAATAGATTAACCGCATTAATAGGCTTAATATAAAAACCGAACTTACGTTCGGTTTTTTTGTTTTTATGATTTGTTTTTTCGTGATGCGTAGGTTTTTTTGTAGGGCGTGCAGCGCTGTTGTAGGGGCGACTTCAGTCGCCAGATAGCTGATATCAAAATACCCTCTTATTCCGTTTATGCTCGGGCGAATAAATTCGCCCCTACAAGGGTTCATAATTCGCATGGCGTGCAGGACTTTTGTAGGGGCGACTTCAGTCGCCAAATAGCTGATATCAAAATACCGTCTTATTCCGCTTATGCACAGGCGAATAAATTCGCCCCTACAAGGGAGCATCAGTCGCATGGCGTGTTGGGCTTTTTGTAGGGGCGACTTCAGTCGCTCGATAGCTGATATCAAAATACCCTATTATTCCGCTTATGCTCAGGCGAATAAATTCGCCCCTACAAGGATCATAATTCGTATGGTGTGTAGGGAATTTTGTAGGGGCGACTTGAGTCGCCAGATAGCTAATATCACAATACCGTTTTATTCCATTTATGCTCAGGCGAATAAATTCGCCCCTACAAGGCGCATAGTTCGCGTGGCGTGGAGGGCTTTTGTAGGGGCGACTTCAGTCGCCAAATAACATTTTAGAAGTTATATCCACATATCCGACTATAATAAAAATACATTGCATCAAAAGGATTTTGACTATGTCATGTAATAACCTCATGAAAGGAAGATCATCATTCAAACATCATATTTACCATATAACAGCATGTACAGAAAATCGTTAGGCCTTTTTTCATAACTTCCAATATGCTCGCCTTTTGATAAATGAAATGACGACATTAGTAGCGAAACAAGAGATAAGCTCTATTACCTGGGTAATTATGCCAGACCATTTACATTGGTTATTTCAATTAACGTCAGATAACAATTTATCAAAAGTTATGCAAACATTAAAAGGGCGTAGTTCAAGGGCGATTAATCGGTATGAAAAAGGGGCAGGTTTTTCATGGCAACGCGGTTTTCATGATCACGCCATCAGAACCGAAGAAAATTTATTAGCCGTATCACGTTATATTGTTGCGAACCCATTACGCGCAGGTTTAGTTGATCATGTCGGTAATTATCCGTTTGGGGATTCAGTGTTTTTACAAGATGAAACAGGCGAATAAATTCGCCCCGACAGGCTCGTTTGTTCTGTAGGGGCGACTTCAGTCGCCAAACACCGAGCATTAAAACGCAGAAATTATTTTTCAATGTCATACCCAGGCGAATAAATTCGCCCCTACAAGCTCGTGTGTTCTGTATGGGCGATTTCAGTCGCCAAAATGGCTTCAAACATTAATTATTAAATAAATTCATAAAAAGTTTAAAGTTATTTTAAGGGCTGCCGTTAAAGTATTTAGAACGGGTGCTTTAAAATTTAAATATTACTAAATTTAAGTTCCTGACTTATTAAATTGTTTAACTAACGTATTACATATTGTAATCAGGAGTTTTAAAAATGGCTATTTCAGTAATCACCAATACTTCATCATTAAACGCACAACGTAACTTAACTAAATCTAGTAATGATTTGGCCACCTCAATGGAACGTTTATCATCGGGTATGCGTATTAATAGCGCCAAAGATGACGCGGCTGGTTTGCAAATTGCAAACCGTTTAACTTCACAAATTAATGGTTTAGGTGTCGCGCAACGAAACGCTAACGACGGTATTTCAATGGCGCAAACCGCAGAAGGTGCTATGTCAACCTCAAGTGACATTTTACAACGTATGCGTGAATTAGCCCTGCAATCATCGAATGGTTCAAATAGTCAGGATGACAGAGATGCCATGCAAAAAGAAGTTGGCGCATTACAAACTGAGTTAACTCGTATTGCTGAAAC
>NZ_JACGVF010000042.1:0-18469 GCF_014077085.1 Colwellia sp. MB02u-9
ATGTAGGGTGGACTTCAGTCCATCAAGTTAAATGAAATTTAACCGTGTTTGGTATAAATTCAGACTGAAAAAATAATGCTAGCTGCAGATGTTTGTTAACCCATCAGGTTAATTGCCTGTTTAACAGTTGTCAGACTAAAGTCCGACCTACAAAAAAATTGCCCAACGCGAGATTGTCATCCACAGAGCCTATGTAGCTTGAAATTAAGCCCAACGTAAGCCCAATGTACGCTCTATGTAGGGTGGACTTTAGTCCATCAAGTTAAATGAAATTTAACCGTTTCTGGTATAAATTCAGAGTGAAAAAATAATGCTAGCTGCAGATGTTTGTTAACCCATCAGGTTAATTGCCTGTTTAACAGTTGTCAGACTAAAGTCCGACCTACAAAAAACATCCCAACGCTAGATTGTCATCCTCAGAGCCTATGTATCTTAAATATAAGCTCAATGTAGGCCCAATGTAGGGTGGACTTTAGTCCATCAGGTTAAATAAAATTTAACAGTTTCGGGCATAAATTCAGACTGAAAAAATAATTCTAGCTACCAATGTTGTTAACCCATCAGGTTAATTACCTGTTTGACGGTTGTCAGACTAAAGTCCGACCTACAAAAAACATCCCAACGCTAGATTGTCATCCGCAGAACTTATGTAGCTTCAATGTAAGCTAGATGTAGGCTTGATGCATATTCGATGTGGTTTCGGTGCGTTTTCGATGTAGGTTGGACTTTAGTCCATCAAGTTAAATGAAATTTAACCGTGTTTGGTATAAATTTCGAGTGAAAAATAATGCTAGCTGCTAGTGTTTGTTAACCCACCAGATTAATTGCCTACATAACAGTTGTCAGACTAAAGTCCGACCTACAAAAAATTAAAAAATTAAAAAATTAAAAAATTAAAAAATTAAAGAATTGCCTAACGCTTGATTATCAGGCTTAGGCTCTGTCTTTCTGGGTGACTACAACTGATTAAAGTATTGCTGCGATATCACTGGCAATATCGGCGGGCTTAGTGGTTGGGCTATAACGTTTTATCACTTTACCTTGATTATTAACCAAGAATTTTGTGAAATTCCACTTGATGCTTTTACTGCCTAAGAGCCCTGGCGCTGCATTTTTTAGGTGCTTATATAACGGGTGAGCGCTATCGCCATTAACCTCTATTTTACTGAACAGGTCGAATGAGATCTTAAAGTTAAGATCACAAAACTTTTTAATTTCACTGTTCTCAGCTTTTTCCTGCTTACCAAATTGGTTACAAGGAAAAGCCAGTACTTCAAAGCCTTTGTCTTTGTATTCTTGATATAGTGTTTCTAAACCTGCATATTGTGGCGTAAAACCACAAGCACTAGCCGTGTTAACGATCAACAGGGTTTTACCTTGATATTTAGTAAAATCAACGGCTTCATTTTTATAATTGTTGGCACCAAAGGTGTAAATAGTGTTTGTCATAAGACTCAACTGGTCTGATCAATGTGAAAACAGAATAAAGTATATGCGTGAAATTAACAAGATTCACGCATCAGCACTTCAATCTAGTAGGCAAGTATATTTAATAGATAATAATAGCTAGCAAGCGGCTGATGTTTAGCGTTTGCTTGAGCGGGTACTCAATAGCTTATAAAACAGCTAAAAAAGACGAAAATCACGCGTGAAATTAACAAGATCCACGCGTCAGCATTTCCATCTAGCAGGCAAGTATATTTAGCTGATAATAATAGCTAGCAAGCGGCTGATGTGTAGCGTGTGTTCGATCGGGTACTCAATAGCTTATAAAAGTTAACGCTTATAAAACAGCTAAAAAAGACGAAAATCACGCGTAAAACAACAGATGAAATTTCGCCTAGCGTTAAAGTATCGCTTGATCAGTTATTGCAGTCGGGTCAATAAGCTTGAGGTGTCCCAGCGTTTACCACCATTTTTTTGTACGTCGGCATAAAATTGATCTACTAGCGCGGTTAATGGCAGGGTAGAGCCATTATTTTTTGCCTCAGACAGGGCAATGTCGAGATCTTTTCTCATCCAGTCAACCGCAAAACCAAAATCATATTCGCCTTTTAACATGCTTTTATGGCGGTTATCCATTTGCCAAGACCCAGCAGCGCCTTGACTGATCACTTCAACAACCTGCTCGCAATCTAGCCCTGCGTTTTGACCAAAATGCAAAGCTTCAGCTAAACCTTGTATAACACCCGCGATACAAATTTGGTTCATCATTTTTGCCAATTGGCCGCTACCGACAGGCCCAAGTAATTTACTAAATTTGGCATAGCATTGCATAGCACTTTCAGCTACGGCGTATGTGTTTTGCTCGCCGCCGACCATAATTGATAATTGGCCATTAATAGCGCCAGCCTCGCCACCTGATACGGGCGCGTCTAAAAACCCTAGATTAAGCTTAGTAGCTTGTTCAGCGAGTTCGCGAGCAACCGTGGCCGACGCTGTAGTATGGTCGACAAGAATAGCCTGAGTTTTCATGCCTGAAAATACGCCATCTGGCCCTAAAACCACTTGGCGTAGGTCATCATCATTACCGACACAAACAAAAACAATGTCGCTGTCTTTCACCGCTTTTGCTGGTGTGCTAGCCATGGCTCCGCCGTATTGCTCTACCCAGTGTTGAGCTTTTTTTGTCGTGCGATTATAAACGGTTACGTCATAACCCGCTTTTTGCAAATGGCCCGCCATAGGAAAACCCATAACACCTAAACCAATAAAAGAAACTTTTTTCATATTGTTCAACCTATTAAAATTAAATTTGTTAACGTTTATAGCAGAGATAGAGTGCTTAGCTTTAGCTGATAGCTGTTGTATGGAGCAAAATTTTTACTGGGTTTAAACAGCTTAACTATCAGCGAAATTAAGCTGCTGTATTTAAAGAGTTAGTTACAGTTTACGTCATGAATGCCAGTAAAGGATAAAAAGTAGCGCGGGTATAACCATTGAATTATTTTCATTAAGTCATACCAAACTCAGTCATTTTCTGATGGTGTTACTTGGTTTCAATAAGCCACTAGCACTAACATTCACACTAACACTAGAGCGTTATTTAGCTCACCATCAGCACAAGGCGTTATTAACTAAACGCCTTGAATTTGGCTGTTTTTACTGGGGATAAACTATGCCAACTAATCAATAAAACCGGTATAATTAATTCAAGCAATATTATTTGCTGATATATTCAAACAAGGCTTTTAATAACTGCATTTTTTCGGTGTTGTTTTCATGTTCAAAGGCCAAGTTTTCCAACTTCATCATATACTCATCAGCGCTCAACAAACCTTTAGTGCCATACTGAAGGCGATTTTGACAATGTGCCTGCCACTTTTGTTGCTCGCCGTCGTCTAAGGTATAAGGGAAGTTACGCGCCCGATAACTAAACAATAGTGTGTTTAATCGCTCATCTTGAAACTTAAAAGGGTGCGTACCCAACTGCTCTGGCGCTAGTTGGTGTAATATATCCATTTGCGCTTTGTCGCCATGCGAGAAAAACTTTCCGCCATATAAGGCAAATTCAGCTTCTACCGGTTCATCACCAAAGTCATTAGTGGCAAAAACATCGGTTAATTTATCTCTAAGTTCGGTATGTTGCTTAAGACTTTTTAAATTCTCTAAACAAAGCTCGCGAGGAATATTTAAGCGTTCGGCATTTTCAGGTAACAAGGTTTTTGCTGGCGCGACAATAGGGCACTTATTTAAGTGAATTAACTTAACCGGGATCGGCAATTCATCTTCTGCTAATTCATCATAACGGGTATATAAACGTGCTTTTATTTCTGCACTAGACAGTGCAAATAACGGCGATGGGTCAAGCGCTAAATCTACCGCTATTACGGCATTTTTATTAATAGGGTGATAACAAATTGGCGCAAACCAACTAGTGCAACCATGTAAAGAAGAGACTTTACTTGAGGTATGAACAATAGGGGTCATGTGGTAAACATCAATGAGCTCAGCCACTTGCTTTTTGTTCTTCAAATTAAAAATAAAGTCATATAACTTTGGCTGCTTTTCTTTAATCAGCTTTGCTATAGCGATAGTGGCATATACGTCACTCATCGCATCATGCGCCGCTTCATGGTCAATACCATTAGCTTTTGTTAGCAACTCTAAACGAAAGCTAACCACTTGTTCGCCGTCGCGTTCAACGGTTGGCCATTCAATACCTTCAGGGCGTAAGGCATAGCAAGCGCGTACCATATCTATAATGTCCCAGCGGCTATTACCATTTTGCCACTCACGCGCGTAAGGGTCGTAAAAGTTGCGATAGAATAAGTAGCGAGTTACCTCGTCATCAAAGCGAATACTGTTGTAGCCCGCGACACAAGTGTTAGCTTGGGAAAATAGTCCGTGAATACGCTCAGCAAATTCAGCCTCACTTAAGCCTTCTCGCAAAGCCTTTTGCGGGGTAATACCCGTAACTAAACAAGCTTCAGGGTGCGGCAGATAATCAGCGGGTGGCGAGCAATAAAACATTTCAGGCTCACCAATAATATTTAAATCGAGATCTGTGCGAATACCGGCAAACTGAGAGGGTTTGTCAAACTTTGGTGATATCCCCCAAGTCTCATAATCGTGCCAAAGAATAGTGGGCTGTGTATGTGTGTTTTGATTAGTTGGCATTGGTATGTTTTTGTCCCGTTTTTATTGGCCTGAAATTAACTTGTTGTATTTTTTTTGTTTTATTGCGAGCTAAGTTATTTATGCTTATTCATTGCTTTTGTCTGCACTGTTACCTACAGAAAACTAACCCTTGTGTAGATAGTGGATGAAGCTATCACATCCTATATTAAAGAAATATCATAATAAGATACATGATAAACCTTTCGAGGTTACTGATCGAGACTCTATCAGTATAAGAGTTTCTGCAAAAGGCAAAATTGCTTGGCAATTCAGATTTAGTTATAACAATAAAGCTGACCGTTTGACATTAGGGCATTATCCTAATGTGTCTTTGCGTGATGCCAGAAAATGAGTGTCAGAATTAAAGGGATTATTATTTGATGGGAAAAACCCTAAGCTTGTATGGCAACATAAAAAATAAAAATAAAAATAAGGATAAAGCGTAATTTACGTTGATAACATTAGTTCAGCATTGGTTTGAAAGCATTGTTGACACAAAATATAAAATATCTACCTATGATAATTACAGAAGTACTTCATATAAATGGGTTAAAAATACGCCCAAGAAGGCTAATACCTTAAGTGAAAACTTGGTTAAAAAGCACTTCAATATTACTTTTGATGGATGCGGCATTGGGTAGCACAGAGTATTTTAGCCAAAGATCCAAACAACTACCGAAAGGCCGGTACCGCGCTAATGGATATGATTGCAATAATTATGGCCATTTATGGTAATAACTAACACTCACCCAATGAATCTGAACTAGATTATTTTTTGAATTTACTCTCTAATTTACATGAAGATATATAATTGTATTAATTTGTAATGCATTGATAGAAAACAACAATGTGGGTAAGCTTTGTGTCACAATGGAAGAATAAAAATACCTACGCGAAAGGAACCCGCGCTTGCCTCCTCAATTTTATAATGAAAATGCCAATAAGCTAGCCCAGCAATACCTGTCAAAATCATTTGATGAGGTACATCAAAGCTGGTCGCAACTTTTGCCATCCGTTATAAAAAATGCTCATGCGCGTATTCTTGATATTGGCGCAGGCTCTGGTCGCGATGCTAAACATATAGCGCAACTTGCCGCACACACTCACGGCACCGAAAACAAGGTTCAAATAGTGGCTGTTGAACCTGCCAACCTATTGGCTGAACTTGGTGCACGGCAAACCACAGGGCTAAACGTAAAGTGGCTGACAGATTCATTACCCGCATTAAGCGTTATCACCAAGCAAGAAGTCAGCTTTGATTTAATCCTGTTAAGCGCGGTTTGGATGCATATCCCGGTAAGTGATCGTGCTCGCTCAATACGTAAATTAGCTAATTTACTTAAACCTGGTGGCAAACTGGTTATTTCTCTCAGGCACGGGCAAACCATTGAGGATCGCAATGAACGTAAAATGCATAACGTGTGCGCTGACGAACTTAAACAACTCGCGAGCGATGTTGGGCTATTTACTAAACTAGAAACCCAAAAAGAATCAGACAAACTCGGCCGTGATCACGTTTCATGGCAAACCCTAGTATTGCAAATGCCAGACGATGGCACGGGCGCTTTTCCTTTTATTCGCCATGTAGCACTAAACGATGGTAAATCTGCCACCCATAAACTCGCCTTACTTAGAGTATTACTGCGTATTGCTGATGGTCATGCAGGCGCGGTGCTAAGGCGAGAGCCCTCACCATTTGGCGATCGCGTTATTTTACCCGTAGGCCTAGTCGCGCTGTATTGGTGTCATCAGTACAAAGACTTAATTGATAGCCACAATATATTTCAAACACCGAATAAAAACCCCAACATGGGTTTTATGAAAGAGAATGGCTGGCAGAAATTAACCCATCGCAGCGCGTCAGATTATCGTATTGGCAATCTATTTACCGGTGACGATGCTATCGCGCTGCATAAGACACTCTCTGCGGCAGTCAGTAATATTAAAACGATGCCATGTCGTTATATCACCTTCCCTAATAGAGAATCTAATAGAGAGACCAATAGTGATAACACCGTATTTGAAGTGGCCAGCAAAACCGTAAAAGCCAAAGACAGTATATTTCTTGATTTACAAACCCTTGAACAGTGGGGCGAATTTTCACTGCCTGAATCGACTTGGTTAGCGTTTAATCGCTACGCCTGTTGGATTGAACCTGTATTAGTCAGTGAATGGGTAAAAACCATGGCAAGTTATGCCGGTAATGCCCAATATAAATCGCCTGAAAATCAATATAAATTAGCCCAAGCGCTGAATTGGGAAGAGCCTAAACGCAGCACTATTGAGGTACGTAATCGTTTTGAACTCATACAAGATACATTGCCCAATAATGAAAAAATACAATGCGTGTGGTCGGCTAAATCATTGAAACAACAATACGATATTGATCACAGCATGCCTTTTTCTCGTTGGCCGAATAACGATTTATGGAATTTACTACCAACCGATAGCCAAATTAATAATCAAAAAAGCGATAGATTGCCAACCGAACAAAAGTTAAAACAAGCAAAGGAACGTATGCAGCACTGGTGGCAAACAGCTTGGCTTGATGACGAAACAGGCTTACATGGCAATAATAGAACATATGAACATCAGCGATTTTTCGCTGAAGCCAATATTGCCTTACCGGGGTTAACCTCTCAGAATACGTCAATAGATGATTTGTTTGAAGCGTTGGTTATGCAACGTGGTCGGTTGAAAGAAATGCAGCAATTGAGAGAGTGGTAAGGGTTTAATTTCATAATGACCCTAATATTACATTCCTGAATTAGGTTATTAAGTAGAGTTATTTTTTAAAAGAGATCATTCGCAAGGAAATATTATGATCATAAAAGACAAAGTAATAATAAGCAGTTCAAGCCCGAAAATTAAAGCTGGGCAGAAACAAGAACTCGATGTTGCCTTCTATTTACGTCGAGCCTTTAAAGATCACGATCAGGTTTTTGTATTTAACGATATTAAACTCACGCACAATAATGAAACCGCACAAATAGACCATCTTATTGTACATACTTTTGGTTTTATTTTAATAGAATCTAAAAGTATCACAGGCGAAGTAACTGTTAATAAATATGAAGAATGGAGTAGAAGTTATAACGGAAAATGGAATGGTATGCCTTCACCTATTAAACAGGTCGAATTACAAAAGGATTTATTAAAAAAACTATTAAAAGATTATGATTCAGAGTTGTTAAATAAATTACTCGGTATTGAAAGGCTGCAAAAGGGATTTGGTGGCCGACAATGGGAGCATCTTTGTGCTATATCAAGCAATTCAATAATTAACCGAGATGACGCACCAAGCCTCATAGCGAAAAAACTTATTAAATCTGAGTTTATAGTAGACACAGTGACAAAGTTGATGGATTTATCGTCATCAAAACCTAATTCCTTTACCTTCTTTAAAGCAGCGAACCGACCTTGGTTTAATGATGACGAAATAATAAAAATTTGTGATTTCCTTTTACAAAAAAGTACTTCTGAAAAAGCAACAAAAGAAAAGTTATTAGAAAAAATCGAATCACCACAAATAAAACTTGATACCCATGTGATTAAAAGTACAGATAGCAAAGAGCATGCGGTACTGCAATTAAAATGCAAAGAATGTAATACACAAAATACCTTAGAACCAAGTTGGGGCAAGTTTGGTTACTATGTTAAATGTATCAATTGTTCTATAAACACACCCATGAAAGCACCTTGTCTTAGTTGCAGTAGTAAAAAAACTAAAGTAAATAAGAAAAAAGAAATTTATACACTTACCTGTCAAGATTGTGAAACGAACAGCCAATTAATTTATAAGAAAGAATTACTTTGTGAAAAATAGACAGCAAGTTGAACTGAGGTAAATACCCGGTAACAGGTTTTATTGCAGGAGCTAGGTGAACTGTTCCAAAGAAAATAACTAGGACACCCATCGTTATTTTTTAGATGTTTTTACATAGATGATTTAGCTATGGGTGTCCTAGTTTATTTATGTACAAACATGGCTTTTCGTTAACTGGTGAAGTTGTAGAAAGAAGTTGGTTAAGTAGTATTTGCGAAGGTCATAAGTTATTGGCATATGATTTTACTCAGCGTTATGGAGGCGTTAGTTTCCTGTCATGAGGCTCATGGGTAGTATCTTACTTTGTTGAATTGCCTGAAAAGTACTTGAAAGGTATAAATTCAGAACAAGGCCATGCAACAGGTTTAGCATTAGATAGAGGCTTTCACTTAGTGAAAAAGGCTATATGCGCTGTTTCCCTGAAGATGAAGCTTTCATGCTGGCGTTGAAAAATTATTTAAGAAAAAGATAGAAGAGTTAGTTTAAAAGCTTAAAGCATAATAATAAAAAAGGGATACAAATGGATATTGATAATATTATAAATGCACTTATTGAAGCTGAAACTAAAGAAGCTTTAAAGTACTTTTTAAAAGGCTATACATCCCCCGCGTTTGGCGCATTACCAAAGAATGAAGTAGAACTAGTAGTTTTAAAGTACTAGAGCAAGTAAGAGAAGAGAATTTTCAAGAGGCATATTAATGTTAAATTCAGAACAAATACATGAAGTTTTACAAGGTATATTTAAAGAAGAAAGTACTAAAAACAACCATCCTAGTTATGCCTATGAACATAAGTTAAAAGACAATATATTCATTTATGTGAAGCGAAAAAAAGACAGTGTTGTAAAGACATTTCCGTTAGTAGTTCACCCGGAGTGTATGAATATTAAAGCAGAGATTGATGTTATTCCTGATCTAATAGTAAATTGGAGTCCTACAAAAAGCACCAGTTTTCGCCGGTATCCAAAACTAAATAATCAATCTCAGTATGGCTATGGTATTGACTTTAAGTCGGTAGAGGCTATTCATCAATTAGTGAATGCTTTAAAAAAGCATGATTTTCAAACTAATAATGTTATTCAAACTGCAAAGTTCAATATCAAAGAGTTAAAAGATAAGTTTATGTCACCATTAAATCAAATACTATACGGCCCTCCAGGAACAGGTAAAACTTACTCAACAATTAATAAAGCCCTTGAGGTTATCGACCCAGAGTTTTTATCTTCACATAAAGATGAGCGTTCAACATTAAAAGGACGATTTGATAGCTTGGTTAAAGCAAACCGTATTGGCTTTGTCACTTTCCATCAAAGCTTTAGCTATGAAGACTTTGTTGAAGGTATTAAAGCTTCAACAAACGAAAATAATCAAGTTAGTTACGATGTTGAAGATGGCATATTTAAGCAAATGTGTGATGCCGCAGCCTCACGTGTAACAGTAGAATCGGTTGATTCTACTGTGGATGTAACGAACCGAAAGATTTGGAAAATGTCATTAGGCAATACATTAGGAGAGGGAGCTTATATTTTTGACGAATGCATTGAAAATGGTTATATCGCTCTTGGTTATGGCGAAATGATTGATTTCTCCGGTGCTCATACGAGAAAAGAAGTTGCAAATTCATACCGAGATGCAGGCGTAGAAATAGCCAATGAAACAACTGATTATAACGTTACGTCGATTATGTATTTTAAAGAGTATGTCTCTATTGGTGATTTAGTTGTTGTATCAGATGGTAATCATAAGTTTAGAGCGATAGCAGAAATTACTGGGGAGTACTTCCTTAAAGCGAATGAAACAGGACATTACTGTCAACTAAGAAATGTAAAATGGTTGAAACAGTTTTCCCCTTCATTACCTATAAATGAGCTTTTCAATAAAAATTTATCACAGCAAACGATATATAGTTTGAAGCCCCCAACGATTGATTTAGATAAGCTCCAAAACATTTTAACAAGTCATTCATCTACCCAGCAAGTTTCTGCGGGATCGTCTATTTCAAATTATAAAATAATGTCGATAACTCATGAATTGATAGAGTTTGAAAAACCCAATGGATCTCGACTTCCAATTGCAATGTCAATTATTAATGAATTAGTTAACCTCTTTAAATCTAATAAGATAACCATTGATGATATACGTAATAAAAACGTATTTAATAAAGTAGATTCAACGCTAGAAAAGTACCTCATTAATGGATACCCGAATGTTCTCGCATCTTTAGTTGATAGTATCGTTAGTTATGGTATTTCGACAACTATTAGTGGTACTTCGGATAAAAGAGTGCTGATTATCGATGAAATTAACCGTGGTAATATTGCTAATATATTTGGTGAATTAATTACACTTATTGAGCCGAGTAAACGTGCTGGCGGTGATGAAACGATAACAGTAAAACTACCTTATTCTAAAATCCCTTTTTCGGTGCCTTCAAATCTTTATCTGATTGGAACAATGAATACTGCAGATAAGTCATTAGCTCAAGTGGATATTGCGCTAAGGCGTCGTTTTGACTTCATTGAGATGATGACTGACTATGATGTGTTAAATGAAATACCAACGATTGAAGGTATCAATGTTAAAACTCTCGTTGAAACCATAAACCAACGCATAGAGCTACTTTATGATAGAGAACACACTATCGGCCATAGTTTCTTTTTACCTTTAAAAGATGAGCCAACCATAGCAAAACTAGCGGGGATTTTTGAATTGCAAATATTGCCATTGTTGGAAGAATACTTCTTTGAAGATTGGGAGCGTGTTGGACAAGTATTAGGTGATCACCTAAAGCCTAATAATGATTTACGTTTCATTATAGAAAAATTTGAGTCTGCACAAATTAGCAAGTTAATGGGCAGTGATTGGGAATTGTCAGGTATTCAGCCTTATGTCCGTAATGATACAGCCTTAAATAGTCCTCATGCGTATATTGGTATATATGAGTCAGCTCATTAAAGGTTTAGCTAAGGAAATAACCATACGAGAGTATGGGCTATTAGTTAAAGGTGGAAATAGTCGTGATATCGGATGTAGTTCGATATCGGCTAGCGCTTTTGAGTGGTTATTGATCAATGGACAAAGCATAAACGAAAAAGGACGAGAACTTGTAAGAATTAAACGACAAGGAAAAAGTATTGCTTTGCAGGTAGTTAACTTTGTAGGCGTACTTGATACGCCTTGTGGTACTCGTATTGAAATACTTCCTAAAGTGGCAACTAATGATGAGGACCCTGAACTAGCCAGGAAAACATTATTAAAAATGCTGTCGGTCGTGGAGAAGTTAAAACTTGAGCAGTTTCATCAGTCGAGCTTAAAGGTAGTTAAACAACCGTTGTTTGAAATACTCATTACTCAGTTTTTACAAGCAACCTCAAGATTGATTAAGAGGGGGCTTCGTAGCCAATATCAACGTATTGAAAGGGAGTCTTCATTTTTAAAAGGGCAACTCCTTACAGCTAAACAGATAAGACAGCGCCCTGGTCGTCAGCATTATTTTCAGGTATCTCATGATATATTCATTGCAAACCGAGCCGAGAATAGATTATTACATTCTGCTTTAGCGCAAGTATTGAAATGGACTAAGAGTTCAAATAATCAAAGGTTAGCTAGAGAGTTATTATTTGTATTTCATGATATTGAAAAATCAACAGACTATAAAAGTGATTTTAGAAAGTGGTCTAAGGATCGTACTTTAGCTCATTATCGAGATATAAAACCTTGGTGTGAACTTATTCTCAGCCAACAGTCGCCCATAACTATGAGTGGTGCAAGCAATGGCGTTTCTTTCTTATTTCCTATGGAAGTATTGTTTGAGCGATATGTAGCTGCAAAGCTGAAACGAAAGATGGATAAGCCACTGTTCTTATCAGAGCAGGTTCATACTGAAGCACTGACTACACATAAAGGGAATGATTGTTTTAAATTACGCCCTGATATCGTTGTATATAATGATAAAACCATTGTCAGTGTGATGGATACCAAGTGGAAAGTTCTTAATCAAGAGCCAGATAATACTAACTATAACTTGTCACAATCAGACATGTATCAGCTATTCGCTTATGGTGAAAAGTACATGAACGGGGAAGGCGAGTTGTATTTAATTTATCCAAAGAATGAAAAATTTGATACGCCATTAGATTACTTTGATTATAAGCCTGGTTTACGACTAAACGTAGTGCCTTATGACTTGGTTAGTGATGAGTGTGAAATTCGGCTTGATGCGTATCCAAGCTAATGAGATAGCTTGGATGTTTATTCAGGCTTATTAAATAAGTAGTGTTTAATAACTACATAAAGATTACCTACCAAAATTATTATAATTAGTTGTATAAAAAGGAAAGTAGAAACCATGAATGGTGAATCAACATATCAACCCAATTTTTTTATTGATGAATAAGATAAAATTTCAACAGAACAAAAAGATTTTGAAGATAGTTTAAAGTCTATCCCAACGACTAGCGCAGTAAAGCAGGAAACCGGGCGAAAGACTCTAATTCATTTTTAAATATTCGAATGCCAGTCCATTTGATAAAGGAAACGAGCCAATAAATTTTATCTGACGATTGGATCTCTCTTTTAATTTCAGTCTCTAGTGAAACACCGACATTACTGCCGCAAAACAACTCACTCTGCGTGAGTCCAGTTATCGGCATAATCGCGTCTACGTATTTGGGTAGGTCAGCAGCAATGGGGTTTGATTTATCAAATAACGCGGTAAGAATTTTGCCTTGGCTATCAAGTAAGTTATCAGTGATTAAGGCTTCATCTTTAATGTGCGTGCTAAGCCACTGAACAATAGTGTTTGCGAGATTTATTTGATCATGAATTCTAGACTCGCCATTGGGCACTGAGTCCATGGCAATTTCGATAAGACGGGTTAAAAAACGAGATAACCAAGTAGCTGCTTCGCCAGCCTCTAATAAGCGTTCGCCAACATGGAAAGTTTCTCTATCTAAGTTTTGTTCAACTAATTGCGTAATTAACTGCTCGTAGATACCGGTGGTATTCATGAAAATCCTTTTTAATTTAGGTGCTTACTTGCTGTAGGGTATAGTAAATTAAGAAAGAGATAAATGAGGATTTATATTTTTGATAAAGCAGTCAGCAATCAAGAAAATATAAAAAAACAGCAGCAAAGAAAATTTTAAGCTGTTTTTTAATAGTTACCTCTTACTGCCCGCCATAAATACAGGAAAAACCTTTGAATATAGGGAGCTGTATGACGAGTTAGAGTAAAGGTTAGCGAGCTATGCTTTAGTGCGTTACCTTATATACTTATATATTAAGAGGAACTGCTAACTGTTTAATCTGTTAGACGAATAATAAGGTTAGCCGTTAGTTTTTGTTGCTAACTTAAACATTGCAATCAAAAAAGCTAATACATTGAGAACGCCCACTGTTTTTTGCAGCATATAAAGCGGTGTCTGCTTCATGAATAAGTGTTTCGTAATTATTGTTTGATGAACGAGAGCAGGTAAAACCAATACTGGCCGATATAGAAACGGCTATTGAGTTATAATAAACAGGTGTGTCGGAAATAATATGCCTCAGCTTTTCTGCTATATAGGCTGCACCAGTTAAATCGGTCCCAGGTAAAAACACACAGAATTCTTCACCGCCATAACGCCCTATAACATCACTTAAACGTAATGATTCAGTACAGCGTAGCGCCACTTGCCTCAGTACTTCATCACCACATAAATGGCCGTACTGATCGTTGATTTTTTTAAAAAAGTCCATATCAAACATAATAAGAGAAACTTGGTGTTCATATCTGTTAACTCGACTGACTTCATTTCGGAAACATTTTTCCCAATGAGATCGGTTATACAATTGTGTTAAACCATCAATACTGTTGATACGCTTTAATTCCATAACGGTATCTTTGAGTTTCATGGTTGCTATTGCGATATCGGTCACATCTTTAATGGTAACGCAAACATATTCAACATTATTATCTTGGCCAAATATGGGCGTAAAACAGCAATTTTGATACATAAAATCAACACCACCGGTGACAGAGCGGCCATGTGGAAACTTAAATAAGTAAGCTCTTTGTTCCCAGCCAGAATAAGACGGGCTCTTCAAAATGAGCACACTTTTAATTTTTCTTTCAAACCATTTTTGAGGTAAGTTAGGAAAACAATCAAAGAGATTTAAATCAACAATATCATCAGAGGTGAACTGACAACGAATAGCCATATAGTCATTCCACAGATGTACAGTGCAATGCTTATCTACAACAAAAACGCCAGTATCAACGCAGTCAATAACATTATTAGTGTAAGAAAATTTATTAGTCATAATATTTACAACTCATCAATAAGCCGGTTTAAAACATTTTGTAAGTATTCAACCGAAGAATCTGGCATCAAAAGCAATAAGTCGCACTGAAATGAATGCTGCTCAACACTGTATTGTATTTTTATAGAAAGCGCATGATCCCATATCAAGTGATCTTGATTGAGTAAATTCTCTATTATGATGGATTGCCCCATCATGGATGGCGGCGTACTAAAAAAACGTTCTGATATTTGTTCCGCAATACCTGACAAACAAGCACCATTGATAATATTTGAAATTTCAAGCAATATTTCCTGCTCAACTTCAAATGTTACTTCCTCATCTAAATCAATTAATTGTGCCAGCTGTTCGAAGTCGGTGTTGCTGAATATGGTAATGGACTCACCACAAATATTAGGATCTACTACATGAGTATAAAAACCCTGACGCACCGCTGATATTTGTTCCGCGGGTATCAATCGTTTTAATGTCGTAATTAAGTTTTTCGCTGAAAAAATTTCAATCGAAGGCACAGATAAAGTAACATATTGCTCAAATAGAACAGAAAGCGATTTGCCTGCCTGCCCCATACCTATGTTACAAATTTCTTGTAAATAGTCTCGTTGATCTTCAGTAAAATTGAAACTATTTTTCATAGTAATTTATGCTTTTTCAAAATTTCTATTAATGTGTTTGCAGAGATAGGTTTTCTAATAAAATCTAATGCTCCGGCGGCCTCAACTATTTTTTTCGCTTCGTCTTGAATATCCGCAGAAATAACAATGGTATTAATAACCATAGCTTCAGCTTGCATTATTTTTAATACGCTAAAACCATCTAATACTGGCATGGTTAAATCTAGAAATAAAAGATCTATTTTCTCAGTACGAAGCACATCAAGTGCTTCTTGGCCGTTTTTTACGATTTGTGAGTTTGCGGCCCAACCTTCAGGAAGTATTCTCTGGAGTTGTTTTCGTGCCACATTCGAATCATCACAAATTAATATAGAAATTGTCATTTTTATCCTGTTGAATTAGTAAAGCAAAAGCGCAGAGAGTTATAATAATCCCTAGATTTAACTCAAGGTGCCTTAAGTTAGATATCAATAAAATTAATATACAGATGAAAAATCAATTACTCATTAGTTTTGAAGGCATAAATGTAGGACTACCCGCTATAATACCACCCAATGTGGAAAATAGGTGACTTTATTGGCTTTGAACCCCGCCGAGGAGGCCATTTTTGCAAATCACCGGTCTAAACCGAACTAAAAAAACAAGCAATAGCACCCACACCCTATTAAAAACAGCACGATTCAGCTCAAATTAGTTCATTCATCTTTTGTTTAATCCGCACTAAATAAAAGCGTGTACATGGAGGTGTACAGAATAGATTGTGGTTCTTCAAAGGCTGTTATAGCCGCTATGTTTCATCATAGTGCCACAAAATACTGGGCTGGTTCATCATATTATACTGTGTAACTTTTCGCTCTTTTTTTGTTTATATGAATCAAGCGTTCAACCCAGTTTTATCTGTTGTTGTGTAAAATTGGGGTCATCGTTTTTTCTATCGTTATAAATAAACGTGTAGCCAGTTATAAAAAATCATAAGGTAGTGAAAATGGCACTAAGTGACTAAAAAAATTGATTAAAAATTAAAGTTTTTATTAAATAAAAAACATCTTAAACGTTTCAATATAATAGCTGGCCGAGATAGACTCAGTATTGGTATTTCAGTCTATGTAGATTAATTGTTCAGTATCGTTATAGGTATCATAATAAAGCGACTCCCGCACATTAAGACATCCTGATGTTTTTTTGCCACAAGCATGTGAGAAGATACCAACATTGCGGCAAATGTTGAACGATGATCTCATCCATCGGTGCAAACAAAGCGCTCCAATCAGCGCGCCATTATTGCTTATAATTAGTATGGATGGCATAGTGAATTTACAGTTAATTTACAGTAAGTTTGATAGTGAATTAGCATCGTTAATTGTTATCAACCCATTGAATAAAAATTTTACCCAGAGAGATAAATGACTATAAACCTGTCTAATAACTACCAAGCACTTGGCACTAGCTTTTCAGAGCAAACATTTCCAGCACCTGTGGCTGCGCCCTCATTATTATTGTGGAATGAAACCTTAGCAAAAACCTTAACTATCCCTTTTAGTCAAAAAGATGATGCTGAACTTATCGCACAATACTTCTCAGGTAATCAGTTAATTGAAGGAAGCAAGCCGGTTTCACAAGCTTATTCTGGGCATCAGTTTGGTAATTTTAATCCGCATCTTGGTGATGGTCGTGCACATTTATTAGGCGACATTGCTGATACCGAGGGGCAACGCTGGGATATTCAGCTTAAAGGCTCAGGCGTTAGTTCTTTTTCACGTCAAGGTGATGGTCGTTGTGCGCTTGGCCCAGCGCTGCGCGAATATATGATGAGTGAAGCTATGTTTGCGCTTGGTGTGCCAACTACGCGTTGTTTAGCTGTGGTTACTACTGGTGAAAATGTATATCGCGAGCGACCTTATGATGGCGCTGTTGTTACCCGCGTCGCGACAAGCCATATCAGAGTGGGTACTTTTCAATATTTTTCGGCGCGTAACGATACTGACTCGCTTAAAAAATTGACAAATTATGCTATTAATCGACATTTCCCAGCATTGTTGGTTGAACAGAAGGTGGCAACAACTAAAAACCCTGATGATGAAACAACGGCTGATGATATTAGTAGCGAACAAGTGCTTAAATTTTTCTCTGCGGTGTTGTCAAAGCAAATACCTTTAGTACTTTCATGGTTAAGGGTGGGTTTTATTCATGGCGTGATGAATACCGACAATACGACTATTTCAGGAGAAACCATAGATTACGGCCCGTGTGCCATGATGAATGCTTATGATTTAGACACTGTTTTTAGTTCAATTGATCGTAATGGTCGTTATGCTTTTGGTAAACAAATAGGCATTATTCAGTGGAATATGACACGATTAGCCGAAACTTTATTACCCTTAGTGGCTAGCGATGAAGATGATGCAGTAGCGAAAATAGAGCCTTTATTAACGCAATTTCATCAAGATATTCAGCAAGGTTACTTGACTATGATGGCGGCTAAAATTGGCATTGATGAACCAGAGCAAGGTGATGCTCAGTTGATTAATGATTTACTGGCTATTATGCAAAAGCAAAAGTTAGATTACACCCAAACCTTCACTGCTTTAACGAAGGCACTGAACAAAAGTGAAATTGAACAGCCACTAGCCGATATGCTTAATGAATGGTTACCTCGCTGGTATGCTCGAATTGAGCCATTTAAAGCAGCTGCGCACAGGTTAATGGTAAGCACTAATCCTGTTGTTATTCCAAGAAATCATCATGTTGAAGCGCTGTTAGCGTCTTGCCAAGAAACTGGTGATTTAACGGCGCTAGATAATTTTTTGGCGGTATTGCGACAACCTTATACAGAAATTACTGATACTAAACACTATCAAGATGCACCTGTTGAAGGCGATAACTCTTATCATACCTATTGCGGCACCTGATCTGCGCTATAAGATTTGTATAATGAATAACCAAGAGTAATAACGTCGACAGCCATGGTTAATGTGCTGTTGACGAGGTTAAATTTCATTTAACCTGTTGGACTGAAGTCCAACCTACAAGGGGCCTTCGGGTGACATGTGGCGTTGGGCTTTTTTTTGTGATTATTTTTGTGATTTTTTTAATAAAAAAATCACAAA
>NZ_JACGVF010000043.1:0-1067 GCF_014077085.1 Colwellia sp. MB02u-9
GACCCTTTCTTTGCTGATATGTCGGTGACTATTATGGGCGGATTAGCGTTTGCCACTATCTTGACCATGATAGCCGTACCTGTGCTTTATAGTGTTTTTTATAAAATTAAGGTAGAGAAAGTGTAATCTGGGTATTTAGCTAATCACTAACGTGTTATCTAAATAAAAAGTGCGGTGACTATGCCACTTCACTAAGGTTTATTCCTTAGCGATAAACATAAAAGCGAACATTAACCTGTTCGCTTTTATATTCAGGACGAAGGGGCAGTTTTTTTGTGCCAGACAAATACTAAGTACCGGCATCCATGTTGGCAATGTATTGATCACATGACTGTTCTTAGCCATCTCGGTAATTGTGCTCCTGCATTACTCTAATGACTTACCTAGATAAAGTACATACACGCCGATGTGAAAGAACGAAGATATACTCTTTATCTAGGTCACCTTTATTCTATATTAAGTACTTTTTTCAAGGGCGTTAAATAGGGCTCAAAATGTCGCCATTGTTCAGTGGCACTTTTATAAATGGGTTGACGCACTTGCTCAGAGCTTGGGGTTTTAATATTGCGCTGGGTTTTATGAAAATCGACACACGATTGTTCAAACTCTAAGCCACAAAAATCAAGCATTCTTCGTACTTGTGTTTCTAAATCATCAACCACATCTTCATGATTTACCTTTAATACATAACCCGGTAAGACATCATCCCAATGTGCCATCAATTTTAAATAAGCTTGATAGTAACGACCCATGTCTTCAAGGTCGTAACTAAAATCTTGTCCTTCGGCAAATAATTGTTTAAAACCGCTAAAACAACAAGCCATGGGCGAGCGCCTAGCGTCAATAATTTTAGCATTGGGCAGTATTAATCGGATCAGGCCAATATGGAGAAAGTTATTGGGCATTTTATCAATAAATAAGGGTGCCTTTTCTCGGTAGACTTGAGTTTCGTCAATAAATTGCTGACCAAAGCGTTTGAAATACTCGGGATTAATTTCGTTTAAGTTTTTCGGATATTGGGCTTCTTGATCACTTTTATTATTACTACGGCCTCTTAGTCGTGATGC
>NZ_JACGVF010000044.1:0-315 GCF_014077085.1 Colwellia sp. MB02u-9
TGCTAGCATTGTGCTTTTAACTTTAAGCAACTAACAAGGCAATAAAGCAGGACTAAAAACAGTTGGCTAGCGCTCGTGCCTCGCTGATTTTAGCCAACAATTTTTAGCCTCTTATTGGGGCGTTATTTGGCACCACGAAATCAAGTTAAATTTTATTTGTAAGTGCGGTGTTTTCATATTGGTTTGGTGTGTGGTTCATAAGTTTTCGCCTAAGCGGTTTGGTTATTACCGCTAATAGGCTTTACTATTTTTAAGACAATATTGCTGTAAAGCCATTAGCTAAATATCCTTTAGTGTTTGGCTCAAAGTTCAAGG
>NZ_JACGVF010000045.1:0-1258 GCF_014077085.1 Colwellia sp. MB02u-9
CGGATGAAAGCATTAAGTGTAAAACAAGCCTAACAAGTCATTAAACCGGGACAAATAACAGTTGGTTTTTGCTCCTGCGTCGCTTATTTTAACCAACTATTATTTGCCCGTTAATGGGGCGTTATTTGGCACCACGAAATCAAGTTAGATTTTATTTGTAAGTGCGGTGTTTTAATCTTGGTTTGGTGTGTGGTTCATAAGTTTTCGCCTAAGCGGTTTGGTTATTACCGCTAATAGGCTTTACTATTTTTAAGACAATATTGTTGTAAAGCCATTAGCTAAATATCCTTTAGTGGTTGGCTCAAAGTTCAAGGTTGGGTTAGTCGTGGCGCTGGGTATTTTTTGCTGCTACGGTCGGGCTGCCTTAAGCCGTAAAGTGCTTGTTATCGTTAGTGTTCTTACGCTACCATCAAATAACAAGGTAATTCAATCTGACAAATATAGCTTGTCTCGTTTTTTGCAAAAGGCGCAAAAACCAATCCAACTATTTTTGCAGTTTAATTAAGCGTTATATCTCTAAGGTGTATATTTTGAGCATTGTCGAAACTGAAAGGTTATATATTTGTGAAATTACTGACAAAGACTCTGTAGCGCTACGCCTAGTTTTATCAGATCCAGAGATAATGAAATACTCCATTGTTGGTGTGCATAGTGACGAAGAAATAACAAAATATATAGCTAATTGTAAACAACAATATGACACTAAAGGCTATGGCCAATGGGCTATTTTTTCAAAGACAGATAATACTTTTATTGGTATATGTGGATTAAACTCTCACTCAGTAGAAGGTGAAGATTTATTGCATGTAAGCTATCGATTATCTTTATCACAACAAGGAAAAGGGTTTGCATCCGAAGCTACTTCGGGTGTGGTGGATTTTTGTAAAGTAAAATTAAAACGAAAATATATCTCAGCGTTAATAGACCGAAATAACGTACCTTCAATTAAAGTTGCAACAAGATCTGGTTTTTCATTTTTTAAATCATCAAGCATTCAAGGTCTTAATGTTGATATTTATCAGGTTAATTTTTAGAACGAGATATAACAAGCACTTTAAACGGAACAAAAACAGTTGGTTAGGTTCCGCTTCGCTTCACATTTTAACCAACTATTTTTGTCCGCTTAAGTGGGCGTTATTTGGCACCACGAAATCAAGTTAAATTTTATTTGTAAGTGCGGTGTTTTTATATTGGTTTGGTGCGTGGTTCATAAGTTTTCGCCTAAGCGGTTTGGTTATTACCGCTAATAGGCTTTACT
>NZ_JACGVF010000046.1:0-310 GCF_014077085.1 Colwellia sp. MB02u-9
TTTAGCCACTTAAAGAAAAGTGGCGGACGCGGCAGGAGTCGAACCTGCGACCGCCTGGTTCGTAGCCAGGTACTCTATCCAGCTGAGCTACGCGTCCTCAATAAACTGTTTTTTTATATCTCATGTTCAGGAGATAACGAACTTGTACAATATTTATTTTTTAACTAGCGTCAATATTTGCTAGTCTTTATTATTTAGCCACTTAAAGAAAAGTGGCGGACGCGGCAGGAGTCGAACCTGCGACCGCCTGGTTCGTAGCCAGGTACTCTATCCAGCTGAGCTACGCGTCCTCAATAAACTGTTTTTTTAT
>NZ_JACGVF010000047.1:0-261 GCF_014077085.1 Colwellia sp. MB02u-9
ATACTAAAGCTTTGGGTATCCCCTACATCAACATCAGAAACTATAGGAGTAAAGCTGTAGGCAGTATCTTCAGCTACCGTTGTGGCTGGTGTACCTGTTATTACCGGCGCATCGTTGGTGTTTGAAACGGTCAGATTAAAGGCCGCTAAGCTGTCTGATGCATTCGCAGCATCGGCAACACTGATGACAATACCTGAGGTGGTACCAATATCATCATTAGTCGGTGTGCCCGTTAAGCTACCGGTTATTGTGCTAAACGTT
>NZ_JACGVF010000048.1:0-35740 GCF_014077085.1 Colwellia sp. MB02u-9
TTGGCGCTGCAATGAGAAAGTTAGTACAGATTTGTTTTGGGGTGTTAAAGCACCAAAGCGAATACCGATCTCAAGCAATTTAAATGAGTGTTTGAAATCGGTATAGAGAGATGGTATCTACATTGAACCTGCATTAAACCTGCATTAAACCTGCATTAAACCTAAATAGAGCCTACGAATGATCATGTAGTTTTGGGCGATATTTTTGTAGGTCGGACTTCAGTCCGTCAACCGTTTAGCAGGCGATTAATCTAGTGGGTCATAAACACTTGCAACGAATGAGTCAGCAAAAACCTGCAGCCATATATTTTTTATCGCTCAGTATTTATACCAAGGACGGCTTACGCGTGAAAATATAGCCTTGGGGAATTTTTTTAAGATTCAGAACTAAAAAACCCGGTAACAAAATATGTTACCGGGTTTTTAAAAAGCCTAGGCTTATTTATTGCTTAAGCTTTCTCTTCCATGTCAATCTGCGCGCTAAACCGGCAAACGTTAACAATAAAATACTACTTAAACCAAAACCTGCACCTTGACGTTCTACTTTCTCTTCAACGGCACTACAATCTTCAAGCTCACCCGCTATAGGCTGCAAGGTTACTGCACGAACTACATCTTCAAGTAGCTGTTCGCCTTGCTCATCCAGCATTAACTCACCTTTTGAATCACGACGAGGAACTCTGATCAATGCGGTTGCTGAAACTTCATTGGCATCATTAATGTCACGTGCTTCAATAATCGTATAATCACTACCACAAGCTAAAAAGTCGTTAAGATCGGTAAAAGTTTCACTGGTAATATCATATAAAAAACCATGTGTTCTTCTCGGGGTGCTAGTGTTGTCGTTATGCGTTTCAACCTCACCTTCACCTACTATTTTACCACTTTCATTAATAGCGCGAGCTGTACTCGAACTACCGTTGAAAAAATCTGTTGGTAAAATCATTTCCATCGTTTCAGCATTGGTATCAACATGATAAAACTTAGTTCTTTGATTACCATTAATAAAAGCATTAACATGCCCTATTGCTATACCGGCATCGTTAATGTCATAGGTACGCGAATCAAAGTACTTGCCGTGATCCTCAGTAAAGTCCATAACTTCACCGTTTTTATATACTACTGCATATATACTGCGGCGTTCTCTTGCACTGGGTTCAGTTACATTTTCATTAACCCAGCCATGAGCATAACCAACCGCTACACCTTGATTATTAATCGCTTGAGCATAGTTAGTATATTCACGTACATCATCAACATGAGGAGTAACTAACTGTCCTAATATTTCTGAGCTAATGATACCTTGTTCATCTATAGACCATTTTATTGCTTCAGTATTATAAACCTCAGCAATAATCTGCTGCACACAGACTTTAAACGGTAAATCAGCAAGTATGTCTGGATCAGCACAACCACCGGTTTCATCGTTGATAAAGTCAATGGCATTTTGATCAATACTCGTGCTTGCATAACCAACCGCAAAGTGAGACTCACTAATATCTAATATGGCTGATTCACCACCAAAACGTTGATCTTCAGGTAAATCTGTCTCACTAGGAGGAATGACTTCGATGATACTAGCACCACCGTCAGACGAGAAAAAACCACGGGTAGTAAATGCACGTAACCAGTGTGTTACTTCTTCAGCATCACTTTTAGTAAAATCAAGCGGTAAGTAAGGCGCTGAGGCATTGCCATATACCCAACCTTCATTGGTAATGCCACTAATAAATTCTTTTGTCGAACGGGTAAGAATATCTGTATTAGGAATATTTTCATCAAATACATTAAATAATTCTGTTTGACCATTAAAGTTAGTCATGGCAAAAACATCACCAACTTCTTGATAAAGGCTATTACCGGCTCTTGAACTTAAAAACCTTATAACCCATGAAAGATCATTAGCCGTTGGGTTACCTGCGCGTAAAGCCACTTCATCTTCAATATTAACTAAGTCGTGCACACCTTCATGACTTCGCTCAGCTAAAAGAACGATAAAGTCATAGTCCTCTTCATCAAAATATTGAAACTGCACGGGAAAATTATAGATGTCAGTGCCAGAAATAGCAGCTTCACCGTTATTATTTTCCTGTTGTGAATAAGTGTATTTTAATGAGGAAACATTACCTTTATCAATAACTTGGTAAGTTGCCGCATTAACCGCGGATAGTCCTAATGCACTAGTGATACCTAATGCTAAAATTGATTTTACAAATTTGTTCATGTAACTACTAAACTCACTTTTGTTATTAATCATCTAATTCTTGCCATCTAGCGTAGGCAACTTCGAGTTTTGACTCATCTATAGCTAACTGGTTCAATATATTATTACTTTGTTCTTTGCTTTGACTAAAAAAGTCAGCGTGATTAACTTTTTCCTGCAAGTCAGCAATTGATGTTTCAAGTTCATCAATAATCCCAGGTAAGTTTTCTAACTCGGTTTTCTCTTTAAATGAGCGTTTTTTCTTAACCGGGGTATTAACCTTGCTATTGGCTTTTTCAGCCACGGCAACTTTTACAACGGCTTTAGTCGCTGTTTCACGTTGCTTCTCTTTATAAGCTAAGTAATCATCAACATCATCATAGCCACCAACGATTTGTGAAACGTGTCCGGTACCATCAAAATACAAGCAACTATTGACACAGTTATTAACAAAGTCGCGATCATGGCTAACTAAAATAACCGTTCCTGCGTAATTTGCAACGACTTCTTCCAATAGTTCTAAGGTTTCAATATCCAAATCATTGGTTGGCTCATCCAAAATCAATAGGTTACTGGGGCGTAAAAATAACCGAGCAAGTAACAAGCGATTTTTTTCACCACCCGATAAGGCTCTAACCGGTGTTCGTGCACGCTTAGGACTAAAAAGGAAGTCTTGAAGGTAACCTAATACATGTCGTGGTTTACCGTTTACCACAACTTCTTGCTTACCTTCACCCACAATTTCTTGCACGGTTTGGTTAAGATCTAAGGCTTCACGATGTTGATCAAAATAAGCAATATCTAAATTAACACCTGAGCGCATTTTACCGCTGGTAGCTTCAAGATTGCCCATAATCATTTTAATCAAGGTCGACTTACCCGTACCGTTAGCACCAATAAAGGCTATACGGTCATTTCGGGTGATCAATAAATCTAAATTTTTGATAATAACTTTATCATCAAAAGCGATAGTTATGTCTTCCGCTTCAAATACCAGCTTACCTGAACGGTCACCTTGGGTGATATTCATCGTACTTTGATTGCGAACCTCGCGACGAGCTTGGCGTTCGCCTCTAAGTTTTTCAAGTGCTCTTACTCGGCCTTCATTGCGTGTACGACGAGCTTTTACACCTTGTCTGATCCACACTTCTTCTTCTGCTAGCTTCTTATCAAATAGCGAGTTTTGTTGTGATTCAACCTGCAAGTCATGCGCTTTTTGCTCTATGTAAAGATCATAATTGCCTGGGTAGCTTTTCAAAACACCACGATCAAGGTCGATAATACGTGTCGATACCCCACGAATAAATGCTCTATCATGACTAATAAAAAGTATCGTGCCAGCAAAGTCTTTTAAAAATGACTCTAACCATAAAACACTTTTAATATCTAAATGGTTAGTGGGTTCGTCAAGCAATAAAATATCAGGTGCGGTCACTAAGGCCTTAGCTAACGCGACCTTACGTAACCAACCACCTGAAAGGTCACAAATTTTATCATCTGGATTCAGCGCCAAGGTTGTCATCACTTGCTCGATACGCTGTTCATCTTGCCAAGCGTTTGCCACTTCAAGTTGATCTTGAACATTGGCTAATTTATTAAGATTTTTGTCTGATGGGTCTTCAGTCACATCATGAATAATCGCATGATAACGCTTAATTAAATCCGCATTTTCCTTTACACCTTGTGCGATATGATCAAAAACACTGATATCTGAAGTTTCTGGAGGATCTTGCTCTAACATCGCGACTTGCATAGTGCTAGATTTAAGCACTTGGCCATCATCTAAGGTTTGAAAACCCATTAATACTTTCATTAATGTCGATTTTCCAGCACCATTTCTACCGACTAAACAAATTCGTTCGCCGGTTTGTACACTCAGATCCGCTTTATCTAAGACTTTGTCTTCGCCGAAGGCTAATTCACCTTGGGAAATACGAATTAATTCCATAAACTACAATAACTCCAAAACTTGTGCTTGTTCAAATGGCCAAAATAATTTTTCTTGGCTCGAAAGACGCTCTAATACAGGAATGTGAACACGATACAGCGTAACTAGCTTATCATCATCGAGTATATCGACCACGCAAATATCTGCTGCTGGCATCACGGCTAGGCATAATGCCAAAGCCTCTTCACATAAATGACAGCCTTCGCTGCCATAAAGATTAAATTTTACCGACATATTAACTCACCTTACACCTTACGTGTAATCAACCAACTGTTATGAATATGCTTGTTGCGTTGAAAGTCTTTATCTCGTGTTTTCTCGCTTATTTCTTGCACTTGTAAATTTAAGGCAGAAATAGCGTCAAAATCCATTTTAAAATTACGCTTATTATTGGTAAAAATTAACTCACCACCCGCAGCAAGTGATTTTACTCCGTCAGTAATTAAACTGATGTGATCACGTTGCACGTCAAAACTTTCTCCCATGCGCTTTGAATTAGAGAAAGTGGGTGGGTCAATAAACACCAGATCAAATTTTTGCTCGTTTTTCTTCAACCATTGCAAACAATCCGCTTGAATAAAGTCATATTTATGACCACTGAGATTATTCAGTACAAAATTATCTTGTGCCCAACTTAAATAAGTTTTCGACATATCAACCGTGGTTACCGTATCCGCGCCATGCAATGCCGCTTGCAAAGAAACCGAACCTGTATAGGCAAACAAATTCAATAATGATTTACCCGCTGATTTTTTCGCCACAATTTGGCGGGTTTTACGGTGATCAAGAAACAGCCCGGTATCTAAATAATCCCACAGGTTTACTTTTAATTTCGCGCCATATTCATGCACCACCATAGATTTTTTGGTTTGTTCAACCCGTTGGTACTGATCTTTGCCCTTTTGTTTTGCCCGCGTTTTAATAATAACTTTATCGGTAGGAACGCCAAGTACCTTAGGGGCAAAATAAACCACTTCTTGTAATCTTTTCGCCACTTTCTCAGGTTCAATAATGGCGGGCGCTGTATACTCATGAATAACCAAGTGATCGCCATAAACATCAACCGCTACATTATACTCAGGAATATCGGCATCATATAGGCGATAACATTCTATGCCTTCTTGCTTAAGCCAGCCTTTCAAGTTTTTCTTATTCTTTAATAAGCGATTACCAAAGTCTGAGTCTTTACCATCAAATTCAGTATCAACATTACTGCTCGACACTTGCTTATCATCTAAATTATAAAGTGCAAATTGGCAATCTAACGGGCCATTTTTAAACTTATAACGTTTTAAAGTCACCATTTTCATCATGGCTAACAATTCAGCATTGGCAGTTAGAACAGCCACTCGCCAGTTAACAAAATGAGATTTGAACTTCTGCCCTAATAAAGCAAAGCTTTCTACCAGTTCAGGTAATTCACCTATTCGTTCACCGTAGGGTGGGTTAAATAAGATAGTCCCTTTAGGACCAAAGGCATTTTTTATGTCATTAGCATTTTTACACGAGAATTCAATAAATCTTTGTATGCCGGCATTTTTAGCATTTTGCTGGGCGGTTTGTAATACTCGGCTATCAAGGTCAAGACCAAATACTTTAGTTTTAAGCTGCGTTAAACCAACATGTGATTGTTCAATGGCAGCAGACCTTGCTGATTTCCAAGCGGCAGGCTGATGCCCTAACCAAAAATCAAAGCCCCATTGCGCTCTATCAATGCCAGGTGCATAACCCGCTGCCATTAATACCGCTTCTATCACTATAGTTCCAGAACCACACATAGGGTCAACTAAAGGCTTAGAGGTATCTTCTAACCAACCAGAACGAGTAATGATAGCGGCCGCTAAATGTTCTTTTAATGGCGCAGCACCCGAATGCTCTCGATAGCCCCTTTTAAATAAGCTACGGCCAGAGAAGTCTAAATAAATAACAACTTTTTGCTTTAACAAACGTGCTTGAAAACTTACCTGTGGCGCTGACTTATCCACTGAAGGACGTTCTTGGTTTAAATCGCGAAAATGGTCAACAACCGCATCTTTAACCGTTAAGGCACCAAATTGACTGTTTCTGATTTCATCGCTTGTGCCGACAAAATCAATAGCAAAGGTATTATCAACAGAGAACATTTCCGACCAAGTAATGGACTTTGCTACCGCATAAAGCTCATCTTTATTGTTGGCGTCACCTTCAGCCAATTTCAGCAGTATGCGAGTGGATAAGCGACAGCGTAAACAAATGTGATACGCATGTTCAATCGTTGAAGTGAAATAAACGCCCTCAGGCTTTTGAACAACTTGTTCGGCTTTCAAATCTTTAAGTTCTTGCGCCAGTAATATTTCTATACCTGGTGAGGTTAATGCTAAAAATTGCTGCATATAGGTTTCCCAATCTAATTTATGCCGCGATTATAAACAAAGACACGTGCTACTTATAGGTCTTTTACAAATTAGCGCAAACTATCTAACAATATCTGACAAGTTAAGCGCTGTTTATTTTAAATTCAGCCTAATTTCAACTAATCGTCTGAAATACGAGTCATTCACGCGTAAAAAAACAACAAGTAATAAATAAATGAAATTAATCGCTAAAAAAAGCATAAAACATGTTGCAAATAAGATGATGTATCCTTATTATACGCCTCGCTTTAAGGCAAGCAGTCAACCGCCACTTTAAAGCATTCTTAAGCTAGAATTAAAACAAGCTGTCTTGGCTAATGTATTAAGCCATTCGGACGCGGGATGGAGCAGTCTGGTAGCTCGTCGGGCTCATAACCCGAAGGTCGTAGGTTCAAATCCTGCTCCCGCAACCAATTCTTAAGTTTGAATTAAAACAACTTGGCTTGTTTAAGTATTTACTTAAACCATTCGGACGCGGGATGGAGCAGTCTGGTAGCTCGTCGGGCTCATAACCCGAAGGTCGTAGGTTCAAATCCTGCTCCCGCAACCAATTTTATATACACCTCTAATATATCTATTTTATATACCCTTCTAGTTTATCTAAATTGGACGTTATTTTAATTTAACAACGATTAAAACTTCATATACGACTTAAATCTAATAGTAGCTAAATACAGCTAGATCAAAATCATCCTACTGATAACTTAAATTTAATACACTCACTGCAATTTTTAATAAATACTTTATTAATCACTTGATACTAATATCAAATCACTTTTCTTAATATAAATCACTAAATATACCTTCAGATAAGGTACTATAAACGGTGAATTTACATAAAGCTGAATAGCTAATAATTAAGAGAATATTTTTTGATGAGCGACGAATTTACTCATATCAATGCTAATGGTGATGCCCATATGGTTGATGTAACTGAAAAAATTGTTACTGAACGTACTGCCATTGCTCAAGCCTATATTGAAATGTCTGCGCAAACCCTGGCAATGATTGTCGAAGGAAAACATCATAAAGGTGACGTATTTGCCACCGCCAGAATTGCTGGCATTATGGCGGCAAAAAAAACCAGTGAGCTTATTCCGCTTTGTCACCCGCTTATGCTGACAAAAATAGAAGTCGACATAATCGCAGAGCCAAAGCAAAACCGGGTAAAAATCACTGCGCTTTGTAAGCTTTCAGGTAAAACAGGGGTAGAAATGGAAGCATTAACCGCCGCTTCAACCGCCGCCCTGACGATTTACGATATGTGTAAAGCGGTACAAAAAGACATGATTATTACTAATATCCATTTATGTGAAAAACAAGGTGGAAAATCAGGCAGCTATCTTCATACCCCTGCGACTCAAGAAAGGATCTAATCATGATAAAAGTTTTGTTTTTTGCTCGCCTACGCGAACAATTATCCACCGATAGCTTGCAAATATCGGCCAGTGAAAATATGACAACAGAGCTAATTCGACAACAACTCGCTAACACAGATGATTTATGGGCCAAAGTTATGTCGGCTGATAGCTTACTTGTTGCGGTTAATCAGCAGATCACCGATTGGTCACATAGTGTCAATGCCGGTGATGAAATCGCTTTTTTCCCTCCTGTTACCGGAGGCTAATATGATCAACGTACAACAGAATGACTTTATTGTTGCAGATGAGTATCAAAAACTCGCAGATGACAACCAAGATGGCGCTGTAGTCACTTTTGTTGGTAAAGTTCGAGACTTTAATGAAGGGCTTGGAGTGCAAGGATTATCGCTAGAGCACTACCCTGGCATGACAGAGAAAGTATTGAGTGAAATAGAGGCTGAAGCGCGCGAACACTGGCCGCTTAATAAGGTGACTATTATTCATCGCGTTGGCGATTTAACCCTTGGCGAACAAATTGTCTTTATTGGTGTCACGAGTCCACATCGAAAAGCGGCCTTTGCTGCTTGCGAATTTCTTATCGATTTTTTAAAAACCAAAGCCCCGTTTTGGAAAAAAGAGTTAACCAGTGAAGGCAGTAAATGGTTAGAAGCCAAAGCCAGTGACAATAAAATTTCACAACAATGGTCGACAAAACTAACAAACTAGAAACAATGAGATTATTCATGCTAAAAACCGGACGTTATCAACATTTTAAAGGTAATTTTTACCAAGTACTACACTTAGCAACGCACAGTGAAACTGAAGAAACTATGGTGGTTTATCAACCTGAATACGGCGAAAGAGCGATTTGGGTTAGGCCACTTGCTATGTTTGATGAAATTATTGAAAGAGATGGAAAGCAGCTCAAACGCTTTCAATATGTTGGTTAAGATGGTTAACTAAAAATGTAGATTGTACTTTAGTCCATCACGTTAATAGCCAGCTTAACAGTTGACAGACTAAAGTCCGTCCTACAAAAAACCGACAAAACAATTATCCAACACTACATTATCACCCATAGGCTTTATGTCGATTCAATGTAGGTTGGACTTTAGTCCATCAGGTTAAATGAAATTTAACTGTGTTTGTTATAAATTCTGAGCGAAAAAAAACCTGCTGCAAATGTTTGTTGGTTCCATCTCGTGAATAGCCTGCTTAACAGTTGACGGACTAAAGTCCGACCTACAAAAAACCTAAGAAAAAGTGCCCAACACTACATATCACCCGTAGGCTTTATGTGGATTCAATGTAGGTTGGACTTTAGTCCATCAGGTTAAATGAAATTTAACTTTCTTTAGCATGAATACGTAAAAGCAAAAAATAATACCTGCTGCAAATGTTTGTTGGTCCCATCTCGTTAATGGCCAGCTTAACAGTTGACGGACTAAAGTCCGACCTACAAAAAACCTAAGAAAAAGTGCCCAACACTACATATCACCCGTAGGCTTTATGTGGATTCAATGTAGGTTGGACTTTAATCCATCAAGTTAAATGAAATTTAACTTGATGGATTAATACGTACGAGCAAAAAAATAATACCTGCTGCAAATGTTTGTTGGTCCCATCACGTTATTAGCCAGCTTAACATTTGACAGACTGAGGTCCGTCCTACAAAACACCTAAGAAAAAGTGCCCAACACTACATATCACCCGTAGGCTTTATGTCGATGCAATGTAGGTTGGACTTTAGTCCATCAGGTTAAATGAAATTTAACTGTGTTTGTTATAAATGCCGAGTAAAAAAACACCTGCTGCAAATGTTTGTTGGTTCCATCACGTTATTAGCCAGCTTAACAGTTGACGGACTAAAGTCCGACCTACAAAAAACCGACAGAAAAAATCACCCAACGCTAAATGAGGAAATCAAAGCCCTATTTGAAGGTAATTGTTGTTCTGTTATAGATGTTGGATAGACCACGCTAATCCAAAATGCTGGGATTTACGCCAACTAGCATTTACTGTCTTGACTCTATTGATTTATTTAGCCAGCATTTCCAAGATGTTAATAATATTACCATTGAAGATGTTAGAATTCATGATGGTTTGCTAATAGAGTTTTTCCAGGCTAATTCATCTTTATAGGGACATATAATGTTTAAAGTAAGTAGGGTCAAAAATAGTAACAACGGGCAAGTTCAGCGACTCAATCTATCGGCTTTTATACCATCATTTAAGCACTTTATAGCTTCAAAAAAATCATTATTAATCCCCGTATTATTTTGTCTGGCCTATTATAGCTATTATGTCATTTATCAAACCAATCGTGATCAACAACAAACTCGCCAAATAGTAGCAACACCAAAAATCAATGATATTTATTTGTTTGATTTTCGTATAGTAAGCCATAACCTAAGACCCAATGAAAAATATCGTATTGCCAAAGTAGTTGATATAACGGGTGACATTATTACCTTAGTTTATGGCAGTTTTTATTATCCCAACCAACACGCGACAATCAATAGTATTTATTATGGCCAGCTAACTTATAAAGACTACTTCGAAGCTAAGCGCTTTGATTATAACCATCAACAAATTCAACAAAAATTGGCTTCCGGTGCTATTTATCAAGCGATGCGACCTATTAACGACAAACTTTTAGGACAGCGCGTAGGGCCTGAGCCAAGAAAATATCGTAGTAATATTTTTATTCAAGGTCGACGAGAGAATTTAACGGGTGAGGCTTTCCTTAACCAGCGGTTCAGTGAAACCAATTTAAAACAAGCATTTGAGTTATTTACTACCTCTGCAAACTACAACTTTGCACAAGGACAAGTGAACCTTGCACAAATGTATATTAATGGACAATACGTAGAAAAAAACCTCAGCAAAGCACTTTATTGGCTGAATCAGGCGGCACTGCAAAGTCACAAACCGGCCATTTTAAAGTATGAAATTATCTGTAAACAACTTTCATCTTGCCAAATTTATGACTTTTTTAAAAACCTAGTTACCACGGGTGTTAATATTAAAGTACGCAGTTTAAGCACTGAACTGACCGTCGAAAAATAATGCTAATAGCACTAATCTAAAGTGAGTATTAGTTTGCCAATGTTTTCATTATTCAACATAACCTGATGGGCTACTTCTGCCTCATGCCAGCTATATTGTTGGTAAATAACCGGGCTGATTGAGCCTATTTCAAGGCAATGATAAAAGTCTTGCGTAAATGCTTTAATTAACTGGGTTTTATATTCATTACTTCGGCTACGTAATGTGGTGGCATGAAGGTTTACACGCTTAGCAAGCATTTTAGCGACATCAATATTTTCCGCAAAACGGCCACCTAGCATGGACAAGATAACAATATGACCATCTAGCGCACATACCTTAATGTTTTTGTTAATATACTCGCCGGCAACCACATCGATAATAACGTCATAGCTGTGTTTTTGTTGTATTGCCCAAGTCACAAAGTCAGTTTCGTGATAATTTATCGCTTCATCCGCGCCCAGTGCTTTACAAGCTGCTACTTTGTCTTCATGACCGACAGTAACGGTTACTGAGCAATTAAGCTGTTTAGCTAGTTGAATAGCCGCCGTGCCTACACCACTAGCGCCGGCATGAATAAGTACCTTAGCATTTGACTGTAAGTTAGCGATGGAAAATAAACATTGATAAGCGGTTAAATAAACTTCGGCTATTGCCGCGCCTTGGGCATAGCTTAAATTTTCAGGCAACTTTATTAAGTGATCGGTTTTGACTTTAACGTATTCTGAGTAGGCGCCACCAGGCACAATAGCAAATACCTTATCGCCAACATTCCAACTAGTTTGTAGCCTGCCAATAGCCACAAGTTCACCACAAGCCTCAATGCCGAGTATGTTTGATTCACCAGGCGGAGGTGGATACTGGCCTTTTTTTTGCAAAATATCTGCGCGATTAACACCAATAGCCCTGACTTTGATTAAGCATTCATCGTCACCTATTGCTGGCTTGTCAGTTTCATCTAGACTTAACTGCTGTTGATCATTAATGGCTATATAACGCAATTTATTTCCTTTTATCCACGGTTTATTATAATAACTAGTTTGCCTTAATTAACCTTAAATACCAACGTGATAAAGGTAGAAGTTCAGCTAATCGAAAAAAAATTATGTTCCTGAAATGGTACTTGCTTAACGTCAACCTTCATCACTTGTGCTTCTGGAGGACCTTTTGCTAACCACTTTAGCATTTTATCAATATTTTTCTCTTCACCGCACAGTAGCACTTCTACATCGCCATTAGTTAAATTACGCGCGTAACCACTTAAACTATGTTCAATCGCAACCTGTTGGCTAGAAACTCGAAAATAAACGCCTTGAACCTTGCCACTGACATGTGCCATGTAACTTACATCCATTATTTTTCACCTTAAATTAAGCTTATTGCTATTGTTATTGTTATTGTTAACTTTCATTCACATCAAAATTTTGAAATGAAAAATAGTTAAAATTGACCATTGCACCCTCGCCATGCATTGACTACACTCGCGCCATTATTATTGTAATTATAAGTATAGGCCTATGTCAGCAAGAATTTATTTAAAAGTTGCTCGTGAGAAATCATTACGCCGAAAACATCCTTGGATCTTTTCTCAAGCAATTAACAAAATTAAAGGTAACCCATTACTTGGTGACACGGTTGATGTCTATGACAACAAAGGCAACTGGCTCGCTAAAGGCGCATATTCTCCAGAATCTCAAATTAGAATTCGGGTTTGGAGTTTTGATATTGATGAAGAAATTGATAGCAGTTTTTTTCGTAATAAATTGTTAAGTGCGCAAAAAAGACGCGACTGGTTTATCGAAAGAGACGGTTTAACCGGCTATCGACTTATTGCTGGCGAGTCTGATGGCCTGCCCGGTATCACCATAGATAAATACGACAACTTAATTGTTTGCCAATTATTGAGCGCCGGAGCAGACTTGCACCGCTATACCTTAGTTGAATGCCTTAAAGAACTTTATCCGGGTTGCCATATTTATGAGCGTTCAGATGTTGATGTGCGCAAAAAAGAAGGTTTAGAGCCGGTAACAGGTTGGTTAACTGAACCACAAGCATCAACAGAGTGTATTATTGAAGAATACGGTATTAAAATTCATGTAGATGTGGCTAAAGGCCATAAAACGGGGTTTTATTTAGATCAACGTGAATCTCGTCTTGCTGCAGGTAAATATGCCCGTGATAAGAGTGTATTAAACTGTTTCTCTTATACCGGCACTTTTGCGCTACATTGTGCAGCGGGCGGCGCTAAAGAAGTCATTAATGTTGATGTGTCTGAATCAGCATTAGACTTAGCCAAGAAAAACGTTGAGCTTAATCAATTAGAAGATAAAAATATCTCATTCGTTAAAGCGGATGTTTTTAAATTATTGCGTCAATACCGTGAAGAAAAACGTACCTTTGACATGATAATTCTCGACCCACCTAAGTTTGTTGAATCAAAGGCTCAACTGACGGGTGCATGTCGTGGCTACAAAGATATCAATATGTTAGCAATGCAGTTGCTTAACCCTAATGGTATTTTGTTAACTTTTTCTTGCTCTGGTTTAATGGAATCAAGTTTATTTCAAAAAGTGGTTGCTGATGGGGCATTAGACGCGAAAAGAAATGCTTACTTTGTTGATCGATTGCACCAAGCCGCGGATCATCCGGTATCGTCAAACTACCCTGAAGGTTATTATCTTAAAGGTTTGGTCTGCCAAGTTGAGTAACTTGACTATATAAAGCCATATTTAGCCACTAGCTATTAGTGGCTAAATATTAGTAGCTTAATAAGAGTAGCTAGACTTTTTCTAGCTACTTATTTCCGCTGACTTAATCAATCTCAGTAATATTAACGCCAATCAAATAACAGTTTGCGCTATCTTCCGTTACTCTCACTACTTTGCCGGTAGCATTTAAGGGTAGCACAGCATTGTTGACCGACTGAACACTGATACGCACCGCTGTATTTATTTCTAATGGGTGCTGCATCTCAATCGCTATACCCGTTGCACTTAAATCACGACATGTGACTAAAGCCTTGCTATTAGCTTCATCGTCAATAATGGTCAAGGTTACTTCACTGTTTAACATCATGCGATAAAAGTTCCGTTTATCATCGTAATTAGCCATCACTACTCCATTGTGTTTTTATCGTTAGTACACTTTCATTTATACTCATGGTAACGATAACTGTCAAATTATTGTACTAAAATTATGCATGTTCTTTGATGTAGTTCAATATTCTTTTAGCTGAAATTGGAAAAGGTGTTTTTAAATTTTGTGCAAAAAGTGATACCCGCAACTCTTCTATCATCCAATAGCCTTGTATTAAAGCTTTACTTATTGGTTGACCCTTAGGTTGTTGAGCAATGACTGTATCTAATGATTTTTGTACTTTTTCAAGCTCTAACATTTTCAAACGGTCTTGATTAGGGTCAATTTGCAACTTTTCTAATCGTCGTAACATAGCGCTTAAATAACGGGCAATATCATCCAAACGTTGGTATCCCGCTTTAGTGATAAAGCCCTTAAAAACTAGGGCCTCTAATTGGCTTTTAATATCACCATGAGATTGCACAAC
Organism: Colwellia sp. MB02u-9; assembly: GCF_014077085.1. Classification (NCBI taxonomy): domain Bacteria; kingdom Pseudomonadati; phylum Pseudomonadota; class Gammaproteobacteria; order Alteromonadales; family Colwelliaceae; genus Colwellia; species Colwellia sp. MB02u-9. The sequence continues at coordinate 14,516 of NZ_JACGVF010000048.1, forward strand.
ATTTAACGACATTTTGCCTTTCATTTTTTTGCGTACATCATGTGCCAGACTTAATACTCGCTCGACTTTAATCGCCGCACTTAAGACACAATCTGCAATTTCTGCACGAACATGTTCTTTGCAGGCTTCAAACTCTGCTTGAGCACGAGGTAAGTCGCCGTATTCGTTAACTAAAAATTGACAGCCAGCAAGGATACAGTCATCTAACAAATCAGTTATCGAACCAAAGGGATTAAAATACAGCCCTAATTTAGCTTTATTGGGTAACTTTTCCTGCAAATATTTTATTGGCGACGGTATGCTCAGTAAAACAAGTCGACTGACCCCGTCAAGCATGGCTTGTTCAGCTAAACTTTCATGTTCAAATAACTCGATAGCAACAGACTTATTTTTATCCACCAAAGCTGGAAAAGCTTTTATGGTGATATTAGCGACTTTCTTTTCATAGCTTTTTGGCAAGCTTTTAAAGTCCCACTGGTCGATATTACTGCGTTCAATACCTTTGTCAGCGACCTTTTTAATCGACGCTTGCACCTTACCTTGTAAACTGTCTTTTAATTCGTCAAGCTTGCGACCTTGTTGGATCAATTTGCCATGTTCATTAACAATTTTAAAATTCATCGATAAATGCGGTACTAGCACTAAACCTTGCCAAGCGTCTTCCGGTAGGCGAGCACCTGTCATTCTTAATAACTGTTTTTCAATGGCGGTAGTTAATGCGACATCAGCGTTAGTTATTGCCGCTAAACAAGCTTCGGCGTAATTAGGCGCAGGCACGAAATTACGCCTTAATGCTTTAGGTAAAGCTCGAATTAATGCCGTAATAAGTTCAAGCCGTAAAGCGGGGATCAACCAATCAAAACCAATGTTTTCCACTTGATTTAATATTCCTAGCGGTATCAAAACACTGATACCGTCGTCGACATCGCCCGGGTTAAAATGATAACTCAGCGGTAAGGTTAAACTGCCTTGCTGCCAGGTTTCAGGATATTCAGTGGCCGATAACTTAACCGCACTTTCTTTTAACAAAAAGGCTTTGGTAAAGTTTAATAGTTTGGCGTCGGCTTGTTTTTGCTTTTTCCACCATGCTAAAAAGCTGCGTTGACAATTAACGTTCTCTGGTAGTTTTTCGGTATAAAAATCAACTAACTGTTGCTCTTCAATCAAAAAATCTCTGCGTCGAGCTTTTTGCTCTAATGCTTCAATTTCATTCACTAATTGACGATTATCTTTTAAAAACACCTCTTTAATCGTGCTTTCACCGTTAACTAACGCCTCGCGGATAAAAATTTCACGACAGGTATCAGGTTCAATTTGATTAAAGTGCACACTACGCTTAGCAACAATAATCAGGCCGTAGAGTGATACTTGCTCAAAGCCCATCACAGCGCCCTGCTTTTTCTCCCAATGCGGTTCACTATAGCTGCGTTTAACTAAATGTTGAGCAAGGGGTTCAATCCACAAAGGGTCAATTTTTGCGGCCATACGGGCAAATAAACGGCTGGTTTCAACTAGCTCTGCCGCCATTAACCATTTGGGCGATTTTTTAGCTAAGGCAGAGCCTGGGAAAATAAAGAAGGTACTGCCACGTGCGCCTTTATATTCTCGGTTTTCATCTTGTTGGCCTAGATGACTCAGTAAACCTGACAATATCGCTTGATGCACAATATCTACATTTGGATTAGTGGCGCTTTTTTCAGCTTCTTCCGATAAGTCTACTTCGATGCGGCTCATCGGAATTTTTAACTCGCGTAACGAATGCGTTAGCTGACTGTAGATGTCTTGCCACTCTCGAATACGCACATAGGACAAGAATTCTTTTTGGCACATGCGACGAAATTGATTGTTGGTTAGTTGCTTTTGTTGTTCTTCAACATAACTCCACAGTTTTAATAAACCAACAAAATCAGATTCTTTGTTCTTAAAACGGCTATGTTTTTCATCTGCTGCTTGTTGCTTTTCGTGTGGACGTTCACGTGGATCTTGAATACTTAAGGCACTGACAATAATGAATATTTGTTCAATACAGCCTAAGTCTGACGCGGTTAAAATCATTTTAGCTAAACGTGGATCAATAGGGAATTTTGCTAACGAGCGCCCTATTGGCGTTAAGGTCACTTTATTTGCCTTCGCGTCTATCGCGGCCAACTCTTCTAATAATTTCACCCCATCAGTAATATTGCGATTATCTGGTGGTTGAACAAACGGAAAGTCAGCAATTTCGCCTAGATCTAAGGACAACATTTGCAATATAACGGTCGCTAAATTAGTGCGCAGTATTTCAGGGTCGGTAAATTCAGGGCGGTTTAAAAAGTCTTCTTCTGAATAAAGACGAATACAGACCCCTGACGATACACGACCACAACGACCAGCACGTTGGTTAGCACTGGCTTGAGAAATAGCCTCTATCGGCAAGCGTTGCACTTTGGTACGGTAACTATAACGAGAAATTCTTGCGGTGCCTGGATCAATAACATATTTAATGCCCGGCACGGTTAAACTGGTTTCAGCAACGTTGGTGGCTAACACTATATTACGGCCAGTATGGGGTTTAAATATTAAATTTTGTTCGGCAACGGTTAAACGAGAATATAGCGGCAGCACATTAGTGTGGCGTAAGTTTGCTTTTTCTAATGACCGTGCGGTATCTCGAATTTCTCGTTCACCGTTGAGAAACACTAATATATCGCCACTGTCATCGGCGCCTAACTCATCAACCGCATTAAGAATGCCTGAAATAATATCGCCATCATCATTGCTCTCATCACTTGCCTCGTTCAGGGGACGATAACGCATTTCAACTGGAAAAGTTCGACCCGATACTTCAATAATGGGCGCAGGAACACCAGCAGCACTGGCAAAATGTTTGGCAAACTTTTCAGGATCAATGGTTGCCGAGGTAATGATGATTTTTAGATCAGGACGTTTAGGGAGAATTTGGCGCAAATAACCCAGAATAAAATCAATGTTTAAACTACGTTCATGTGCCTCATCAATGATCAAGGTGTCGTATTGGCGTAACAAACGGTCTTTTTGCATCTCTGCCAACAAAATACCGTCGGTCATTAACTTGATATAGCTTTGCTTGCCCACTTGGTCATTAAAGCGTACTTTATAGCCAACGGCGTCACCTAATTTGGTGTTGAGTTCTTCTGCAATACGGTTTGCTACCGTTCTAGCAGCGATACGTCGGGGTTGAGTATGACCAATAATACCGTCAATACCACGGCCAAGCTGCAAACATATCTTAGGAATTTGGGTGGTTTTACCTGAGCCAGTTTCGCCCGCAATAATAACCACTTGATTTTCATCAATAGCTTTAGCAATAACATCAACATTTTGTGAAACCGGTAAAGCTTCCGGGTAACTAAATTTAGGTACGTTAGCGAGACGAAGTTGTTTATTTTCTATCGATTGTTCAATCAATGCCGCTATTTGCTGTAAGCTTTTTTCTTGCTTACTCTGGTCAGTAATACTTTTAACACCCAATAAGCGCTTTTTAATGCGCGTTTTATCAGATAATTTAACCTGCTCTAAAAGGTTGAAAAGGGATTTTACGGTAACGTTTTTATTAGCTTTTTTAGTAGCAGTGGAAGTTGCGGTGATTGCAGTAGACAAGACAGACTCAAAACAGATAACAAAGAAGCTATATTAACAGGTAAGCAATGGCAAATGAATAAGTATATACCCGCTCTACTTGAAAATTGCCCGCTTAACGGTTGACGGAGTGAAGTTGGACCTACAAAACAATTGCACACCGCTATCTGATCACCCATAGACTCGATGTAGGTTGAACTTCAGTCCATCAAGTTAAATGAAATTTAACTGTTGTCGTCAAAATTCTGAACGACAACAATCATACCTAGTTGCAGAGGTTTGTTAAGCCATCGAGTTAACCACTGGCTAAACAGTTGACGGACTAAAGTCCGACCTACAAAACAATCGCACAACGCTATATAATCACCCGTAGGCTCTATGTAGGTTGGACTTCAGTCCATCAAGTTAAATGAAATTTAACTATCTTTGGCAAAATTCTAAACAACAAAAATCACACCTAGTTGCAGAGGTTTGTTAACCCATCGCGTTAATTGCCGGCTTAACCGTTGACGGACTAAAGTCCGACCTACAAAAGGTAAAAAATAGCTATACGTTAGATAAACACCCATAAAAGCAATTTTGACTAAAGTACTAACTTTCTCTCTCCCCCTAAACCGTTGACTTCATAACCTAACAGCCCGGTCGTGCTATAGAGTCAAAACTTTTCACCTTTTTAGTTTTTTAGCTTTTGTAAATTATTCACTTACCAAAGCTAATAAGGCCGGTTGTGTCGTGCTTGAAAGTGATTGTTCAATGCTTTTATAAGCGTTAACAAAATCTTTTTTCAAATGTGACTTTAGATGGCCTTTAACATTTTTCATTGGCTCTTTTTTTAAAACGCAAAAAAGAGCCAATGCATATAAAGTTTCAGGTTCGGTTAATGCCGCTTGGCGGTTTAAACTGGCATTATTACAAGCGCCACAACCACCTTTAAATTGATAGGCTGTATTGGCAAAAATAACGCCAAAGCCCATAAAACAAGCGACAAGATCTGTCGCTTGGGGTAAATATTCTTTACCTCCTGGCGGCATAACCTTGTTTGAAATCACCAAAATACTGGCCAGTGTTTGGCTAATAGCGGCAATTAAGTCTTGTGGTTGATTTACCTGGTTTGGCGTAAATCCCAGTATTAAGGCTCCATTGCCATTGCTGATGGCAACCTCAGCATGATCGCCTCTAATAATTGGCCCTAAACTCAAATCTTCAATGGCGGTATTTGATGCCGGTGTGGCTGATGAAAGTTGTATCGGCCACTTTTGCATGCCCGCATAGTTTTTGGTGTTGATGAACATAGCTTGAGCCATTTCATCAATACTGCTAACTTTGCCAGGATAAAACTCATTGGTCGGTAGTATTAAACCACTATCATTTTTAAGCACATTAATTTCAAAATTTTCAATGGCCCATGCAAAGGTATCAAATATCCAATTCTGGGTATTTTCATCAATAATTTCTTTCGGACTAAACAGTTTTGCTAACATAATTTATACTACTTTTTAAATCTTTACTCTTTGATTTTATGGGTTATCAAGTTAACAACACTACAAATAAAATCAAAAGTTAACATGGGTTATAAACCCACACACAGGTTAATGCTTTACTTTCATCAGTTAAAGGCCTTAAACACCTAATTTTTCACCTCTTGAGCCAAGGCCCATTGCCAAGCTTTAGTATTGTATAAAGGCACTGTTGATAATGAATGGTGATGACTACCAGACGACTCTTTCGTTGAATAAGACAGGTAAATAAGAGTTTTATTTTCAGCATCATAAATACGTCTGACTTTTAAGCTTTTAAATAAAATACTTTTTGACTCTTTAAAGACTACTTCCCCATTTTTTGAACGATCAATTTTTGCTAAAGCTTGCGCGGATATTTCACCCGTTTGTCGACAAGCAATACTCATATCTGATGGATCAGAAAAATCTAAATCGGCTTCAACATGACTAATATGACAGGTTACCCCAGTAACAATCGGGTCTTGCTTAGCGTTGATAACCACGTCTTTTGTGGTAAATAATCCCAGGCTAACTTTACCCACGTCATCTGAACAGCCAACAAGTACCATAGCGATAGATAAGCCTAGCAAGGTTTTCAAGTGGCTTATGTAAGGCCCATTAATAAAACGCCTTGAGGTAATTTCCCCTTTCGACGTCACGCTATTTTTTGCCACGACTATTTTTTTTGAAACCAATCTATTTTTTAAAACCAATCTGTTTTTTGAAATAAGTCTCGTATTCAAAGTCATCAACCTTTTAATCATCTTTAAATATCCCAATAAATTCTGCACCATTTGACGATTTACTCGCGCGATACATACCTGTGCTATTAAATGGCATAGTAATATTACCCGCCGTATCAATCGCAATAATACCACCTGAGCCGCCCGCTTTAACTAAAACATCATTTATCACTACGTCTGCGGCTTTCTCAAGACTAATGCCCTGATACTGCATGCGCGCACAGATATCTGCGGCGACATGATAGCGAATAAAATATTCACCGTGACCCGTTGCTGAAACAGCACAGCTGTCATTATTCGCGTATGTACCCGCACCAATAATGGGTGCGTCACCAATACGCCCAAAACGTTTCGCGGTCATGCCGCCTGTGCTAGTACCTGCTGTTAATGTACCTGATTTATCCAGTGCAACCGCGCCAACTGTGCCAAATTTATATTCATTACCCAGTGTTTGATGAGCAGCTTGAAAGTTTTTCAGCGTTTTTTCTTGCTCTACTAACTGCTTTTTAGCTTTTAATAACGACTGGTATCTCGCATCGGTATCAAAATAGCTATTTTCAACACTTGCTAAGCCTTGTTGTTGCGCAAAAACTTCCGCCCCTTCGCCACTGAGCATGACATGAACCGACTTTTCCATCACAGCTTCAGCTAACGCTATTGGGCTTTTGATGGTTTTCACTCCTGATACAGCGCCGGCATTTAAGGTTTTACCGTTCATTATCGAGGCATCAAGTTCATGCTCGCCATCAAAAGTGTAAACTGCGCCCTTGCCGGCATTGAACAATGGCGAGTTTTCTAATATTTGAATAGCGGCAATAACAGCAGCTTGACTAGATTCTCCATCTGCTAACAGAGCATAACCGGCATCACGCGCTTGTTTTAACTTAGTTTCATAGGCGTTACGCTTTTCTGTGGTCATTTTACTTTTATTTATTGTGCCTGCACCGCCGTGTATAGCGATAGCAAAAACCGGCTCTTGGTGAGCTTGCGCAGCAGCATGCATAAATAGCGGCACGCTTGCTAAGGTTAAAACAGTTGATAACAATAATTTGTTTTTCATGTGATTTCGCCGTAATGTTTGATGTAATATCGCTGCAACGCTTTGTATAATATTGCCACAATAATCAGGTGCTAAAAATATATGCTAACCCTATCGGCTAACCATCTCAGCTAACAATGTGCGATAAATTCTCTACTTTTACAAGTTTTCAGCCTAGACCAAGCTAACTCAATGTAGACATTAATAAACGCTTTCGCTATGGTACTGGTCATACCATCAAATAACGTTAGCATAATATTTATAGCCTAATAGGCTATTGAGCTAGGACAGCCATGACTGAGCAACGCGTAAGTGTAGAGATCACCCATAATATTGCCCACGTTAAACTTAATCGTGCGGATAAGCTTAATGCCTTAGATATGCCAATGTTTATCGCCATTCGACACACTATAAAAACACTGCGTAAAAACCGTGACATTCGTGCGGTTATTTTATCAGGTAATGGCGACGACTTTTGCTCTGGCTTAGATGTTAAATCTATCATGAAATCGCCAATGAGCATGATCAAACTGCTATTTAAGGTCTTACCTTGGCAGGCAAACTTAGCGCAAGTGGTGTCTACCGGTTGGCAGGATATTCCCGTACCTGTTATTTGCGCTATTCATGGCCGATGCTGGGGCGGCGGCTTACAAATAGCCTTAGGAGCAGATTTTAGGTTTGCTACACCAGACAGCTCATTATCTATCCTAGAAGGTAAATGGGGCTTAATACCTGATATGGGCGGCACAATAGCATTGCGCGACCTCCTCGCGATTGATCAAGCAAAAAAGCTCGCTATGACGGCAGAAGCGTTTACCGGCCAACAGGCGCTGGCCTTAAATTTAGTCACTGAAATCACAGCAACCCCTATAGCCGATGCACAAGCCTTCGCCCTGGCTTTAATGCAACAGTCACCTGACGCGATCGCAGCCAATAAAAAGCTATATAACAAGAGTTGGCAAGGTAGTAAAGGTTGGACGTTATTTCGTGAATCTTATTATCAAATTAGAATTTTAATGGGTAAAAATGTTCATCGAAAAATTTATAATCAAACCCATAAAGCTGAACAGCACAAGCCATTTGTAGCGCGTAAAAAGTGGTAAAGTGTGCTGATTTTTTGTCGTTTGGATTTCAGTCCGTTAACTGTTAAACGAGTGATTAATCTAATGGACCAAAAAAAATCTGCAGCCGTGTATAGTTTTATCGCTCAGTATCTATGCCAACAGGGTTAAATTTCATTTAACTTGATGGACTAAAGTCCAACCTACATAAGGCCTACGGGTGATAATGTCACGTTTAGTGATCATTTAGCGTTGGGTGATTTTTTGTAGGTCGGACTTTAGTCCGTCAATCGTTAAACGAGTGATTAATCTAATGGACCAAAAAAAATCTGCAGCCGTGTATAGTTTTATCGCTCAGTATCTATGCCAACAGGGTTAAATTTCATTTAACTTGATGGACTAAAGTCCACCCTACATAAGGCCTATGGGTGATAATGTCACGTTTAGTGATCATTTAGCGTTGGGTAATTTTTTGTAGGTCGGACTTTAGTCCGTCAATCGTTAAGCGAGTGATTAATCTGATGGACCAGCAAAAGTCTGCAGCTGTGTATTGTTTTATCGCTCGGTATCTATGCCAACAGGGTTAAATTTCATTTAACTTGATGAACTAAAGTCCACCCTACATAAGGCCTACGGGTGATAATGTCACATTTAGTGATAATTTAATGTGGGGCAATTTTTTGTAGGTCGGACTTTAGTCCGTCAATCGTTAAGCGAGTGATTAATCTGATGGACCAGCAAAAGTCTGCAGCTGTGTATTGTTTTATCGCTCAGTATCTATGCCAACACGGTTAAATTTCATTTAACTTGATGGACTAAAGTCCAACCTACATAGTACCTACGGGTGATGGTATCGCCTTGGGTACTGTTTTGTAAGTCGTATTTAGTCGGTTTTAACCTTGCTAATTTTGTGCACATGTTAATAATTTATAGCTTATTATGAACCACTATCAGTAACGCTATTAGCAGCAATATCACCAACACTTTCAGGCGATTTTTCTGTGCAATCAGCTAAATGAGTTTCAGCTTCTTTTTCTGCCACAGCCACACGGTCGGCCTTAGAAACATACTTAGGCTTGCTTGAGTTTTGCAGCTTAGCATTCATTTTCTTAACTTTTGATTTTAAGGCTTGGTTAATTTTCTTTTTACGATTCATATAACTTGTTTGCTTCTCTATGACTATCAAGGATGTACTATAAAAAGTACTCTAAAAAAATTCTCTAAAAAATGTAATGTAAAAACTCTACGATGAACACGGCACTCATATCAAAGCCACTAATCTAAGCTAAGCATTATGCCCGCTAAGTTAGCGCCTGAGATAAATGCCTCGTTATTTCAGTAACGGATGATCTGCCGGTAACTGTTTGGCAATCCATAACGATAACTTATGTTTCATGCTGGCCAAGTCTTCAGCATCTTTTGGCAAAGGTTGAATAAGTTTATCATTGACCAATAATCGATATAAGCTTTCAATTTTGTCCTTTGCGGCGTTAGTGGTTGAAAAGCCTTTATAGCCACGATTTTTCGCATAACCTTCACCAATAACAATGGCTTTTTTCAATAATTCAGCTTCATTTTTTAACTTCTTCATGCGCGGTATATTTTCCTGTATTTTTATTCAATAACAAGCTCAGGTGTTAACCTTAAGATCAAAAATGAGCCTTGTTCATATTGAGTGTTCATAGTGCGTGATCATTTAATCAATTCGTATAATTTACCGCACTGATATTAAAACCCTTACTATAAATTATGCTACCGCCTTATTTAAGTAAAAGGCTACGGCTTGGACTAGGATATTGCGACCTAAGCTAACCTCTTATGACATATCACTCACATGAGTATTTTAGTAATCTGCCAACAGTGATTTATTAAACTGATCGGTAGAGAGCGTTAAATTTTTATTTTCTATTCGCGTATTCAATTCACTAATATCTTTATCAAGTTTAGACATGGTTAAGGTGTTGTCATCTAATAAATAAATTTGCTTTAAACTGGCATAATAAAAATTTAAAATAATCAGTGCATTAACATTGTCATTGGCAGCGGCGGCTTTTATTTTTTTCAGTTTACGATATATCGCGTTTTGTTGCTGCTTAATTTGCCAAACATAATACACTTCACTAAAAAATGCACTGGCTCGTAGGCGATGCAAAGCAAAAACACAGGTTAATAATGCGAATAATACCCCAATAAAATTATACCTAAAATTACTTTCTGATGCTGCGGCATCCTTTGTCAACTCACCTGCCGCTTTAACTTCCGGCTCTGGGGTTATATTGCCAACATCAGCAAATAGCATGATCAAAGCTTGTCCATAAGCCAAAGCTAAAATAAGCAAACTGGCAATAAAGCTGACAATAATAATATTGAGGTGTTTACGGTAAACGGGTTTTTCAATGTCTTTTAATTTCATTTCTTAACTTACTTCTATAATTTCAATAAAGATGAACAACTAGGGTGATAAAGGCTAATTTATTGCCAAGCCAGAATGGCGTTTAACTTGCTGACTTACACCACTTTGCCAAACGCTCTGACTGCTAGCAATACTTAACTGCAGCTTAGCTCGAGTAATGCCAGTATATAATAATTCACGTGACAATAATCTATTGTCTTTTTGCTCGGGCAGCACCATAGCGACATGTTCAAACTCACTACCTTGAGTTTTATGGATAGTCATCGCATAAACCGTTTCAAATTTAGGCAAACGCGACGGCATTATCCAGTCATAACCGCCCTGTGTATTCTCAAATACGGCCATTAAATGCCCTTGGCTATTACGCCATAGCAAGCCAATATCGCCATTGTATACACCCAAACGATAGTCATTTTCACTGATCATTATCGGTTGGCTAGCGTATAAGGTGTTACTTGATTCAAAGCGATTAAAAGGAATTACCCCTTTATTACGCAATATATCAATCACTAAGGCATTTAGGCTTTCGACCCCTTGTGGGCCCTTACGCGTTGAGGATAAAATTCTAAATTTAGCCAATAAAGCAAAAGCCTCTTCAACCTTGTCGCATTGACAAAGGCCTAGGTAATACTGCTCAACCAAGGGTGTAAGCCAAGTTTCAATAGTGCCCGATAATAAGGTCAGTTGTTTGTCGTTACTCAGTGGCTCGCTGGGTTGCAATAACTGCCAACTTTCTTGATATTGGCCTTTAATAACATAATTGGCGATTTTACCTATGCCACCTTCGCCATCAAAGCGACGACTTTTCATTAAAAAGGTGACGCTATCTCCGGCGCTATATTGCTCGTCGGCCGCTAATGCGCTGCTATCTTTTGTCAGCGTTTGATAACCGGTTACCTGGGCTAAATATTGATGATTTAAAGCGCTGTAACCTAAGTGTGGACGCGGTGCAAAATCAGCTAAAACACTGCCAACCGCCACTGAGGGTAATTGATCAGCATCACCCAATAAAATGACTTTAGTGGTGGCGGGTAAGGCGCGAAAAATTCGCGTCATCAGAGGTAAATCGACCATAGAGACTTCATCAATCAGTAAAATATCTATCGCGAGTTTATTTTCTTGATGATGGCGAAAATTGACCTGATCAGGAATAACGCCTAATAATCTATGTAGGGTTTGTGCTTGCTCTGGAATAAGGTCTAATACTTGATCAGCAATACTACCACGAAAACCTTGAACCGCATTGGTGATTGATTCTGATAAGCGTTGTGCCGCTTTGCCTGTTGGCGCTACTAAGGCGATTCGTGGCGCCGTAAAACTTGCGCTATTTGCGCTTATTTCGCTTGAGCTTTCATTATTTGAGCTTTCATCCGTTAAGTTTTGGCTACCTTGACTTGAGTTTTCACTATCCGCTATGGCTAACATGACCAAGGCAGCAAGCAGTTTAGTCACGGTATAAGTTTTGCCTGTACCCGGGCCACCGGCAATAATGGCAAAGTCTTTATTCATCGCATTAGCTACGGCAACGCCTTGCCAGTCAATGGCGCTAATGGGTAACTCATTCTGTGCGGCTAAATCAGGAAACAAAGTGTTGACAATGCTTTTGATGGTATCAAGTTCACATTTTGCTTGCTGGGTATTTTCAGCTGATTCAACTTGTCTTTCTCGACTGTTACGTCGCTCTCGCACTAGCTGCTTTAGCTCTTGCTCAAATTGATAATAGCGCCGTAAATAAAGCCGTTCATGACTTAACACTATCGGTTGCTGCTCAGCCTCTACTTTTTGCTCCAAGCTTACTAAAGGAAGTTTTTCCATCAGCACCGATAGGGTTTTAAGGTCGGCAAATATAAAGCCCTTAGTATCTGTTGTAACCACTAAGGGCTTTTCGCTCACACTAGCACTTTGACTTGTGCTATCACTAAAGAGTCGTTTACCGGCGACTTGCGCTAGGGGTAAACAACTATGTCCGTCTCGCAGGCTCGCACTTAAAGCGATTAACAAATGAAACCATTGTTGTTGATTGGATAACAGTTGTTCATCACTTTGCATGTCATCAGTCTGTTTATCAGCTAAGTTATTAGTCAGGTAAAAACCCAGACATTGGCTGATTTCTTTAGCGAAAAAATAATCCACAGCAACCAAACCATCAAGTTGACTTGACGCATGTTGAAACGATGCATAAATAGTTTCACTTTGTACTTTATGGTTAATCATGACTTCAGGCATTAGTGCTTTCTCCAGCAAAAATATCATCAAGTTGATCTAATTCTGCGAGGGTAATTTGGCGATAATAAACACCACAATCTTGATGCTGAGTTTGGTTGCTCATACCACGTAAATACAAATAATAAATACCGCCAAAATGCTGCTCGGGATCATAATCAGCCAAGGCATATTTTAGATGACGGTGTAATGCCAAAGCATAAATAAGATATTGTAAGTCGTAATGATTTTTCTCGATATTATGACGCATAGCCAGATCGTTATAATCACTATAGTGATCGCCTAAATGGCTAGACTTATAATCACAAACATAATATTTGCCATCGGCCTGAAAAATCAAATCGATAAAACCATGCATCATACCTTTAAGTTGATGATAAGAAGGCAGATGCACTCGATGATTTTTAGCTATTTGGCTACTGGCATTACTATTTCTATGTTCGGTCAGCAGTTTTGTTAATAAGCTACTACTTGCCGAGCGCATGGGGTAATAAAACTCGGTTTCTCGTAAGGTATCTTGCAACTCAAGCTGAGCTAAAGACCAAGAGTTATTAGCGTTAAGTGGCGTGTGTAATACCTCTTCTAACCATGTTATTAACCGTGTTTGGCCATGGCTTTTCGGCGTATTTTCGCCACTCTCGGTTGAACTCTCTGCTGAACTCTCAATTGAACTATTTAAAGTGCTATCTGCCGCAGTTTCTATTACGCCATCTATAGCGCCATATTTTACCAGTGGCCAATGGCAACTTTTTTGCCAATCAGGGGCTGAAAAGTCGGTTTGTTCTAAAATGTCATGTAGTAAGTTACCGGTTTGTGCACCTTTGGTTAAGGTAAAACGTAACTCGTTAATATGACTTGATAGTGCGTTGTGGGTATTATCGCCTTGATCAGCAAGTTCGGTTTCTTGATTATCTCGATCAGGCGAAGAAACACCATTATGACGTAGATTTTTACTCAAAGCGGAGAATGAACTTAACCACCAATCACGCTCAATTTTGCCATTAAAACGCGCTACTTGAGCTTGATTTTCAATGATAACCTTGGCATTTATTTCATCATTAGTGCTTTGGGTATGGGTATTGGTATTGCCAGTGACTGAAATTTGCTTAGCTAAGGTTTCATTTGATAGCGTTTCTTTTGATAAGGTTTCTTGTGATAAGCTTTCTTCGGCTAAATAGTTGTCTAACACTGCAAGTGCTATTTCATCAGGATTATCTTGCGCTAATTGCTGCAAGCTGGTTGCCATATCAGTATCTACCGACCATTTTAGTGTTTTACCTAATGGCGAATTTTCATAATGGTCGAAAGCCGTGCTGAGAATATAACAGCGTTTTTCCGCGCGAGTAACCGCTACATATAACAGCCGAATAGCTTCTGCATAAGCTTCTGAGGCCATGCGGGTTTTCGCATCGTTGTTACCGTCTAGGCTCTGTTGTAGCACGCCGTTTTCATCATGAAACTCAATAAAACTGACCTGACGATTACCGAACTTAAGCGGGTCTTTATGACGTGTGGCAAACGGCACAAACACCACCGGATATTCCATGCCCTTAGAGCCATGTTGCGTAATAATACGGATCAGGTTTTCGTCACTTTCTAAACGTAGCTCAGCTTCAACTTCTGGGTTGTTTATCTGGCTTTGTTGTTCAAACCAAAATAACAGCTCTTGCGGTTGACGATGTCGTTGACTTGCCCCTTGTAACAATTCAAACAAGTGCAATAAATTGGTTAATATTCTATCCGCATTATGCTTATCATCAGCGCTGTTATCTACAGCACTAATCTCAATATGAAAATGTTGATGCATTAACTGCAATGCCATACTGATAAAGCCTTTAAACTGCCATTCATTACGCAGTTTTTCAAAGCTAATTTTTAATGCTTGCCATTGTTGTTCGTCGTGCTGTAATTGCAATAACTTTTCACGATTAAAGCCCATTAATGGGCTGGCTAATGCGGCGGTATATAAACGGTCATTCTCTAAAAACAAAATACCTTTTAACAATTGCAGTAAATGTTTGGTTTCATCACTTTGCAATAAGTTGGCGCGATTACTCATAAACACGCTAGCTAACCCACATTGGTTTAAGGCAAATTTGATATCAGCCGCTTCAGCACCATCGCGGACCAATAAAGCAATATCGCCACTCGCCATGTTAAGTTCAGGGCAAGCTAATAGCCTGACAATTTCATTGGCACACCAAGCCGACATTTGGGTGCGATAGCCTTGTTTAACGGCTTTTTCTTTACCGTCTTTGCTTTTAGCATCCGCTTCAACATTAAAGTGAATAAACTGTAGGGCATTAAATTCGCTATCTGAAAACACTTTTTCGTGTGCCTTGGCTGAGGCTTTAACCGGTAAATAAGGAATTTGATAACCAAAAACATCAACCGCATCATCAGATAATTTATTACCGTAAAACAAACGATTATAGCCGGTGATCATGGCAGCACTTGAGCGCCAATTGGTATCCATTAACCATTGATGGTCGCAGTCGTTTCGCGCTGAAAGGTAGGCAAAGATATCGCCACCACGAAAACCATAAATGGCTTGTTTCGGATCGCCTATCATGTAAAGTGCAGCACTTGGCTGATGATAATAAATTGCTTTTAATATCGAGAACTGTTGCGGGTCGGTATCTTGAAACTCATCAACAAGCGCAACAGGGAATTGAGAAAATATACTATTGGCTAACACCTGGTCAGGTTCCTGCCCTGATTTATCCGTCAAGCAATCATTTAACGTGCTAATTAAATCGTCAAAGCCCATCACATTCGCTTGCAGTTTTTTTCGGGTGATTTCTGCGCGGATATGATAAATACCTTTTCTCACCACCAACAAAGCTTGTGCACGATTAATCTGTTTTGCTAAATCAGGATGTTGTTTTTTAACCCTATTGACCGCGGTAAAAATTTCCATTAATTCGCTTTTCAATTTCGAGCGGCCGTAACGTCGACCATCAATAAAAGCATCAGGCATTTTGCCGTGCTTACCTGCAACATCAGCCGACAGCTCTGCTAACCAATGGAGTAATAGTGTTAATTCTTGTTGGCGCTTTTCTTGTTCTACGCCCTTTTTAACCTCAATGAGCGAGGTGGTTAACATGGTTATATTGGCATCTAAACTAGCAATGGCTTGCTCAACTAAGCCTTTAAATTCAACGCTAATATTTTCTGGGTCTTGCACGTTCAAGACGTTTTGTGTCGCTAACGCTTTAGAAAACTGATTAATAAAAGTAGCTGGCTCTGGCCAAAATTCGCTGACCAACTTAAAGGCTTGGCCGTTATTTTCGGCCCCTAATGCCAATACGCGATACCAGTCTTGGCAGGCTTCTAAGGTAATATCTTGGGTGTTAGTTTCCATTTGGGCATTAAAGCTAATACCGCTGGCAAAAGCATATTGGTTCAGCACACGCTTACAAAAACCATGAATGGTAAAAATAGCGGCTTCGTCGATATACAATAAGGCTTGGCTTAAGCGCGCTTTGACTTCACGACTACCAATATTTTTATCGACCAGATTTTCATTCAAAGTTTTAAAGTAATCATCCTGAACAACTAATGTATCCCAGCTGTGCAGGCTTTCTCGAATAAAATCATCAATACGACCACGAATTTCTTCTGTCGCGTCTTTGGTGAAAGTCATCACCAAAATCTGTTCAATCGGTAATTCTCGCTCTAATAATAAGCGTAAAAATATTCGGGTGATATTATGCGTTTTACCTGTACCGGCACTGGCTTCAATTAAATGTTTGCCTTGCAGCTCAATAGTATTGGCGTTTAAATTTTTCATTTTTTAGCTCCCTGCCCTTTTACTGTTACCTTTACTGACTGCAGGGCATCTAACATTGGCTGATACAAAGCAAGTAATCTGGGTGATATTTTTTGATAATCAGGACATTGTGGCCAAAAATATTGTACATAGGCTTCATCACCAAAGGCTTGAAAGCTATTGCTGTCAGACCAAAACTGTTCAAACTGTGTTTGTTCAAAGACTTTGCTCTTGCGTATTTTCTCTGCAATATCACCATTAAGTAATAGTGGTTGCTGCTGGCCTAAATAAAACGTTACGATTAAGCGCAATAATTGCCCTTTGGCATCGTTAATATCACTAAAGTAGAATTGGCTTGGCTTTTGGCTTTTGGTGTCAAAATAATAACCATGTGTAGCGGCCACATTGGCATATAATGCGGTTTTCGCTGGTGCTGACTTGCTTTGTAAAGCCTCAACTTGTGCAACTTGAACAATAAGTTGGTGTAAATACAAGGTGAATAAGTCTTTCGCTTTTGCACTACTGCTGCGATAAAACACCGCCTTGTTATCAACAATAGTTAATTTACTCTCAAGGGTTAAGCTTTTAGGTAACACAGTTTTTAAGCTGGCTAGTTCATTGCTTGAATATAGGCTGTCATCAAAAAGTACGTTATTGGTTAAAGCATCAGCTAAGTTCAGCGTGACGCTACAATCTATGGGCTCAAGGGTTAAGCCTTCATTTTGTGCTAATTCAGTGATAATGAATTGGCTGAAATCTTCGCTGTCTTTTTGCCAACCTTGTATTAGCTCATCAGTACTGGGTAAGTCGGGCAAGTTTCCTGACAGCTTAGCGCTAAGTAATATCTCATCACAGCTTTGTTTACTTTGCGCTGGTGCTAGGTAATAGCTCAGCAAGTCTTGTCTTAGCAAGTAGCTATCGAGTCGGTTAGGTACAAAAGGCTCTACGTCATTAATCAATGTATTGCTGTTGTCTAAATACAAATAAAGTGCTCGTTGAGCGTAATAACGCCCAGGATGCTGATAAAAGCGAATAACATCATTAGCTGATAAATTTTCAGGATTGCCGGCTGTATTGGCATCAACGGCTGTTATGGTGTTATTTTCTACGCTTCCTTCTAGGTTATGCTCTGTGCTATTTGTCGAAACATTTGCTGAAACATTTGTCGAAATATCTACAACACTATGTTCTGATGCATGGGTAGCCGCATTGCCAAGTTCAACTTTTGCTTGGCGCAAGTGTAACCAGTTGGCATCAAAGCTGGCAAATGCTCCTAGGTAATTTTTCTCGCTAAACGCCTGCATAGGTAATTGTCTAACTTGGCCCTCTACATTAGTTGCCGCTTCGGTGTTTAAACCGAGTAACTGCCAACCATAACCGCGAGCAAGATATTCCATCAGTTCTTTTAATACCAACGACGGTTGACGGTCTTTATTGTTCTTAATATTTTTACCTTGATAGCTTAAATACAAAGCTTGGCGGGCAGAAATTATCGCCTCTAAAAATAAATATCGGTCGTCACCTCGGCGCGATCTGTCACCCAATTGCGCTGGTGTGGTGGTCATTAAATCAAAACTGAGTGGTTGGCGTTGGCGCGGAAATTCGCCATCGTTCAAGCCTAATACCGCAATTATTTTAAAGGGAATACTGCGCATAGGCAGCATAGAACAAAAGGTAACTTGCCCAATCATAAACTGTCGACCCGGATCGGGCTGACTGAAGTGACTATTTAAAAAATCACGAATAACCGCCAAACTAATCGCGCTGTCGTAAGCGCCATGCTGACAATATTCCACTAACGACTCAATGGCGGTGCGAATAATATTCAAACCATTATCGCTTTCGTCGTCAAAAAGTTGTTGCAATAGGTCAAACAAAAATTGCTGCCATTGCACAGCTGTGCGTGCTTTTGACATGCTAATAGCGGTTAGTTGTAACTGCTCAATAATCAACATGAGTTTGCCCAGTAGCTCACTGTCGCTGCCTTCGATGGTGGGCAATAACAGCTGATTTTGGTAAATCACACTATGATCTGCAAAAGCAAAACCGCGCATTAAACGGCTTAAACCTTGTTGCCAAGTAAAACTGTTACTGGCGCTGTTGAGATCTGAAGCCACTGGTTCATTTTCTTGCTTATGAGGCTCTTCCCTCACGTCACCCGCTTGGCTTTGCGTTAACACTTGTTGTTTATGGGCTTTATCTAAACCCCAATGCACACAAGAAAGTTCAAGCCAATGGGTGATTTTTTCGATGTCGTCAAGGTTAATGCCAAAACGAGATTGCATCGCTGGCAAGCGTAATAAAGCAATTAAACTTGACACTTGAAAGCGGCTGTCGGGCAAGGTTAACAACTGGGCAAACGCCGCTACTAACGGCTCGGCGTCTTTACTAATGCGATCAGCAATCGAACAAGGTAGTGGTGGCACTTCGTCAGCAACATCTTGCCAGCCTCGCGTAAAAACGGCATTAACATAAGGTGCATATTGCTCAACTTGCGGGCACATTACTAAAACGTCTTTTGGCGTTAAGCTTTTGTCTTGATTAAATTGATGTAACAACCAGTCGTGTAAACCCTGCACTTCACGCAGCGCACTGTGAGCACTGGTGATCAAAATTGAGCCATCAACTTTTGGCGCTTGTTCAGGGCTTTGCGGCTCTTGATGACGAGCATCTGACAAAGATAAAATGTCTTGCTGAACACTCGCTAAAACATTGGCTTGTGACATGATTTTTGAAATGGCTTCAGGACTAGAGTTAGCTTGCTCAGCGCTATTTAAGTCTGCAACGGCTGATTCAAAAACCTCAATATTAATTGTGCTGTACTGATATAAAAGCGCCATAAATTCTCGGCCTTGCTGGCCCAAGTTGGCTAATAGAGGATTACCTACTGGCTGGTTTATATCGGCTAAATCAGCATTAAGACTTTGCTTATCAACACTTTCATCACTCACCTCATTGACTTGTTCCGCCGAAAAGTCTGTGCCTTTGAGCCAAGCTTCAATGGCATTTTTTTCTGTCACCACATCGCCCCAATAAGCATAACAAGGGTTTAAATGGAAAAAATGCACATCAATTTTCTCACTTAAGGCATTAATAAACTCAAGCCAAAGTGGCGCCATGGCATTAATGCCAAAAAATGATAAGCGATGCGGTAACGCTTGTGCTGTTAATCGGTCAAGATTATTTAAGTTTTTTATCGCCAGTGCGACCAGTTCACGAGGATTATAAGGTTGTTCGCGCACCAATAGATGCCAAAGCTTGCCTTGCCAAATAGCATTACTTTCAATATCTTGTTGATTATCATCTGATACTGTTGAATGCTCACTCGCTTGTTGATCAAAAGCGCTAAATTCACCTTTGTGCCAAGCGTGGATCCATTCAGGACGAAATATTAAATATTGCTCATATAAATCAGCTAACTGACAAGCCAACTGATAACGTTTTAACTGCTCAGCATCACTGTAACTTTGACCAGCGGCGTTTTTATTAGCCGTCTTGTTAACATTTTCTGAGTTATTGGCTTTAGCTTGCCAATAATCACTAGCTACTTGAAACGAGACATCATCAATGACTTCATTTGAGGCTAATAAAGTGTCGATGCGCCAAGCAAGTACTTCTCGTGAATAAGGCGATTGCTCAGGCACGTCTTCATCGCTGGCTAAATTTCTAATTAAATTCCACAAAAATTGTGATGGTAAGGCATAACGCATATTCATGCTAATGCCTCGCTGCTCGGCCAGTGACATATTCAGCCAATGTTGCATACCGGCATTTTGCACAATAACAGTGTCTTGAGCGAAAACAGGAAGTGGGGAGAGTTGCTGAATTTTATCAAGCAGCACTAACAAATTTTCCATTTTGTTAGCGGGATAAAGATAGAACAAGTGCGCGCCTTTTTAGCCAGGGTTTTTATAGTTAAATTTAACCACATCACGCACGATAACACTAGCGGTTGTTGTCTCATAGGTATTGAAAATCATTGAATAAAAAGCATATTAGATAAACTAAACATCTTTCGCTTCATTTGAAGTTAAAGCAAAGATATTATTTAAGATCAGTGTGATACCCAGGCCATTTTAAGGTGTAGTTGCAGCGTTAAGTGAGGAAATAAGATCAAGGCGGGATACGATGATAATGGTTATTCTCTTAACAAAATATCGGGGGAATTTTTAATAGCTTTGGCTAGTCTATAGGCAAAGATCATAATCGCCTGAAGTAATCCGTGCCTTCTGGCTAAACCTTTGTCGACTTGCAAAAGCCTGCTTCTTGAGGTGGAACGGGTATATATGCAGATCGGCGAATAACCTGCTTTAACAACAACGATTATTATTGATTTGGCTCTGTTCTACAACACGGTTACTAGGTTATGAAGTCTAATTACAAAGGGTTAAAAAAATGAGTATTGAACCAAAATTGATTTTACCGGTGATAATCTAAACTTTAAGCATTTTTTTATCATTTTTTTGTAGATCTTTCATCGGTTTTTTGTCGGTTTTTGTAGGTCGGACTTCAGTCCGAAAAACGTTTAGCAGCCAATTAACATAATAGGTCAACCGACATCTGCAGCGGCATATTTTTTTATCAGCATTTATGCCAATAACCGTTAAATTTCATTTAACCTGATGGACTAAAGTCCAACCTACATGGGACAAACGTTTAGTGGCCAATTAACATAATAGGTCATCCGACATCTGCAGCGGCATATTTTTTATCAGCATTTATGCCAATAACCGTTAAATTTCATTTAACCTGATGGACTGAAGTCCAACCTTGTATCTCTCTAAATAGAGTAATGAGCTATTATTCTATGACGAGAACTAAGAGAGTTTGAGTCCAACCTTAAAGCATTGACTTTGGTCTGTAGATAAAACCCTTAGT
>NZ_JACGVF010000049.1:0-383 GCF_014077085.1 Colwellia sp. MB02u-9
CCGAGGCCGGACTTGAACCGGCACACTCTTACAAGCGAGGGATTTTAAATCCCTTGTGTCTACCAATTCCACCACTCGGGCATCGAGAGTTTTTTTTATAGTAGAGATTGGGACCCTACTTTGACCGTAATAACTGTCATATTTGGAGCGGCTGACGAGACTCGAACTCGTGACATTCACGTTGGCAACGTGATGCTCTACCAGCTGAGCTACAGCCGCTTCGGTATTCTACAATACATCCAACTGATATAATCAGTAATGGTACCCGAGGCCGGACTTGAACCGGCACACTCTTACAAGCGAGGGATTTTAAATCCCTTGTGTCTACCAATTCCACCACTCGGGCATCGAGAGTTTTTTTTATAGTAGAGATTGGGACCCTA
>NZ_JACGVF010000050.1:0-292 GCF_014077085.1 Colwellia sp. MB02u-9
AGTAAAGCCTATTAGCGGTAATAACCAAACCGCTTAGGCGAAAACTTATGAACCACGCACCAAACCAATATAAAAACACCGCACTTACAAATAAAATTTAACTTGATTTCGTGGTGCCAAATAACAGCTTATTAGACGGATTAAATCCCACTTTCAACAAAGGTGAATGTCCAACTAATGAATATTTATTCAAATTAATATACATAACTTAATATTAACATTCAACACGTTAATTTTACTTTTTGAATATAGCGATGTAGAAAGACAGATTAAATCCCACTTTATACATAAA
>NZ_JACGVF010000051.1:0-690 GCF_014077085.1 Colwellia sp. MB02u-9
GTGATGGAAAAACACTTAGCATTGATTGCCCAAAAGGTACCCAAAGGACGACACGCCGTGATAGTTGTGGATGGTGCAGCTTGGCATCAAGTCCATTTAACCGAAAAATTTGATAACTTATCAATCATAAAATTACCCCCTTACTCACCTGAGCTAAATCCTATTGAACAAGTATGGCAATGGTTAAGACAAAATGAATTAGCGAACCGATGCTTTAGTGGATATGAAAATATTGTTGATGAATGTAGTCGAGCTTGGAATGTTTTTATTTCAGACACATCTAGGGTGATAGATCTTTGCTCTAGAGACTGGATAAAAGTGGGAAGTTAATTAATCAAATTGGTATAAGTTAAGCTTTAAACCATAAAAAGCAAAAAACCCGTAATGTTAACTACGGGTTTTTGACGTACATAGATGCACTAATGCGTTGGATGCAGGATGCACAAGCACGCTCTCACATAAAAAAGAATACCTGCACGCTATTTACAAACGACGCTAATACCTTTCACTGCTTACGCTTAATGGGCAAAGTAGCGGCGCCATCTCAAGCTTTATTTATCAAATCCCAGAAAGCAAAAAACCCGTAGCGTCAGCTACGGGTTTCTCTAAATAGAAGCCTAGCAATGTCCTACTCTCACATGGGAACTCCCACACTACCATCGGCGCTAACACGTTTCACTTCTGAGTTCG
>NZ_JACGVF010000052.1:0-243 GCF_014077085.1 Colwellia sp. MB02u-9
CTTGGCGCTGCAATGAGAAAGTTAGTACAGATTTGTTTTGGGGTGTTAAAGCACCAAAGCGAATACCGATCTCAAGCAATTTAAATGAGTGTTTGAAATCGGTATAGAGAGATGGTATCTACAAAAAATGGTTAATCCATCAGATTAATTTCCCATATAACAGTTGCCCATGTAGGTTGGACTTTAGTCCATCAAGTTAAATGAAATTTAACTGTGTTTGGCATTAAGGCTGATATACCCAAT
>NZ_JACGVF010000053.1:0-9268 GCF_014077085.1 Colwellia sp. MB02u-9
TATCTACAGACCAAAGTCAATGCTTTAAGGTTGGACTCAAACTCTCTTAGTTCTCGTCATAGAATAATAGCTCATTACTCTATTTAGAGAGATACAAGGTTGGACTTTAGTCCATCAAGTTAAATTTTATATTACATATCAAATATGTAATATAAATATTTGATATGTAAAGTCCCCTAAGATTGTGTATGTAGCAAAGTATCTTATTATTTCACACTCAATGCTTTTTCACCGCGAGCAATACCGACACAGCCAGATCTCACTGATTCTATGATTTCTGTTTCGTTGGCGAGTGTGGAGATAAAGGCATTGATTTTCTCTGCATTACCCGTCAGTTGAACGGTGTAAACTTGCTTACCAATATCAATGATAGAGCCTCTAAAGATATCAGTTATACGTTTTACTTCACTGCGTGACTTTTCGTTCATTGCCAAGACTTTAATAAGTAGTAATTCACGCTCGACATGACTTCGCTCGGTTAAGTCAGTTACTTTAATAACATCGATAAGTTTATTGACTTGTTTAACTATTTGCTCAAGTATTTTGTCATTACCTTTGGTGACAATAGTGATACGAGATAAGCTATCATCATCAGTGGGTGCAACGGTTAAACTTTCAATATTAAATGCTCGTTGAGAAAACAACCCGACAATACGCGAAAGTGATCCTGCTTCGTTCTCTAATAATACGGCTAAGATTCTGCGCATTAGCTTTTCACTCCTTTTTTGATCCACATTTCATCAATAGCACCAGTACGTATTTGCATCGGATAGACATGCTCATTTTCATCAACGAGCACATCGACAAAAACCAGTCGGTTTTTAATCGCAAAAGCCTCTTGAATTTTTTCGTCTAATTCATCAAGCTTATTAATTTGCATGCCTACATGACCATAGGACTCAGCCAATTTGACAAAATCGGGTAAAGATTCCATATACGAAGAGGAATGACGTCCACCATAGACCATATCTTGCCATTGACGCACCATGCCTAAAGAGCGGTTGTTCAATGAAATAATGACCACAGATAAATTATACTGCAAACAAGTTGATAGCTCTTGTATGTTCATTTGTATTGAACCGTCTCCGGTAATACAGATAACATGGCTATCAGGAAAGGCTAATTTTACGCCCATTGCAGCAGGTAAGCCAAAGCCCATGGTGCCTAGACCACCTGAATTTATCCACTGACGTGGCTTCGCATACGGATAGTATTGCGCGGCAAACATTTGGTGCTGTCCAACATCAGAGCATACGTAGGCTTCACCTTGTGTTGCTTTATACATGGATTCAATAACACGCTGTGGTTTTATTACGCCATCAGTTTGTTCGTAGCTAAAGCTTTTAACTGCTCGCCATTGTGCAATTTGTTGCCACCATGTTTGGTTTTCTTCTTTGTTAACACTAAATTGCTTTTCTTCCAGTTCAACAAGCAACTGTTTAATCACAATATCAAGTAAGCCAACAACAGGGATATGAGCATTAATAGTTTTAGATATCGAGGTGGGATCAATATCAACATGCACAATGGTGGCATCTGGACAAAATTTCTTCACATTGTTAGTAACACGGTCATCAAACCTTGCCCCTAAAGCGAGAATAACATCGGCATTTGCCATGGCTCTATTCGCTTCTAAGCTACCATGCATGCCTAACATACCAATAAAGTTTTCATGTAAACCTGATATAGCACCCAATCCCATTAAGGTATTGGTCACAGGTGCGTTAAGTTTTTCAACTAATTCAGTCAGTAACTCTGCTGCATTCGCTATGATTACGCCGCCGCCAGCATAAACCACAAGACGTTTTGCTTGGCTTATTGCCTGTACCGCTTTTTTAATTTGACGGTGATGGCCTTTCACGTTTGGATTGTAAGAGCGCATGTTCACTTCAGCGCTGAATTTAAACTCTGCAGTGTGTTGCGGCATTAAAATATCTTTAGGTAGCTCGATAACCACAGGACCTGGTCGACCGGTACTGGCAATATAAAATGCTTTTGCAATAATGTTAGGTATGTCGACAACACTTCGACAGTTGAAGCTATGCTTTACTATTGGGCGAGAGCAACCAACAATATCGGTTTCTTGAAAGGCGTCGTCTCCAATCAGTCCGGTAGGCACTTGGCCTGAAAGTACCACCATAGGAATAGAGTCCATATACGCGGTTGCAATGCCGGTAATACAATTAGTAGCACCTGGCCCTGATGTAGCTAATACAAAGCCTACTTCACCGGTAGCGCGGGCAAAACCGTCTGCCATGTGAGTAGCAGCCTGTTCATGGCGCACAAGAATGTGCTCAACATCATCTTGTCGAAAGAGTGCATCATAAATATCTAATACAGTACCTCCGGGATAGCCAAATAAATATTTTACCTTAAGTGCTGCTAGGGTTTTCACCACTAGTTCGGCACCTGAGAATTGCTCTTTTGTCATATGTAATTCCTATAATAAAAAAAATCTGTTGTTAATAATATCAATTGAAATAAATAGCGATAAAAAAACCCCCGTTCTTTTCAGAGCGAGGGTTTATTGTTGTTATTTTTTTTACTTTATTTTTACACACAATATCGCCCACGCTTTGGTTTTGAGACCAAGACGAGAATGAGGAGAGATAGCAGCGTATTGACGAAGTTCATGTTAAAAATTATTTGTGTAAAAAGTAATGACTACAGTTTTAAGGGGTTTGTCTAGATGTGTCAATGTAAAGTTCATAATTTCTGATTATTTCTGATAAATATTTACCACTTGTACTACTTAAAAATAAAAATTTGTCATTAATTTGTAATTAATCTGGCCATACAATTAGGTTTGCGTTGCTTAAGAGTGCAAGGTTACTGATAGCAATCTCACTAATTTTATGATTATTTCTCCTCGTTAAAACAAGCTACTAGCGCGTTATTTATTTAATAATTAGAACAACGAGTTATTAAATAAACGCCTTGTGTTTAGCTGTTGTTCCTGGATACAAAGTAGAGCAACTAATTAATCAAATGGGTATCAATAGTTAGGTTGAGTTATTAAAATACTATTATTTTTTTATCTATACTTTATCGTTAAATTAATAATTTTATTGGTAAGTGATCTGTTATTAGTGGTTATTTTTTATTATTATGTAAGTAGAGTAATGCAATGACATTTTTCAGCAGCGGACTAACATTTTTATGATAGGCTGTATCTTAAGTTTTAAATACATCAAAGTTATTTGGAAGGATTTATGTTAAAAAATAAACTAATCATAATGTTAGCACTTGTTGGTGCAATGGCTGGCTGTGTATCAAACCAGCAAGCTAGAGTTGACTTTGATCGTAATAGTGAGATTACTACAACAGATTATAAAACATTTGCTTGGCTGAACAAGAGCAAGATATTAGCGGAGTCTGTTGATGCTAACCCTGTGATGAAAGTCAGAATTGATAATGCCATTGAACAAGCTTTCATCGCTAAAGGCTATCAGTTAGTTAATGATGCAGAGCAGGCTGACTTCACCATTTCATATACCATGGGTAGTCGAGATAAAGTAAAAGTTGATTCTTTACCCGTGATGTATCGCACCAGCTTTATGTGGGGCAGTCGTTTTTACGGCGGCATGGGTACTGACACGCGCGTGCGAAATATTACTGAAGGAAAGTTGGCAATAGATGTATATGATGTCAAAAGTCACCAACCGGTATGGCACGGATGGGCAGTTAAGCGCATTAAGTCGTCTGAACAAGACAACCCAAGTAAAGCCATTAAAATGGTTATTGAACAGGTTGTTGCTCAGTTTTAGTTAACCTTACTTAGCATTTAGCAACGAATAACTTCTTTAAAAAGCGCAGATGATCTGCGCTTTTTTTGTTTAAAAAATTTGAATACTCTGTTGGTGTTACTTTTATTTTGCTGGGCTATAGGCAAACTCGATGCGATTACCGCTAGGCTCACGAATCATCATATGTATACTTGGGCCTTTACCGTTGAGCTCAGGGGAAAATTCTGTGAGTATGCTCGTATCGACTTAAATCGCTGATGTAACACTTTTAATATTTCTTCATTAGCGACCGTTAATGCTAGATGATGTAATCCAACATTTTTTTCCATCGAATTCAACAACATCCTCAATACTTTTAGTTTGCCATAAGGTAACAAAAATTTTGCCATCGGTAACAAATACGGATGGCTAATTGGGGTAGCCATCGGCGTGTTTCCAGCCTAAGCTAACCATGTCAAAAACAGCGCTAGCTGTATTGATTTTACCTAGACTTTAAATGGATGCTCAACCAAGTTAAATTTGGTATCGTTTTCGCCAAAAATAAAAACATGACATTGTTGCCAAGCATCGGGTATTTTCCACGTATTATTGTTTTCAATGGAATAAACATGACGTTTATTAGCACAACGAATATCAATTTTGTTTAACTTACCTTTGATGTTGGTCAGGGTAAATTCATTTCGTACTAAGGCATAATGCCAGTAGTCATCACTGCGAATATCGGCGTCAACAATAAGTTCTTTCTCTGAATGAATAAATTCATCAACTTGTTTAATCAATGCTTGATAATGTGCTAAATAAGGTTTTGCAACGGAATTTTTTTCAATTCTTTTATAAATGTCATAAGCATTTTTAAATTTATTTAGCTGGAGTTCTAATACAAAGCGTTGAGCTAATAATGATAATTCGTATTCAGTATTTTTATCATCAGTGGCAATTTTTATTTTTTTCAAATGAGCAAGTTGCATAGCATCGTTGCCTATCGCTTTTGCGTATTCGGCATTTAATAATTGCAAGAAATTATGCTCTGATAAATGCATGTACTCTATCTTTGTAAACTTACTCAGCAGCGCTTTTGTTTTTACATAATCTTTTTCTGCTAAGGCAGCTTTCGTTTTGTGATACAAACTGTTAAATCGGCGGGTGACCTTTTTAGTGCCATTTTTATGCATTCTAAAATCAAATTGCACACTATTAACACATTGCTGTATTGGTTCACCATTTTCAATGGCTGGCTGATACTGCCACTTCATGACTGCTTTTTTAGCCGCTAAGGTAATATCTTTACTGCCTGATGTTTCTTGCGTGATCACGTTGGAAACACTACCATCTTTTTCGATGACAAAGCTAAATGTAGCCCAACCTTCACGACCGTTACGTGCAGCAGAAATTGGGTATTTAGGTTCAACTCTAATTTTGGGCGTGGGTTCAGTTGAGGTACTTAAAAGCTGAGACAGCTCTATAGCGGCTGCGCTGTTGCAAAGTAAGAGGGCGGGTAAGAACTTAATAATAATTTTTTTCATTTGAACATCCGTGTATATATATAATATAAGTTAAGTGACCACAAAGATGATATCTTCAAAATATATTTTTGTCACTTAACCTATTGAAAAAATTAGGCAAGATAATAAGTTAACTACCCGTGTTTTGAGGTTATTAAATCAGTAATAACTTTTGCTGTTTCTAAGGGCTGCTCCATAGGAAAACAGTGATGTCGGCCAAATTTTTGCCATTGAATATTTTTATTGATTTTTGCTGCTCTTTTAACTGCTTTTGGAATAAAGAAATAACTTTTATTAGCCATTAATATCTCTACGGGTATCTTTATATTGTATATCGCTCGCCAGAGTCCCTTTGGATAAGAGCCAAAAATTGACGCTTCCCAACTTGGCTGACAACTGAGCGTAACTGAGTCTTGATGACTAACATGAGTAGAAAACTCGCAATAATCACTTATTACTTGGGGATGCCAAGCTTTATAAAAAGATTTGCCAGCAATATTTTCTTTCATATTAGTCAAGCTTGGCCATATTGCTGTGCGATTAGCGACCGATTTGACTAATGAGCTTCTCCGCCATGCGCCAGTTGCCCGCATGAGTTGCTGCGCTATAATCATTTCAGTTTGAAATAAAACGGGATCGAGTAAAATAATTTCGCTGAATAAATCTGGATATTTAACGGCGGCTAGTAGCGTTATAACACCGCCCATTGAATGTCCAATACCCACCAAAGGACCATTTTCTTTAACATTAGCCTGAAGATAAATGGCATCAGCGATAGTATTGGCCATTTTTTGCCAGTTGGGCATGTGCGTTGTTGGCTGTGTTGAATAGCCATGACCGGGTACATCGGTTAACCAAATTGACCAGTCTTTGGGTAATTGCGATGCCATGGCGGCTAAGGTCATGGCTGAAAAGCCAGTGCCGTGTAACAAGTGAATACGTTTAGCGTCTTTAGCACCCGCGCGATAATAACCATTTACTGTCATTGCACTGTTAGACTTTTGTTGCCATTGTTGAGTATTTTCAAGTAGTAAATTGTTAGATGAAAGCATTGTTTCAAAAGATGAGCATTCAGACATTAATATTGTTAACGATAAAGGAGAATTGTAAATAACATAGCAACATACTGATCGGATGTGAATGTATTTTACCTAGATATTACACTTTTGATGATATTAAGCAGGGTATAAGTCTTGGTGTTAACTAAGTGAGAGCTAGGGTGAAAATCATCCTTTAAGTGGACAAGTTCGATTATATTTCCCATTCATCGCAGAATATATATTCTTTAGGTGGGCTCTGGTTAATTCTATTGATATAATATCGTTAATTATATTATTTAAACTTTATTTTTTAGGGGTTCTGTGGATGTCGGAAGTAGAAAACCGTCCAACAAATTTTATTCGTCAAATTATTGATGCCGATCTTGCTAGTGGCAAGCATAGCCAAGTACAAACTCGTTTTCCACCTGAGCCAAATGGTTATTTACACATAGGTCATGCGAAATCAATTTGTTTAAACTTTGGTATTGCTCAAGATTACCAAGGTTTATGTAACTTGCGTTTTGATGACACTAACCCTGAAAAAGAAGATATTGATTATGTAAATTCTATTCAAGCAGACGTTAAATGGTTAGGTTTTGAATGGGCCGGTGATATTCATTATTCTTCAGATTATTTTGATCGTTTATATGGTTATGCCGTTGAGCTTATCGAAAAAGGTTTAGCCTACGTTTGTTTTTTAAATGCCGAAGAAACACGTGAATATCGTGGCACGTTAAAGCAAGCTGGAAAAAACAGCCCTTATCGTGCAACTTCAGTTGAAGAGAACCTGGCCTTATTTGAAAAAATGAAAGCAGGTGATTTCAAAGAAGGACAGTGTGCGCTGCGCGCTAAAATCGACATGGCGTCAAGCTTCATGTGTATGCGTGATCCCATTATTTATCGGGTTAAGTTTGCTCATCATCATCAAACCGGTGATAAGTGGTGCATTTATCCCATGTATGATTTTACTCATTGTATTTCAGATGCCATTGAAGGCATTACGCATTCAATATGTACACTAGAATTTCAAGACAATCGTCGTTTGTATGATTGGGTTATCGACAATATTTCAATTGAAACTACCCCGCGTCAATATGAGTTTTCACGCTTAAATCTCGAATATACCGTGATGAGTAAGCGCAAGCTGAACAACCTTGTGGAAGAGAAATTAGTCAGTGGTTGGGATGATCCTCGTATGCCGACCATCGCTGGTTTTCGTCGTAAAGGTTTTACGCCTGGCTCGTTACGTGAATTTGCTAAGCGCATTGGCGTAACGAAAATGGATAACACGGTTGAAATGAGCGTTTTAGAAGCTTGTATTCGTGAAGACTTAAATGACAATGCCCCACGTGCTATGGCAGTGCTTGACCCGATTAAGTTAGTTATTGAAAACTATCCTGCTGATACAGTTGAAAACCTTAATGTTAAAAATCATCCTAGCGATGAGAGCTTTGGTTCACGTATTGTGCCATTTGCTAAAGAGCTTTACATTGAAGCGGAAGATTTTCGTGAAGAAGCTAATAAAAAATATAAACGTTTAGTGCTAGACAAAGCGGTACGCTTACGCGGTGCTTATGTAGTAACCGCCACGCGTTGCGATAAAGATGAAGACGGCAAGGTAACGACAGTTTATTGCCAATATGACAGCGAGACTTTAGGTAAAAACCCCACTGATGGTACTAAGCCTAAAGGTGTTATTCATTGGGTTGCGGCAGCGCAAAGTCTTGATGCAGAAATTCGTTTGTATGAGCGTTTGTTTTCTGTACCAAATCCAGGTGCAGCAGAAGACTTTCACAGTGTAATGAACCCTGATTCCTTGACTATTATTACTAACGCGAAAGTAGAGCCATATTTGGCAACGGCGAAGCCTGAGCAAGCATTTCAGTTCGAGCGCCAAGGTTACTTCTGTTTAGACAATAAGATATCAGCACAAGATGCAGAACAAGGTAAGTTAGTATTTAACCGTACAGTAGGTTTACGTGATACCTGGGCAAAAATTTCTGACTAGTGATTAGTTATTATTTAGCTATTAATAAATGGCTCTGCTCAAGAACCGGGTTGTTAGGTTATAAAGTATATTCTTAAAGGGCGATTTTTTGTAGGTCGGACTTTAGTCCGTCAACCGTTTAGCCATTGGTTTATCTGATGGGTTAACTCAGTTCTGCCACGGGAATTTTTGTTTATCAGCATTTGCGCCGAGCACAGTTAAATTGCATTTAACTTGATGGACTGAAGTCCACCCTACAAAGGCTATATAAAATTTATGGGTGACTGCGTAGCGTTTGTCGATTGTTTTGTAGGTCGGACTTTAGTCCGTCAAGCGTTTAGCCAATGGTTAACGTGATGGGTTAACTCAGATTTGCCGCGGTTTTTTTGTTTATCGGCATTTGCGCCGAGCACGGTTAAATTGCATTTAACTTGATGGACTGAAGTCCACCCTACAAAGGGCCACATGAAATTTATGGGTGATCGCTTAGCGTTTGGTAATTTTTTTGTAGGTCGGACTTTAGTCCGTCAAACGTTTAGCCAGTGGTTAATCTTATGGGTTAACTCAGATCTGCCGCGGGTATTTTTGTTTATCGGCATTTGTTAGGAGCACGGTTAAATTGCATTTAACTTGATGGACTAAAGTCCACCCTACAAATAGCGCATAAAATTTATGGGTGATCGCTTAGCGTTTGGCGATTTTTTGTAGGTCGGACTTTAGTCCGTCAAACGTTTAGCCAGTGGTTAATCTGATGGGTTAACTCAGATCTTCCGCGGGTATTTTTTATTTGGATATGTGCCGAGCACGGTTAAATTTGATTTAACTTGATGGACTGAAATTCAACTTACATGGAGCTTAGTAAATAGTTATCCGCCACGTTAGTAAATTAAGTCATAAAAAATAAAAAAGCTCATAAGGTATTCCTTATGAGCTTTTTTTTAAATTAACTGTTATTTTTTAACTGAAAAATTAAACTATTTTCTAACTTCTAAC
>NZ_JACGVF010000054.1:0-885 GCF_014077085.1 Colwellia sp. MB02u-9
CATTAGTGTTCTCACGCTATCATCAAATAACAAGGTAATTCAATCTGACAAATATAGCTTGTCTCGTTTTTTGCAAAAGGCGCAAAAACCAATCCAACTATTTTTGCAGTTTAATTAAGCGTTAGCTTCATGGAGGATTCATCATCAAGTATCTATTAATAATAATGAGTTTATTGTCTTATTCTGTAAATTCTGAAGAATGGCATACGAATAATAAACCAGATAACTCAAACAGCTTTCAAGGATCTTCTGGCGAATTTGGTGCCATGATATTCATGACCACTGATTCTCAAAAAATGTTAGACAACTGGGAAGCTCCAACTCCTGGTTATCATATTCTAGAATCTGAGAATGTAGAAAAAGGCCAACCAATTGAAGCTTTAGTTTTATTTAGTGGTTGTTCTGCTAATGCAGATGGGAATTGTATAGCTGAGGTTGATTACCAAATTCTCAAGCCAGATGGCTCAATCTATGCGGAATATAAAAATACTGAATTATGGAAAAACAAACCCGCATTACCTAAAGGTCAATTAGGTTTAGCTATTGATCGCGTAGGGTTAATAGTGGAGGATAATGATCCTATTGGTGTATATAAAGTTACTTGCGTTGTAAAAGATCTTGTAAGTAATAATAAGTTTTTTATATATTCTAGTTTCAAAGTAAATGAAGCTAACAAGCAAATCAACAAGGACACGTAACAGTTGTCTACGTTTCGCTTCGCTACACAATTTTAGCCAACCATTACTTAGCCTGTTATTTGGGCGTTAGTTGCCAACACTAGTTCGAATATTATTTGTTAATATTTTAGTGTTTATCATCAATTTTTGGTGTTCTTTTCGTTCTTTGTTGTGGTAACTTTAGTGCGCTATTTTGTTAGGCGCTTTT
>NZ_JACGVF010000055.1:0-7273 GCF_014077085.1 Colwellia sp. MB02u-9
TCAGAAGTGAAACGTGTTAGCGCCGATGGTAGTGTGGGAGTTCCCATGTGAGAGTAGGACATTGCTAGGCTTCTATTTAGAGAAACCCGTAGCTGACGCTACGGGTTTTTTGCTTTCTGGCATTTAATAAATAAAGCTTGAGTTAGCTTGATACAATATAAAAGGTGACAAAGCGTTAAGAAAACCCATCAACCTCAATCAATAGCTGGTTTTGAATATTTTATACTAATTGCATCCACTAAGTTCCCACATTATTAAACCTCTAGGACACAGCTCAATCGCTGTTTTTACGTTGAGAAGAGCAGGTTCTATGTTGCTCACATAATTCAATAATATCGTTGTAGCCCTTGTAGTATTTATTACTAAGTCCATTTTCGCGTAACCGTTGCTAGACCTGTTCTATTAGACTTAACTTTGGTGATGGGGTACTAGTTTATTAACTAATAAATTATCAATTTTTTCTGTTTTTGCACAATAGTGCAAAGTTGATTTTTTGCGGCATGCTCATTTAAATCTGTTGTGTTTCAAATCGCGCAATTAAGAGCCAAAAAATTGTTCAATATTTTTAATTTTAACTGCTAATATTTATTTAAGTACCAATTTGATGTATTAATCGCCATTTTAAAAAGCCGTTCTAGTTATCTCGATACAATGAATCTTTATTATTAGCCTATAATAATCTTTTTATAGGCTAATAAGTTTATATAAAAAACTTCATTATTAGGTAAAAAGCTCTAACAAGTGATATTTAGCATTTTAATGCTTGTTGAACGTTGCTAATTTAGATATTCTCATGAAAGATAAGTAACATCTTATTTACATTGTGATTCTATTCGTTAACAAGTAAATGTTAACAGGTGATTGTTAACATTAAAATAATAAATATACTCTTAAGGAGTGCTCGTGCTTATTAAAGATAATTTTGATGAGGTACTGAAGTTTAGTGCATCAACAAACGAATTTTTATCTCATTATCAAATCCCAGCTAGTCCAGTAAATTATTCAGTCACTTATTTGCATATTAGTAAGCGTAATGAAAAATTAACTGCAGAGTTAGAAAGGCATGTCCAAACCTTTCAGGACGTTGATTTAACTTTTATTGAAGGTTTATTTGAAAAGTATATTTCTAATTCTCATACTATTGATAAACAAATACTTGAACCAATTGAGAAGTCTTTAACTTCTACTCTCGAAAAAATTAATTTACAAGTAGATAGTGCTAAAGCGGCAACTTCTAACTTAATAAAAGCGAAAAAAGCACTTTCTAAACATGAACACCATAAATCTATGCAAAATATTGTTGCCTTTTTGATGAAAAATATTACATTTTCTCAACAACAGCATACCGACTTATCTTTAGATCTGACTAGGACTTGTGGTGAAGTTAATTTTTTAAAATCTAAGCTTCAAGCGGCACGTAATGAAGTAATAGTTGATTCTTTAACTGGTTTATATAATCGTCGTGGCTGTGATATTAAGTTAAAAGAATTAGATATTGAACAAGTACATTCTTCATTAGCAATAGATATTGACCATTTCAAAAATTTTAATGATAAGTTTGGCCATGTTATTGGCGATAAAGTGATACAGCGCATTGCAAAAGTGATTTTATCATCTATATCGGATAACGATATTGCCGTTCGTTTTGGTGGTGAGGAATTTGCTGTTGTTATGGTAAATAAAACCAAAACGCAGGCATATGAAGTTGCAGAAAATATCAGGCTAGCGATTTCACAATTAAAACTGATGCAAAGAGACTCAAAAGCCAATCTACCTAAAATCTCTGTTTCTATTGGTGTAGTACAACGAGAAGAGGAATTAAACTGGGCAGCGATATTTGAACAAGCCAATACCGCCTTATATCACGCTAAAAATAGTGGCAGAAATAGAAGCGTTTGTTTATAGATGAGTATCCCACTGACACTTAACCTATGCTGTTCTTGATTTAGGCACTTTTTATATACCTAAAGGCATTAATAAGCGGCAATGTTTATTGATAAATACTGCCGTTGTTTTCAAGCTCAGTAAGGTATATACGAGTCATTAGCTCTAATTGATGATAGTTTGGTAACATATGTTGGCATAGTTGATAAAAGGCTTTGTTATGCTCTTTTTCTTTCAAATGGGCCAGTTCATGCACCACGATCATACTTAATAACGCTTCGGGCGCTCGCTTAAACATGCTACCAATACGGATTTCGTTTTTGCTTTTTAGTTTATTGCCCTGTACGCGAGAAACATAAGTGTGCAATCCTAGCGCGTTGTTCACAACATGAATCTTATCATCGTACTTTACTTGACTAAGTGGCGCTGATTTTTTTAAATATTGTTGTTTTAACGCGATGGAGTATTCGCGTAATGCTTTATCAGTAGTAACTTCATGTGGCGCAGGAAATTGCGCCAATAAATAGGCTTTTAAGTTGTTTTCCTTAATAAGCTGTGCGACTTGCTGCTGTATATCAATAGAATAATGAGATAAATACTTTAACGGTGTGGCCATGTGACTAAATAGGTTCTGTATTGTTGATGGTTACGACTGTAGCAATAGTTTACGCTATTATAATTTAACTATTCATTGTTTTTTATTAAAATCTTTAGCGCTATTTATTACCATATCATTATTACTCGTCTGTTCAAGGTAAACGCGAGCACAATCCGATATATCAAGGATTAAATCTTCCACGTTTCAAACGTACAGTGCCGAAGACTTGTTTAAAACAGGCTTGGTATTTGGTTCTTCAATTAACGCCTCAAATAAATATTTGAGTTTTTAAAGGCACATTGATGAAGTTAGTTACTTGAATATAAAGTTACACTAAAAATAGCGAAGCTAAAGTTCGATATTTTTATCTCTACTGAGCATTAGGCAGAATGAGTCATTTAATTAGTCAGTTTTGGCGAGATAAAAGCTAATTATAAATAGAGATGTTTAAGGGAGAACATCGCACTAAAGTGGTGACGTTGATGCTTTAAATATCGCCATTAAATTTTCTACAAAGGTAGTATTGTTTTTATCTGATACTGATACCGTGATGCCAAATGGTGCAAAGTGAAGTGTTTCAGCTAATGCTGATGCCGACAAGCCTATTTTACTTAGTGTTAAACGCTTGGCGGAAATTTCTTTTTCAATTCTCAATTGGATACTATTTTTTATTAAGCTTTCTTCTGCTTGAATAAGGTCTTTGCAAAATGCTTGACCAGCGTGTATTAAATTAGCCCTAACTAAACTACTGGATACGTGATTGAATAAGCCTTCACATCGTTGAATAGTAAGCACTTGGGTTTCCTGCCAAAAATTTATTTCTGACTTACTGTAGACACTAATCAATATATTATGTTGCTGAAAATGTTTTTCAACAACAGCTCTAAATAATAGCTCTTTTGATTTAAATTGTTTATGTATAGTCACACGCGATATGCCAGCATAACGACTGACCATAGAAATATTTGCGGTATCGTAGCCGTGCTGAAAAAAACAATCCATAGCGGCACTTAGTATTTTATCGGTAGTACTTGGCAAATCATCTGCTCTTACTCATTTAAGTATCGATATATTAACGTGAGTGGTTACATTAAACAACAAGTTTACACTAGTTGTTAATGTGTAAACCTGTGTTATGATTCGCCTACTTATTTTTATAATTTAACTTATATTTTGGGATTGATGTGAAGCGAATTTTTATGCTCGGAGCCGTTATTTTTCTGCAAGCTTGTTCTGAACCAACAGAGGTCACAAAAGAGGTTGCACCTGTAGTGGTTCAACTCACCAGTGCCCGGCTAACAAATTTAGTGAATGACTATGAATTTCCAGCCACGGTGTCGGCAGTGAAGAGTGTTGACCTTAAATTTGAAGTCTCAGGACGTTTAATTTTTGAGAGCCTTGTCGAAGGTAGTGAAGTTAAAAAAGGTCAAATTTTAGCAAAAATAGATCCGAAACCTTTTCAACGTAAAGTGCAAGAAAGTCGTATTCGTCATGAAGACGCGCAACGAAATTTAAAACGCATTAAAGATGTTTTTGAAAAGAATGTTGCGTCGCAACGTGATTACGATGAAGCAAAATCTCAGTTTTCAATTACTAAAATAGCATTAACTAATGCCAAGCAAGATTTAAGTTACTGTACGATAAGAGCACCATTTGATGCTGTTATTGGTGCTAGGTATATTGAAAATGATAGTTTAATTCGTACCGGAGATTCACTGGCTAATTTACAAGATAGATCAGCGCTTTATTTTACTTTTGAAGTGCCTGAACGCATTATGACCGCCAATGCTGGCAATCGCGATGTAAAAGCGACTGCTCATATTATTGGCCAGGAAGATAAAATATTTGACATACGTTATGTTGAACATAAAACCACGCCTGATCCCATTACTCAAACCTATGGCGTAACCTTTGCACTTGATGGTGAAATTGCTAAGTCTTTTTATCCAGGCTCGCGAGCCATTGTTAACATTAAACAAAATAATAGTCACTCACAGGCATTAATTATTCCATTAAGTGCATTAGTAGGTAATAACGACTCGGGCTTTAGTGTCTGGCGCTTTAATCAAGTACAAAATAGCCTGACTAAGGTCAAGGTCAAGGTTTCTCAGTTAAAAGGCGAGTACGCCATGATTTCTTTGGGATTAAGTCCTGATGATAAAGTGGTTTCTGCCGCAGTGGGGCAAATGCGTGAGGGGCTAATAGTCAGAGAATATAAGGCGACATATTAATGGATATTGCACGTTATTCGTTGACTAAGCCCATTAATATTTGGCTTATGGCGATATGTTTTATTATTGGTGGCATTGTTGCTATGGGTAAAATAGGCCGCTTAGAAGATCCCGCCTTTACCATAAAAAAAGCTGTTATCTTTACCTATTATCCGGGGGCAAGTGCGGAAAAAGTTGAAAAAGAAGTTACTGAGCAAGTTGAAATAGCGCTGCAGCAAATGTGGCAATTAGATACGTTGAAATCAGTCAGTAAACCCGGTTTATCCCGAGTAACCATGGAAATACAACCACATATTGATGGGCCACTATTACCCCAAATTTGGGACGAACTACGCAAACGCCTTAGTGATATTGAACACGACTTACCACTTGGTGCTAGTGCTCCAGTGGTTATCGACGATTTTGGTGACGTTTATGGCATTTATTATGCTTTATCTGCGCCTGACTTTAGCGCTAATCAAATGCGTGAATTTTCCCGTATAATTCGTCGCGAAGTGCTAACCGTTGACGGGGTTGCTAAAGTAAAAGTTGGCGGTATTTTAGAAGAAGAAATTGTTGCCACCATTGATAGCTATCAAATTGCCGGTTTAGGGCTTTCTTTTCCTGATATTCAAAAAGTACTGGCGAATAATTTAAAACCCTTTAGTGGTGGAAGATTATACGTTGGCGATAAAAAAATTAGGATCCCAGTTGAAAGCTCAACCAATAAAATAGCAGAGATAGAAAACCTCTCTATCGTTATTCCGGGTAAAAATGCCTCAATAAAGATAAAAGATATTGCTCAGCTCAGTATTGAACCTGTAGCTATCCCAAGTGGCTTAAAACGCTTTAATGGTGAACGTGCGATAACCTTAGCGGTATCGGCGCAAAGTGATATTAATATCGTTGAAGTTGGTGAGGAAATTTCCGCTAAGCTGGCTGAAGTGCTCGCTAAATTACCAGCGGGTATTCAGTTATCTTCTATTTATAACCAAGCGAAAATCGTTGATGAATCCGTTGACGGTTTTATCTTAAATCTGGAAATTTCAGTTGCTGTAGTGACCTTAGCGCTTTGTCTATTTATGGGCTGGCGTTCGGGCATTGTTGTTGGTGGCACTTTATTGATCACGGTATTAGGGACTGTCTTGATCATGTGGCTTTATGATTTACAACTACAACGTATATCACTAGGAGCCTTGGTTATTGCCATGGGAATGCTGGTTGATAACGCTATTGTAGTAGCAGAAGGTATGATGCTACGCATGGAGAAAGGTAAGTCGGCAATGGAGTCTGCCAGCTTTATTGTTAAACGCACACAGTGGCCATTACTGGGCGCTACGGTTATTGGTATAGCGGCGTTTTCGGGTATTGGTTTATCAGATGATGCCACAGGAGAATTTTTATTTTCACTGTTCGCTGTAGTACTAATATCTTTGCTGTTAAGTTGGATACTTGCGGTAACATTAACGCCTTTATTAGGTAAATACTTTTATCAAGTGGGTGATAAAGCCGGTGTAGAAGCGTCGCATTCATTATTTCATCAAGCTTATTTAGTTGTTTTACGTAA
This sequence comes from Colwellia sp. MB02u-9, assembly GCF_014077085.1. NCBI lineage: Bacteria > Pseudomonadati > Pseudomonadota > Gammaproteobacteria > Alteromonadales > Colwelliaceae > Colwellia > Colwellia sp. MB02u-9. Next base: position 6,260 of record NZ_JACGVF010000055.1, read on the forward strand.
TGCTTTGCATTGGCGTGGTGTAACCTTAGGGTTATTGGTGGTGATTACGATTAGCGCCTACGCAAGCTTTAGTTTTATTAAACAAGGATTTTTCCCTCCTTCAAATACCCCAGTGTTTTTTGTTCATTACTGGGGCCCGCAAGACTCTGATATTAGAGCCACTGAAAAATATATGAAACAAGGTGAGAAGCTGATCCTTAGCACTGAAGGTGTTGAATCATTAGCGACTTTTATCGGTGAAAGTTCAGAGCGCTTTACCTTAGTATTTGCCCCTGAATTACCGAATGAGAGTTATGGGCTATTTATGGTGCGAGCGCATGACGCAGCTCAGATCCCTCGCTTAGCGCAAGCCGTCGCTGATAAATTAAGATTAGCAAATCCTAAGGTAAATTTTTACGCAGAAATTATGCAATTTGGCCCTGGTGCGGGTGCTAAAATTCAGGCACGATTTTCTGGCGAAGATCCCGCTATTTTAAGGCAGTTAGCTGAGCAAGCAAAAGCGATTTATTCTGCAGATGGTAATATTCGTGATATTCGTGATGACTGGCGCGATAAAGGTATTGTTTTAGCACCTGAGTATGATGATATAGCGGCAGGCATTGCCGGTGTTTCAAGGAGTGACTTTAGTCAAGCGATAAAGTTTTATACTGATGGTTTGCAAATAGGGCAATTACAAGATGGCGATTACCTTTATCCAATTATTGCCAGAAATAGTAGCACAAATCCTGATCAATTAGCTGGCTTAGAAAACAGTTTAGTGTGGAGCAGTAGTCAACGAACTTATATACCCTTTAAGCAAGTAAGTGGCAAAATGAACTATGCCAGTGAAGAGCTACTGATTAATCGACGTGATCGTGTACGAACTATTACCGTTAAAGCGGAGGCCGGATACAATGAAACTACCGGTGAGGCGTTTAATCGTACACAAGCTAAAATTGCTGCTATTGCTTTACCAGAAGGTTATAAACTTGACTGGGGCGGCGAATATGAGTCGTCACGTAAAGCGCAAGCCGC
>NZ_JACGVF010000056.1:0-896 GCF_014077085.1 Colwellia sp. MB02u-9
GCATCACGACTAAGAGGCCGTAGTAATAATAAAAGTGATCAAGAAGCCCAATATCCGAAAAACTTAAACGAAATTAATCCCGAGTATTTCAAACGCTTTGGTCAGCAATTTATTGACGAAACTCAGGTCTACCGAGAAAAGGCACCCTTATTTATTGATAAAATGCCCAATAACTTTCTCCATATTGGCCTGATCCGATTAATACTGCCTAATGCTAAAATTATTGACGCTAGACGCTCGCCCATGGCTTGTTGTTTTAGCGGTTTTAAACAGTTATTTGCCGAAGGACAAGATTTTAGTTACGACCTTGAAGACATGGGTCGTTACTATCAAGCTTATTTAAAATTGATGGCACATTGGGATGATGTCTTACCGGGTTATGTATTAAAAGTAAATCATGAAGATGTGGTTGATGATTTAGAAACACAAGTACGAAGAATGCTTGATTTTTGTGGCTTAGAGTTTGAACAATCGTGTGTCGATTTTCATAAAACCAAGCGCAATATTAAAACCCCAAGCTCTGAGCAAGTGCGTCAACCCATTTATAAAAGTGCCACTGAACAATGGCGACATTTTGAGCAACATTTAGCGCCATTGAAAAAAGTGTTAAATTTGCCATAGGAAAAGCATATATCGTCCTACTTTCATCTGGCTGAATGGACTCACTAAGGTCTGAAAGCTCAAGTGTCAGGGGGATGCGTGAACATAAAAAAGCGAACATATTAATGTTCGCTTTTTTTGTTAATCGTAACCGTCCTAAATAATTAAAACTACACTTTCTCTACCTTAATTTTATAAAAAACACTATAAAGCACAGGTACGGCTATCATGGTCAAGATAGTGGCAAACGCTAATCCGCCCATAATAGTCACCGACATATCAGCAAAGAAAGGGTC
>NZ_JACGVF010000057.1:0-3064 GCF_014077085.1 Colwellia sp. MB02u-9
TTCATCTTTTAGCTTCCCTTGTGCATGCAGTGTCACTTTCTTAGAAAGGCACTTGGATACCATCCAGTTTATTAAGATAAAATGAACTAAGGGTTTTATCTACAGACCAAAGTCAATGCTTTAAGCTTGGACTCAAACTCTCTTAGTTCTCGTCATAGAATAATAGCTCATTACTCTATTTAGAGAGATACAAGGTTGGACTTCAGTCCATCAAGTTAAATGAAATTTAACCATTTTCAACATAAAAACTGATCAACAACATAATACTCACTGCAGGGGTTTGTTGGTCCATCAGTATAATCACCCGCTTAACGATTGGCGACTGAAGTCCGACCTACAAAACGATTATCCATGGTTATTTTTAGCGATTCTTAATTATTGTTTCTTACCACACCTGGCAAGTTATCAAGCTGCTGCTCTAAATAACTACTGGTCGCATTCAAATTAGATACGATCAAATCCATAGCATTATATTGTGCGAATAATCGTGCTTCTAATGAATCAATACGACGAGTAAAGTCGATGCGTTCATCATCTATTTTTGTTAATTGATTATTTTTACTGTCTATACGCCCCTCAATTAAACCGCCTGACTCAGTGTAAAAGTCAGTTAAGGTTTTAAGTGAAGCAGCAAAACCTGGGACATCGTCAGAGCCAACAAAAAAGTTTTGCACTCCGCCAACATTCAATGCTATTTGTTCATTTAAATCTTCACTGTCTAGTTCTAATTTACCAAAGCGGTCTGCACGAACACCTAATTGGTTCAAGGTTAAATTGTCACTGCCACTACTGGCAAATGAGCTACTAAGCTCTTGGCGTAGCTTACCCATTACACCACGTAATAGTGAGTCGCCCGCAAGTGGGCCTACTCCATCTTCGCTTGACGCACCAAGTTGCTTACTAAGATCAACCAGTTCGTTATAACTTTTTACAAAGCCTTCAATACCCGCTTTAATATTAGCATTGTTTTCAGACACACTCGCTTTGCTGATATCGTCATCAACATCATGCACTTTTTTTGCTGTAATGGTTATGCCGTCGATAGCATCAACAAATTCATTACTACTGTTGGTGACCACTAAGGCACCATCTATGGTTATTTTTGCGTCAGTTGCTGCACTAGTTTCTGAAAGATTTTTGGCAAAGGTAGGCGAGGCTGAGTCAGCATCATAAGCTAAACGAGATAAGCCCATATTGTCAGTATTGTTACCGTCAGAAACATCGTTGCTCGTCACTTTAATGGCGTTAGCAAGACCGGTTTCTTTGCTGGTAAAAACAAGATGTTGGCCGTTATCATCGGTAATAATAGTGGCGGTAATTGAGTCGTTATCTAGGCTGTCATTAACCGAGTCGCGAATATCACCTAATGTTGCACTGCTTGATACGCTAATATCAAAACTGTTACTACCTGAAGCAAAAGTTAAGGTACCTTCACCTACAGCTTCGCTACTGTCAATGCCCGCCGAAACGAGTTTATGCGTGCTGGCTAGTTGGTCAACCTGAACAGAATAACTACCCACTTCAGCGCTTTTTGTACTGCTTAGTGCAACAAAATCATCCGAGCCAGTGATATTTCTTTGTTGATATTTATCTGTACTGGCTAAATTTTCGATAGCGTCAGCGACATTTTGCAAGCCACCTTTTAACGCACCAACAGCAGAAATATCTGTTGTTATTGCGGCTTCGCGACGATTTAAACGACTTTCAAACGGTGCCCGTTCAGCACCGACAATCGCGTCAACAATTTCAGAAACCTGAAGGCCTGAGCCTATACCTGTAAAGGCAATATCTACCATAATTTCACCAATTTTTGTTGCAGTAAGTGCTAACTAAAAGTATACCTAAATAAATAACGGCCATTAAAAACAATAGCAAATAGAGCGTAAATAATAGCCGTTAAAATAACTGTTAATCGAGCTTATATTTCTGTATCTATCAAGTTACCCGTTGCATTAGACAATTTAGAAATAATACCCAACACTTCTTCCGACGGATATTGCTTAACTAAATCGCCGGTGCTTTTATCTAGCACTTTAATAACATCGCGTCCCGAATCTTTATCGACTAAAAATTCTAAACTTCGATTCATTTCACCCATAAAATCTTGCAATTGTTGCGCCACCTTTTCCAATTGCTTGGGTGTCATCGCTTGTGTTTTGCTTGCTTCACTGATACTGGTTTTACTTTGCTCTTCAATACGGGCTGTATTTTTTGCTAAATCGTTTTCAGCCTCTGCTTTATGTAAAGCTGATCGCTCAGCTTTGTCACTGTTTAATTCAATCTTTGTTGAGTTACTTAAATCAGCAACGGTATTGGCGGTATTAGTTACATTCATCTCTGACCCCTTTTTATCACCTAAACACATGACGTTACTGTCTATTATTAATACTACTTTAAGGTGACATTTCATTAACGATAAAACGCAAAAAGGAAGGAGTAATAGCCCCTTCCTTCACTTATGCCACTAACATAAAATCTATACTAGTGTGAGCTGGAGACCTAACCTAACAAGCTTAATGCGGCTTGTGGTAATTGGTTAGCTTGCGACAAGATTGACGTACCTGCTTGTTGCAATATTTGGCTCTTAGTCAAGTTTGCTGTTTCTACCGCAAAGTCAGTGTCTTGAATACGGCCACGTGACGCGGATAAATTTTCTTGAATATTAGATAAATTACTGATGGTATAGTCAAAACGGTTTTGCACCGCACCTAAATCAGCTCTTTGGTTATCAATTTGAGCCAATGCCGAATCGATAGTTGCTAGTGCACTTTGTGCACTAGCTGCACCTGTTGATATATCTAATGAAGATATTTTGGTTTGAGTAGAGCCTGTATCTCCTGAAATAGTTCCCGTCGTACCTGAAATTGAGAATGTGTCATTACTACTTAATTCTAATTTAGATGAAAAACTTGAAGTACCGGCTGAACTATCGGTTCCGTCTAATGCTGTATCTGCAGCAGTCGCCCCTGAAATATCAATGCCAGCAACACCGGTTGCTCTAATCGAAATAACACCGGCTGTACTCACTGATGTATCGTAACCCGCCTTACCCAAGTCTTCTGCT
>NZ_JACGVF010000058.1:0-230 GCF_014077085.1 Colwellia sp. MB02u-9
TCAAACACCAACGATGCGCCGGTAATAACAGGTACACCAGCCACAACGGTAGCTGAAGATACTGCCTACAGCTTTACTCCTATAGTTTCTGATGTTGATGTAGGGGATACCCAAAGCTTTAGTATTAACATTAAACCTAGCTGGGCAACGTTTAGCACAATAACCGGTAGCTTAACGGGCACACCGACTAATGATGATATTGGTACCACCTCAGGTATTGTCATCAGTGT
>NZ_JACGVF010000059.1:0-120657 GCF_014077085.1 Colwellia sp. MB02u-9
TGAAGGGGCGAACAACATTATGTAAAAATGGACCGGGTCGAATACGGGCTGTTTTATACATGGCTGCGATTGTTGCCACTAAATATAATCCTGATATTAAGATTCAATATGAACGTTTATTGAAGACAGGAAAAACAAAAATGCAGGCGCTGGCGCTGCAATGAGAAAGTTAGTACAGATTTGTTTTGGGGTGTTAAAGCACCAAAGCGAATACCGATCTCAAGCAATTTAAATGAGTGTTTGAAATCGGTATAGAGAGATGGTATCTACAAAGTGCCTACGGGTGGTCATTTGGCGTTGTGTGCAGGGGTTTTTGTGAGTTTTGTATGATTTTTTGTGAATTTCTTTTGATTTTTGTAGGATGGACTTTAGTCTGTCAACTGCTTAGCGGGAAATTAACGAGATGGGTTAACAAACAGCTATCGCGGGTATTATTTTTTCGGTGTTTGTGCTGTTGACGGTTAAATTTCATTTAACTTGATGGACTAAAGTCCAACCTACAAGGGTTTGCGGGTGAATATTTGGCGTTGGGCGTTTGGTTGTGATTTTTCTTGTGATTTTTGTAGGATGGACTTTAGTCTGTCAACTGCTTAGCGGGAAATTAACGAGGTGGGTTAACAAACAGCTATCACGGGTAATATTTTTTTTCGGTATTTGTGCTGTTGACGGTTAAATTTCATTTAACTTGATGGACTAAAGTCCAACCTACAAAGTGCCTAGTGCTTTTTATTTCTACCTGTTTACATGACTAATGTTAGAATAAGTTCTTTCCCTGTTTTCTCTCTCCAGTGTTAGGTTTTTGTTGTAAATGAAATATATCCCTTCAAGTGTTTTTGGCCGTTTTATAGGTAAAAACACGACAATTAATATCAATGAAATTGGCTTGTCTTTTGATGTTGAAAACAATTTAATCGAAATTAAATGGCAAGATCTTCTAGCCCCTCCGATGTTTTGTATCAGTTTTTTTGGGCAAATTGTTACCTTAAAAACGGCTAATAAAAGCTATGTTCTTACTATGCTAGCTTATAGTTCAAGGCTTATGCAGCAGGGCCATTGTCAGCAACTCTGGGTCGGGGCTAACATGCAACGGCTTGACACCTTATTAAGTGCGATAAAAAAAATCACCCATGAGCAATATCTACGACAATCGACTATTAAACGCGTTCAATCAACCGTTAATCAAGAGTTTACGCGTTGGTTTCCTTGGATAAACAAGAGTAAAGCAAAAGCAATAGTGACTGAAAAACTGCAATTGCTTAACCATTACCAACATTGGCAAGCGCAGGATATAGATGATTGTCGTGAACGCTATATCAAGCGGCAGCTGCAAGTTCATCAACACTTTTTTGATGATGTTGAGTCTAATCCTTTAACATTACATCAGCGTCGAGCTTGTATTATCGACAATGATAATAATTTGCTGTTAGCGGGCGCTGGCACAGGCAAAACCAGTGTTATGGTGGGGCGGGCCGGGTATTTACTTAATAGCCAACAAGCGCAGCCTAGTGAAATGTTATTACTGGCTTATGGCCGTAAAGCCGCTGACGAAATGGATGAAAGAATAAAAGACAAACTGGCGACTACTGAAATAAGTGCGACAACTTTTCATAGTTTAGGCCTAAATATTATTGCTCAGGTGGAAGGGGTTAAACCTAGCTTGTCGGTATTAGCGACAGATGAAAAAACTAAGGCTAAGTGGATCCAAAGCTGTTTTGAACGCTTAATTGATCAGCATGCTCAGTATCGATATTTACTCATCGAATATTTCACTCAGTACTATTACGTTGAGCGAAACGATTTTGATTTTAATAGCTTAGGTGAGTACTACCAATATTTAACCGACAACGATATTCGGAGTTTAAAAGGCGATAAAGTTAAAAGTTTTGCTGAGCTCACTATTGCCAATTGGTTATTTAATCACGGTATAGAATACCAATATGAGGCTAGCTATGCACACAAGCTAAAAACCATAGCGCGTAAGCAATATCAACCAAACTTTTTTCTGCCTGAATTGAATGTTTATATTGAATATTACGCTATAGATGAGCAAGGCAATACCGCGCCTTTTATTGATAAAAAGGCCTACCATGAGGCGATAACATGGAAGCGCAATACTCATCAGCATTATCAAACCCCTTGTCTTGAATTAAGCTACGCGCAGCATAAACAAGGTCGGTTAATTAGCGCGTTAGCCGCGTTTTTTACTCGCCAAAAAATTGCCGTTGAAGTACTGCCTGATGAAGCGATACTGGAAAGTTTAAAAGAAAGTGGACGAATAACCGTACTCGCTAGCTTGTTTTATCAGTTAGTTGGGCTTTATAAAGCGGCTGATGTCGACTCAAGCTTAGAGGCCGCGTTAGAGCATAGCTTAAAAGATAAGGTTATTGCCCATTCTGCTGATCCACAGCAAACCGCCAAGGCACTGGTGTTACTTAAGCCCATTTTAACTGCCTATGAAGCCCATTTAAAACGCCAAGCAGAAATTGATTTTGAAGATATGATCAATAAAGCGCTAGTTTATGTTCAAACGGGGCAATTTAAATCGCCGTGGCGTTATATTATGGTGGATGAATTTCAAGATATATCAGCGCCACGGGCGCGATTAGTTAAAGCATTACGTGATAATAATAATGCCTGTTCAATTTTTGCCGTTGGTGACGACTGGCAAGCTATTTATCGTTTTAGTGGTGCAGACCTGAGGTTAACCACAGGTTTTGCTAATTATTTTGGCGCCACCACGCAATCAGTATTAGATAAAACCTTTCGTTTTAATAATCAAATTGGCAAAGTCGCCAGCAATTTTATTGGTAAAAATCCGGCACAAATTCATAAAAAAATTAACGCATTTAAACAGGTTCAAGCTCCTGCGGTTTCACTGCTGAAACGTGAGAATGCGGCTTTTAACTCATCAAATAAAAATGTCATTGATGAGCTGGAAAATGGCGCGGTTGATGAGGCTTTAGCCGCTATTTCAGCTAAAGTATCTCAGCCAGTGAGTGTTTACTTACTAGCGCGTTTTTGGTTTCAGTTACCCAGTAAAGCAGCGTTAAAGCAGTTAAATAATCAATACTCGCTATTAAACATTGAAGCGCAATCTTTTCATGCTTCAAAAGGTAAAGAGGCTGATTATGTGATTATTATCGGACTGAAAAAAGGTGCGCATGGCTTTCCTTCTGAAAAAGCAACGCCCGCACTGCTTGATGCACTGCTCGCTAAAAAAGAAGCTTTTGCTTATGCAGAAGAGCGGCGTTTATTTTATGTCGCGCTAACCAGGGCTAAAGACAGAGTTTATATTATTGCCGATATGAGCAATGCTAGTTGCTTTGTTAAAGAGCTTATCGATGAACATAGCCTTGACCTTGAGCTGGATGAATTTGGCAGTGCAGTCAGCCAAGCATTTATTGATGAGCTAAATTGTCTGGTTTGTGAAACCGGCAGATTAAAAAAACGCGCCAGTCAGTATGGCGCTTTTTATTCCTGTTCACACTTTCCGCGCTGCGAGCATACAGAACAACCTTGCGCTAACTGTGCAAGCCCCATGAGCCAAAAACGTCATAAAGGCTTTAAAATTTGTTTAAATCCATCATGTCAAAATGTCATACCCACTTGTGAAAAATGTAATGCAGAGATGGTGTTACGTTCCAGTAAAAATGGCGAATTTTGGGGCTGTAGAAACTATAAAGGTAATGATCCTATGAGTTGTAAAAATGGTATTGATGGCTCAAAAATAAACTGGCCTGAAGTAGCAGCTGAATAAAGTTGGCAGCATCTCAATAAATATGGCAACACCCAATAGGCAAAATCAACTAAAGTTGGAAGCTCACTATGCTATGTGTTGAGCGGAAGCTAGTTATCGGTTACCTCTTAGGTCAGCGGACTAAAATTTATCTCAATATATAGTCCGCTTATCCACCATAGTCATTGAGTTACCATGAAATCAAATACCGGTCTGAATTACTGATGCTCGTTTTAAACACTCTATTGCATTAAAAATCTTAATAGAGAATTAATTATCGTAATTTATCCACAACAACCCCCTCTGTTAGCTTTTTTTGGCGACAAGTTGAAGTCAACCTCACTTGTTGAGGTTTTGGTGTGAGGTAAGCTATTTCATTCAGTATGTCTTGTTCAGTATGTATTTTTCAGTATGTCTTGCCGAGTTTCGAGTTAGGTATATTCCAAATGTTTTTATGCTTAGTTGCTGTCTATTTTCATTTTTCTGATGGCGACACTACGGCAATGTTGTAAAAAGCATTACCAATGTCGTTTAAATGATTTAGATGTGTCAATGGCTCTTTTGATCTAAATCAATGATATATAAAAGTTTTGAGGTATGGTTACGACTTAGCGTTGGTTAGAACGTAATTGATAATAAACCTTGGAGACATAATGTGAATCCTTTTAAAAAATTAGCCCTAAGTATCGCAGTCACTACAACACTGGTAACCTTTTCGGCAGGGTCATATGCTGGTGAGACACTTGATACGGCTAAAGTAGGCCTTGCATCACAGGCGCAAGGACTTGAGCGCGTAACACAAATATTAGTAGCACCACCATTTTTACCTAAGCATGAGCAAGTGGCTAAGGGTGGCCCTAAAATTATTGCCATGACCATGGAAGTGGTTGAAAAAGAGATGGAAATATCACCAGGCGCATTTGTCCAAGCAATGACCTTTGAAGGTTCAAACCCGGGTCCAATGATTGTCGCGCATGTAGGGGATTATGTGGAGCTAACCCTGAAAAATCCTAAAACAAATACACTGCTCCATAACATAGATTTTCATGCGGCAACAGGTGCTTTGGGTGGGGGTGCTTTAACTGATGTATCTCCTGGCGAACAAGTTGTACTTCGTTTTAAAGCCACTAAAGCGGGTGTGTTTGTTTATCATTGTGCACCAGGTGGTGTAATGATTCCATTCCATATTGTTTCAGGTATGAATGGCGCTATTATGATTTTACCTCGTGAAGGTTTAAAAGATGAAAAGGGTCAACCTGTAAGCTATGACAAAGCCTATTATATCGGCGAGCAAGATTGGTATGTGCCTAAAGATGACCATGGTAAATACAAACGTTATAACTCACCGGCAGAGGGCATGGCTGAAACTATGGCTGTAATGCGAGGTTTAATTCCGACACATATTACCTTTAATGGCAAAGTGGGTGCTTTAACGGGGGAAAATGCCATGACAGCCAAAGTGGGGGAAACGGTTTTATTCCTACATTCAGAAGCAAATCGTGACACCCGTATCCATTTGATTGGTGGTCACGGCGATCTTGTATGGCCAGGTGGTTCATTTAATGACACACCGATCACTAATCAAGAAACATGGTCAGTACTTGGCGGTTCAGCTGTAGCAGCAATGTATACCTTTAAACAACCTGGTAGTTATGCTTATGTTAACCATAACTTAATTGAAGCCGTTATGTTGGGCGCTTTAGCGCATGTATCGGTAGAAGGAAAATGGAATAATGATTTAATGGAACAGGTTTCTAAACCTAGTCCTATTAAATAAAACCTAGTAGTGAAACTGAACAATAAGCTTTAGAAAAAGTTATGATGAAATCTATTTTAGTCATGATGCTATTTTTTTTAGGTGCTGCAAGTGCCACGTCCACAGAAGTAGAACAACGGATTGCATACACCTCATGAAGATATGTTTAAGCGGTAAATTTGTTAATTCACCGCTTTTTTAAACGATAGCTTTGTTAGACTATTATTTTTTAAGTTACTGGTTTTTAAGTTATAGGTTTTTAAGTTATAGGTTTGTTGTTACCAAACACGCTTATAGTGAACGTAAAAAATCATCATGGCTTGGCATAGTTTCTACCGTGCGATTGATTAATATTTTTAAGTTTTTCATTAAATCGTCTACCTGTTCTTCTGATAAGGTATCCACTAATGGGTGATAATCTTCGGGTATATTACCTTGACCTATCATGACTTGTTGCCATGCTGTTTCAGTAAATAAATCGTCAGGCTGACAAAATACTTTCCCTGTTTTTTTGAATAACTGAATTTTATTCATTAATGACTTAGGTACATCCATGCGCTGACAAGCCCGCCAAAATTCACTATCGCGGCGGTTATTAAGTTTGTAATGTAAAATAATGAAATCGCGAATACCTTCAGACTCCACCTTTGATTGACGATTGAATTCGTTAACTTCTTCAAGGTTAATACCGTAGTGAGGAAAAAATTTAACTAAGCGCGTGGCAGCCATTTGAATTAAGTGAATATTAGTGGCTTCTAAGGGTTCAAAAAAGCCACTAGATAAACCAATGGCAATAACATTTTTATTCCATTGCTTACGGCGGCGACCGGTTTTAAATGAGATTATTTTTGGCTCGGCTAGCGGTTTACCGTCAATGTTTTTGAGTAATAACGCTTTAGCCTCTTCATCACTCATGTGTTTACTGGCATAAACTAAGCCATTCCCTGTTCTATGTTGCAGTGGAATGTGCCATTGCCAGCCAACTTTATGGGCAGTTGAGCGGGTGTAAGCTTCAATATTATCGGTTTTTTCACAAGGTACGGCGATGGCACGATCACAGGGCAACCAGTGAGAGTAGTCGTCATAACCGGTACTGAGTGTTTTTTCTATTAAAATAGCCGCTAGGCCCGTACAGTCAATAAATAAATCACCGCTAATACTGGTGCCATCTTCAAGTGTTACGCTGTTGATATCGCCTGATTTATGATCTTGCGCTATGTCGGTAATCGTTCCTTCAATGCGCCTTACCCCTAAGTCCTCTGCGTGTTTACGTAAAAATTTAGCGTATAAACCGGCATCAAAGTGATAAGCGTAGGCTAACCCAGGTAAATTGGTATTGGGAATGTGTTTAATTGGCGCGAACTTACCTTGCTTAGCGGCTTGGTAGTTTAAGGAATAATCCCAGAAACTGTTACCGTCAATATTGTCGCTGCCACTTTGTAATTGTTGATGTTTTTGCCAGAAATGATGAAAATCACAGAAAGGGAATTTTTTACCTATGCTGCCAAAAGCATGCATATAGCGCTCACCGTCTTGATGCCAGTGATTAAATTCTATCCCCAGTTTCATTGTGCCTTTAGTGGCTTTAATAAACGCTTTTTCATCAATGCCAATAGCGCTGTTAAAGTTAACGATAGGAGGTATGGTGGCTTCACCCACACCAACAATGCCAATTTTATCTGATTCAACTAAAGTAATATTGAGGGTTTTACCTAGTACTTTTGCGAGTAGTGAAGCTGTCATCCATCCAGCGGTACCACCACCGACAATAACGATATTTTTTATCTGACCTTGAGTGTTATTTTTATGCATAATATTTCTCGAGCGTGATAGCAGTGTAGGTTAATTAATACCAATCTCACTCATTATCTGATCATTTTTACTGGTTAAAATAACCCACTACTGCGTTATTTATTTAATAATTAGAACAACTAGTTATTAAAATAAATGCCTTGTATTTGGCCATTTTTCCTGCGTATAAAGTAGACCACCTAATTAATGAAATTGGTATAAAAAAGCCCTTGCAAGAGATTATCACAAGGGCTTTACTTTATCGCACTAGACTAAAAAATTACATTTTGTAGCTAAAGCCTAATAAATAAGAGCTACCGTAGTCTTGGTAATCACGGACTTGTAGTGCATTGTCACCTTGTAATGAGGTGAATGGCTCTTCAGTTAAGTTATAACCTTGTAAGAAGATAGATAAACCTTCTAAGCTTTCAAAACCACCTTCAGCGAAGTCATAACCAATTTGTGCATCAACAATAGTTTCACCCACAATATCAACTTGTACTGTATTGAAACCTAGGCCGTAAACATCACCTTTAAAGGCATCACGTTTACGCATACTGGCACGAGCAGAGAAACCATTTTTATCGTAATAAAAGGTCGCACTGGTAATACTTTTAGATAAACCAGGTAACTCGTAGTCATTATCATTTTGATCTTTCATATCAGATTCAATGCCAGTATAACTCGCAATAAGTCCGAAACCATCAAGATGCTCTGTTAGCATGTTAAGAGGTAAAGTTGCCGATAATTCATAACCCCAAAGTGTGCCTTCGCCACCATTGACTTTACCATTACCCGTACCTGATGTTGTTGCGGGTATTTCACCTGTAGCTGGGTTTGCTACGCCAGTCATATCCACGGCGTAACTACCATCAAAGATCCAGTTTTGTAAATCTTTGTGGAAAAGAGCTACGGAAAAGTAACCTTCAGCACTGAAGTAATTTTCATAAGATAAATCAAGTCCAATGGCTTCTTTTGGCTCAAGTGAAGGGTTACCACCTGAGACACTCCAGTAGTTACCTTCGGTATCGGGTTGTTGATTATATGAGGCGTTAAATGACGCATTCATTTCATCTAAACGTGCACGAGAAATAGTTTTTGCAGCACCAAAGCGTAATGTTTGAGTATCGTCAATTTGCATTGACAAGTTTACACTCGGTAAAAAGTGACTATAGTCATGGCTCACGTCAGTCGGTTGAGTAACCACTAAACCATCAACGGTGTTAAAAGCATTACCTTGTGACGATTGGTCGGTATAAACATAACGTACACCCACATTACCGGTTAATGGCATACCCGCAATTTCAGAAGATATTTCAGCTTGTACAAAAGCAGACATTACTTTTTCATTGACCATCCAAGACTTGGTGGCATGGGTTGGATTAGTTAAGCTTTCTTGCATTAGGTTATAATAACCATCTTTGATTAAGCCCATAGTGTCATAAGCGATCATATCGCCCATACCAATAAAGTCTAAGTTAGCAGTGCCTTCACGGTATTCTTCTGGTACAACTTTCATGCCTGGATTATCAAGAGAAAAATCACTTAAGGTCATGAAATAACCTTCAGACTGTTTGGTTTTTTCACGTTCGCGATAAGCAACGCCGTAAGTAATTTCAGTGATGAAGTTTGAATCAAGCTCTTGGCTAGCAGCAAACTTTAATGACATTAGCTCATCATCAATGCTTGGGGTATTGATAAAGCCATCTTGTAATTGGTTTTCGTACTCAGTACCGGTAACGCCATATTGGTCATTTAATGCGCCACTCCAACCCCAACTTAGTGGACCGCCGAGTTGCATTAGGTTGTAGTCGCTATAATCTAAGCCGTGAGCGAAGGTAGCACCGGTATTGCCTGAGTTAAAAGTGTAACCTAAGTCATCACCAGCACCTCGACTATCACCACGACCCGTACCAGCATAACTTTCAACACTGTACACATCACGTTCAACTTTTGAATAAGCCACATCAAAATCTAATGTCCAACCATCCGTTACGGCCCAGTTAGTATTAAAACCTAATGACATTAATTGTGCTTCACGTTCTTCATAGTCATTACGTACTACAACGCGTTGATCTTGTGTGATTGCACTGGTAACAAAGCCTGTTGCCGCGTCAATTACCGCGGTATCAGCCGAAATAGAACCTTGACCCCATGCGAAAGGTATTTCAATACCACGTAAAATTTTAGTATCTAAAAAGTCGACATAAAGTGCATCAAAGGTCATTTTTATGTCATCGGTTGGCGTAGCTTCAATCACTAACATAGCTGAGTCACGCTCTAAGTTAGATGAGCGAACGAATGGCTTAGCACCACCTAAGATAGAACCTTTTGAGCCATCTTCATATTCAAATTCAGGATAACCCCATGCATTCCAACGCTTTTCTTGGTTAGGCGAGGCCATGGTGGTGTAGGCAAAAGCGACACCTAAGGTATCATCAGCAAATTGATCCATATAGAAGAACGTGCCTTTTAAACCATCATTATCACCATCAGGGTTTAACTTATCAAAACTGGTTTTTTCATAGGTACCATTAAATTGAATAACACGACCGTCTTGGTCTAACGGTTTAATGGTTTGTAAATCGATTACACCGGCGATACCTTCACCTTCAAGGCTAGCATTGGGTGTTTTATAAACGGTAACGCCGCTCATAATTTCAGAGGGGTACAGGTCAAATTCAACGCCGCGGTTATCACCAATAGACACTTGCTCACGACCATTTAAGGTGGTGCCACTTTCATTTTCGCCAAAACCACGAATACTTACTTTGCTCGCACGGCCATCAATACGCTGCGCTGCTAGGCCCGGTAAACGAGCAATTGATTCAGCAATTGAAGAATCTGGCAATTTACCTATATCTTCTGCTGAAATAGCCTCAACTACGTTTGATGAATAACGCTTAAGGTTGATAGATTCGACAATACTTTTACGAAAGCCACTAACTTGAATGACTTCAATTTCTTTTTCGTCATTCTTTTTCGCTGCGGCGACTTCTTCAGCAGCAAACGTTGGTGTGCTTAAGGCGATAAGGCCACTTGAAATTAACGCTAACGTCATTTTACTTGGTTTAAAATTTAACATTGAAAGGTTCCCCTGGCTGATTCTTAATTAATTTTTATAAGCCATTTTCCCATGAGCTTAATTAATTTTTATAAGCTATTTTCCCATTAGCTTAATAATTATATTTTTTATTAGTCTTGTCATGTCATGTCATCTGGTTAAATAAAGCTAAACAGACGGCCATTTCTGAACAACTTTAATATAAAGCGCTGACTGGCAGATGAATAGCGTATGCATACGTATTCACTCGGTGTATTTATCCAAAAAATCGATTGAATACGTATGCAACGACAGTTATTAAAATAAGTAAGTCACTCTGTTGATGAGGGTGTTGATGAGAATGCTGATGAGAAACTAAATAACGCGGTATAAGTTGTTTTAGTCCGATCAGATACTTGCTTAAGCTAGGCCATTTTATGGTTGCGTCAACGTCATAGCAATAAGCTGATTTAATTGATACAGCCCAAACTATACTGCTCAAATTAACCTGACTGATTGAAGTTGCATCGAGCAGCTTCAATGATACTCAGTAGCCATATATTAGCCATACAGTCGCCATACTAGCGGGTAATATTAAACTGAATACGTATGCAAAATAGCAAAATGGGTTTTTTTATATGCCCTTAACAAGTAAGTTAAGGGCAAGGAAAACTTACTTGATTGGTTACAATGAAAAAGCACTATAGATCACTTTTTATTTATGCATCATGTTTTGCTGCGCTACTGTTAACGGCTTGCAGTGAACAGTCGAAAAAGAGCAATTCGCTTGCAGCGGTAGCTGAAGCAAACTCACTTGTACCTGCTGAGCTAGTGGCTCAAGCGAGTGATAGTTCAGTTCACTGGCTAACGCCAAATTTATTGGTTATGCCTAAAGCTAACCAACAGGTACTTTACCAGTTACTCAAGCTAGCAAAAACAGATTTTGCGGCCCTTGATTTATTAGCGGTTAATTTGCCTGATTATTTAATGAAAAAATTCCCACATCTTGCTGACTTTCAAGCCTATAAAGTTGAGTTGTTACCTTCGCAAGCTAAAGCGTGGTTAAAGCAGCCATTAGTGGTTGTTGGGCTGGCGCAAAATAAGCAAATACAAGATGTGCATTTCGTACAAACGGGCGCGGTGTTAGACGCCCTTTATACGCAAGGTGAAAATGATGCCAATGAAGAAACAAACTTAGGCACAAAGATCACTGAAAATGACGTGAGCTTTAAGTTATGGGCTCCAACAGCGCAAAAGGTCAAATTATTACTTTTTAATGACGATTTATCTCCCTTATCAACCGCTAGCCTAACAATGCTTGAAGATACCAAGTCTGGTATTTGGTCTGTTGTCGGCGATAGCTCACTCGATGGCGCTTATTATCAATACCAAGTCACGGTTTATCATCCTCAATCAAAGCAAATAGAAACACTGATCACCACAGACCCATATTCACTTAGCTTGTCTGTTAATAGTCAGTATTCACAGGTAGTTGATTTAAATGATGCGACTACGCAACCGCTTAACTGGCAAAGCCAGACTGTGCCTAAGGTTGAAAATATTGAAGATAATATATTTTATGAAACGCACATTAGAGACTTTAGTTCTGATGATAATGCGCTGTCGAATAATAAATTTAGAGGAAAATACAAAGCGTTTAGCGAGCAAAATTCCAGTGGCATAAGCCATTTAAAGGCACTTAAAAAAGCGGGCTTAAACAATATTCATTTACTGCCCACTTACGATTTAGCCACTATTAATGAAGACGACAGTCAGTCGGTGGATATCAATGATACTCTTGCTCAAGTAAAGGTAAAAGTATGTGATATTGCGCCAACTAGCCATATTTGTAGCACTGATTTTTCTTATTTAAATGATTTCAGTGAAGAACAAAGCTTGAAATCACTACTCGCTAGTTTTGATGCTAGCAGTGCTCAAGCGCAAAAAATGGTGAGTGAACTGCGTCAATTTGATAATTTTAACTGGGGTTATGACCCTTTTCATTACACGGTACCCGAGGGGAGTTACGCACTCAGTCCAAAAGGTAAAAGCCGTTTAGTTGAGTTTCGTGAAATGGTGCAAAGTATTCACCGCCTAGGTTTTCGCGTCATTATGGATGTTGTTTATAATCATACTTATCAATTTGGTTTAAAAGAAAAGTCGGTGCTTGATAAAATTGTGCCCCATTATTATCACCGGCTTAATATCATTACCGGTGAAGTCGAACAGTCAACCTGTAACACCTGTGGCAATACCGCGACCGAGCGGGTGATGATGGCCAAGTTAATGTCAGATTCATTGGTGACTTGGGCGCGTGATTATAAAATAGATGGCTTTCGTTTTGATTTAATGGGTCATCAAACAAAAAGTGCCATGCTGGCAGCGCGAGAAGCGGTGCGAGCAGTGGATGCGGATACTTATTTTTATGGCGAAGGTTGGAACTTTGGTGAAGTTGCGAACAACACTCGTTTTGTTCAAGCGAGTCAACTAGAGCTAGGCGGCAGTGAAATTGGTACTTATAGCGACAGATTGCGTGATGCCGTGCGTGGTGGTGGTAATAATACGCGTGATTCACAAGGGCTAGGTAATGGTTTACTGATGCAGCCAAACGAACGTCAAACACAAAGTATTTCATCTCAAAAAAATAATTTGCAAGCATACCATCTTCGCATGGATCAGCTACGCATTGGTTTAACGGGGAATTTATCAAACTTTCCGCTTTATCTTATTGAGGGTAAAGCGATACTAGGCAAAGATATTCCTTATGGCGATCAGCCAACAGGCTACGCCTTAGACCCTGCTGATACTATTAATTATGTTTCAAAGCATGATAATCAAACGCTGTGGGATAACAGCCAGTATCGTTTGGCTTTTGATGTTTCAACCGCTGATCGCGTTAGAATGCATTTACAAAGCTTGTCGTTTGTTCTCTATGCTCAAGGTATTCCCTTTTTGCATATGGGCAGTGAATTTATGCGCTCAAAATCTTTTCTTAGAGACAGTTATGACTATGGCGATTGGTTTAATCGTGTTGATTTTACTCAGCATAAAAATTACTACCATGTTGGTTTGCCGCCCAGTGATAAAGACCAAGAGAACTGGCCGTTAATTAACCAAGTACGTAAAGGTCATCAAGGACGAGATCAGGTTAGCGCTCAAGACATTGGTTTTAGCGCTAAGATATTTGAAGAGATGATAGCTCTACGTATGAGCTCGCCATTATTTAGATTAACAACCGCTGAGGATATTATCGCCAAGGTGAGTTTTCTTAACCTAAGTCAGCATTCAGTGGCTAATCAAACTTTAGGTTTGTTGGTAATGAAAGTAGATGACACACTTGGCCAACGCGTTGATGAAAATGTGGAAAGTTTACTGGTGATTTTTAATACCAGTACTAAAGCACAAACATTTGCTTACCCTCAAGCTAAGGATTATCAACTGCATCCCATCCAACAAAATAGCCTGGATGCTTTACTAAAGCAGAGTAAAGCCGATGAAAACGGTTTTACTGTGCCGGCATTATCCAGTGTGGTGTTTGTTAAGTACTAACGGCTGGCATTAGGTGAGAAGCCGGGAAACCGGCTTGTTGCTCAAGTGGGTGGATTTTTTATCTTGAAGATCAAAGCCCGAAGTTAAGGTGGCGATCTCAAACAAGCCGGCTAGATTAAAGCCAATAGCATTCATCAATAATATTAAAGTCGCCATAACCCTAGGGCTTTGTAACTGAAATCCCTAACTAATTTGATGCCCCAACACTCGTAATCCTAAGATCACCCACCTAATAAAACACAGACAAAAACCGTACTAAGGGAGTAAGCTATCGCTCCTCTTTTGGCCTGTTTTTCAGAAATCTGACGTGAAAGGCTTAATGTTTTTAAACTTAAAATGGTGAACACACAGGGCATCACATTTAATAATAAACCAGCTAACATAGCCCCAAGCAAAGCGGTTATGCCAAGTGACCATGTATTTTGGTTTTGGCTTGGGCAATGGTTATTACTGTTTACTGTTTACTGGGAACGAGACATGCTCAGTGTTATCTGCTTTAAAACTTAAGGCAATACCATTATCTAGCACTAATACGCCCTGAAATAACGAGCCAAATTCATCGCCAACTTGAGTTTGCATCGTCAGCAAACCATCATGATGAATAAAGGCTTGCGGAGCATTATTTATTATCATGTTATTGATAACAGGATAAATATGCGCGTTGCTACTTGCTATTGAACTAGGTAAAGGCAAAGAAAGTGTAAAGCGTTTTTCATCTGAGGAAAACTGTCCTTTTGAGTCTAATGGCTTGGGTAATTTGTCGCGCCATTGATTGAATTTAGCCTGATTATTATCACTAGTGCCATTACCCACAACGAATGTGGTTGCAACTTTTTGCTGCTCAGGCATACAGCTTATTGGGCTACAGGCTAAGTAACTGATATCAAGTTTTACGGTGATTTTTGTACCCATAGCAATACTTTTATCAATCGTTAGCGGTGCAAGCAGAACGAATTCATCGTGATAAATATAATTCATAAAATTTCTGGTCATAAGCTGACTTGGCGCAGGATATTGAACCTTTGCTATGCTAACCCCTTTGGGTAACTGCCAATCATAACTCGCAGGAAATCCTGCATCACCAGGGTTACGCCAGTAACCATGCCATCCTTTACGTGGTTTCATGATTAACGCTAACGTTTGTGTCTGCTCTGGGGCAGGTTTATCTGATGCCACAAGCATAGAAATAGCAATGAGTTTCTGTCTTTCACTGGCTTGTGTGTTCATGACGTTTGATGAGCAGATCAAGATGATAAACCATGGGATGACTTGAATAATATGTTTCATACTGTCCTTATATTGCTAAATTACTGGGTTTACTTAAGTTTTGAAATAATGTGTAAAGCCGCGGCAAAATCATCATCTTGAATGGAAGACTTTAGACTTATTTTTCCGTTAGCATCTATCAGGATAATAGTAGGAAGCTGGTTGACATCAAACTGAGTAAACAAGTTACCTGTTTTGTCAAATACAATGGGCAAGGTTGTTTTATAACTCTTTCGGTAATCCTGCAAATCGGCAACAGATGACCATAAGTTAGTTGAAATGTTTATCCACTGAATATTCGATTTTTTTGATTTACTCTCTAAGAGTTCACGAACCTGTTTACAGGCTTTAGAGGTTTTAGGCTCTGTTTCTTCTAAATACCATTCACACCAAGGGCCAAAGAAGACTAAGCCCACTTTTTTACTCTTAGGTCTATTAAAGGGTATATCGATAAGTACATCATCAATGGAAGATAAGGAAAGGTTTGCTACCGTATCACCCTGTTTATAACCCGAGTCGTTAACGATAAAAGTAGGGTTACTTACTGGCTGATTATTGACTTTTTCGGCTACTAGCTTGTTCAATGCTTGATGAAATTTTTCATCATCTTTGTGTCCAAAGTAAGCAAATTTTCCACGTTTATCGATTAATAAATGCTGGGGAGTTACACGTAAATTAAATGCACGGGCTAGCTTGCCATCATCAATCGTTATTGGCATCGTCAAGTGCATTTTTTCTCGAAAGGCATTGACTGATTTTAGATTGTCACTGATGCCAGTATTCACGGCAATGACCTGAACTTTTTCACCATACTTTGTATAAATGGCTTCAAAGCCTGGCATTTGTTGACGACAAGGCACACACCAAGTTGCCCAAAATTTAATATAAACTGGTTTTTTACCATAAACATTGGCTAAATCTATCGTCTGGCCGTCAATGGTGACAATCGTCATTTGAGGGGCTAAAGTGCCGACTAAAGACTGGCCTGCGGATTTGGCTCTTCGTTCTCCATCAGCTGAATAATCTTCAGCTTCTGCCTGTACAAAGTGCGTGCTTGATATTAGGCATAATAATGCCAGTAATGTTGCTTTGATCGATAAATAAATACGGGTATTCATATAAACTTCCTAGCTTAGTAATATTTAGTAATGTTCAGTAATTAAAATTTAAGTGATTTTGACAAAATAGGTACGGGCCTTGCTCAAATAATATTTGCATCAAGGCTTAAGAAAAGTGAGTAACTAAATGCTCACAAATTTCTCGCTTTAATTTATCTATCTGCGGTTGTACTAAGTTGTGACTTAACGCAGTACCTTCGAGGGCAAAAAAATGCATATTTTTAAGGCCAATTGTCCCTAATACTTCCTTCATATAAGGTGTAAAAAAGTCGGGTTGAGTAGCGTTTGCATTTAAAAAAAAGCCGCCTGATGAAATCAGAATATACACCGGCTTATCGTTTAATAGCGCTTGTTTGCCAGTTGCAGTAATCTCAAAGGTTTTTCCTGCTCTAACAACATGGTCTATCCAGCTTTTTAAGCTTGAAGGTAAAAAGTAGTTATGCATCGGAGAGGCGATAATCACAACATCAGCAAACTCAAGAGATGCAATCAATCGATCTGAAAGGGCTAAGCTTCCTTGATTTGTGTCGTGTGGCTGATGACCAGTACACACTGCATCGGCGTAAAGGCTATCTACATGTGGAAGCCTAGTTGCATCAAAATACTCTACTTCAATAGTGTTAATACTGGCTAACTGTTTTAGCATGGTTTGCGCTAAATTATAGCTGGAAGACTTTTGTTGCTGCGCACTACAAGTGATCACTAATACGTTCATATTTCTCTCTAAAATTAGGTATCTTCATCTATTGGTTTCACCCATGAAGGCTTGTATGATACTAGTAAATATGGCTCTAAAAAAGAGCCATGAATTTACTTTTTTTATAGACCATATTAAAGATGAGAAATTAATGGCTAAAATCCTGGCTTATCAAAAAGTGTATCAACGAATTCATGCTGCTATTTTGCAAGGTATATTAAAGCCGGGTGAGCGGATCCCAGCCGCTCGAGTGCTCTCAAAAGAAATGGGCGTTGCGCGCGGTACCGTAGAAGAAGGTTATGCGATATTAAAAGCCGAGGGCTATATTGAGTCTAGTGGTCAAGCTGGAACACGGGTCAGTGAAAAGTTACTTACGCCATCCAAAATTGAAAAACCTAAGGTTAATACCCGCCAGCCAGGGTTTACGGGTGAAATTCAAACAGCTCAGCTTTTACCTTTTCAACTCGGTATTCCTGCCTTAGATGCTTTTCCCAGAAAAGCCTGGTCAAGAATGGCCGCCCGATGTGCGCGAAATATTAATAAGGACGATCTAGCATATCCTTGTGCTTACGGGCTGGCGCCATTAAGAACCTCAATAGCACAATATTTACAGCTTTCTCGAGGAGTACAATGTGATCCAACGCAGGTATTTATCACCTCTGGCTATGTCAATTCAATCAACTGGATCACCCAAGTGCTTTTAAATGCTCAGTCTACCATTGCCATAGAAGATCCGGGTTATCCACTCACGGCAAAGATATTAAAGGCTAAGTTCTCACATATTGTCTCAGTACCAGTTGATGAAGAGGGTATTAATCTTCCATCAAACATTGCAGCCGATGTGGTTATAGTTACACCCACTCATCAAAGTCCAACCTGTGTTTCGTTATCTTTGCAGCGCAGACAAGCATTATTAGATTGGGCAAATAGACATCAAAGCTGGATTATTGAAGATGACTATGACGGTGAATATCGCCATACCGGACTGCCATTACCGGCATTAAAAAGTTTAGATAGCCAAGACAGAGTGGTTTATTCAGGCACCTTTAGTAAGGTGCTTGTTCCAAGTTTACGCATAGCCTACATTGTGGTGCCTAAAACTAAGGTCCAAGCTTTTGAGCAATGTGCTGAACTTTATGCTGGCAATGTTGCTGCGCTCACTCAAGCTTGTGTATTAGCTTTTATCGAGGAAGGGCAGCTGTCACGACATATTCAACGGATGAGAAAATTATATCGAGAACGCCGAGAGTTAACTGCCAGAGTATTTAAGCAAATTTTGGGTGATAAAATTTCGATAGAAAATCAACCTGGAGGCATGCACATGATAGTAAAACTTAACAATCCAGATATAAATGATGTTGAGCTATCAAACAAAATGATGGCTGCGGGTTTATTTGCTCAGGGGTTATCACAATGGTCATCAAGACCTGTGCATCCAAGTCTCATTCTAAGTTTTACTAACATCTGTACAGAAGAAGAGTGTAAAAAACTGGTATATAAAATAAAAGCAATTGGCATTTAAACCGAAAAGGCTACTTTTATTTTTGATAGGTAAGCTAACAATTTATTTATTCAACTCATGTTTTAAGCCTGGTTGATTGCAATACTGCCACCTTTTAGCATCAGCCTTTTTACTTCAAAGTGATAACTTCAAAGTGATAATTTCAAAGAGTAACTTCAAAGAATAAAACGCAATAATTTAACCCCGTGTTATGACATTTCATGCTGCCTTTAAAGGTTGAATGCGGTAGCTTTTTTCATTTTAAGCTATTTTGGCAGATATTTTAATCATCAGGGCTTTCTCTAATCCTAGCTTAATCTGTGCTTAATTTTTAGCCTAATGCGTAGGAGGTTTTTTTATACCCAAACGCAGCTAAACAAAACTAAAAAATCTCATCAGTATGCCTGTTGTAAATATAATGTTGCCCTATTCAATGGCGCTAATCTTAGTTTTAAAGTGTCATTTTTACTTCATTTGAACCTTATTTAAACCATATTATAACCACTTTTTATGCATGTTCTAGTGCGAAAAGCACCGAGAAGCAAACATAAAATCGAAATATCCTATCTCTAATTTAGCTTTTTCATAAACTATATATGAAAATAATTAATTGAATTTAATGACTAATATTTATTTTATTAAAAAGCATGGGTCTTTTATGAACAAACAGGTTGACTATATAAATTTTGAGTGGGATTATGTTCAGCGCCTGAACATTTATACGAAAGATGGCTTTTGTAAGTTAACGGGTTCAAATGTAAATAAATTAATAAGTTTACAAATAACACATAAAATATACAGGGTTCACTATGTTAAAAAACATACAAACAACACTAACTTTGTTAGCAGCTAAAAGGGGAATGAATATGTCCAACTTAACAATCCGCAAAACTCATAAATTTGGTTTACTCGCAGCAGCGGTTATGGCCGCATCAGCACCGACGTACGTACAATCTGCCGAATTTCTTGACGGCCTTGCAGAAGTTAACTTCCTCGCATTGCAAAACTACCAAGCCATTCAAGCGAAAGAGGGCGCGTTTCGTCCAGTAGACGAAGAGCAGTCTTCAGGCTTTGGTCGTATCAGAGTTAATTTACAATTTAAATTTCACATCAACGAGTATATCGTCGCTGATGTCGACATCGCGGAAGAGCCAAACGATTTTGGTAATAACGGCGACCGAGATTTCGCCTTTCACCAAGATTTCGCCGGGATTGAATTTGAACTACTCGGCCTTTCTGGCGCCGCGCGCGATAACGCTGACTTAACACTTCGCTTAGGTAACATAGGCGCATCACCTTTCCAATTTAAAGGTTTTCAAGATGGCGCTGATAACCAAGGCAATGCCCTTATTGGTAACGGTATAACAGACTATGCAACTGCAGAAAATGGGATGCAATTAAGCTACAGCGAGACACGCGATAGCGGTCTGATCCGCGGCTATAATGTTGCCGGTCATGTCACTACGTCAAGTTTTGGTGAAGCCTTCCAAGAAGATCGCGGCTTTAACTTTCGACTGCAAGGAACACTTGAATTTGCTGGCGGGTTTAAAGCGGGTTTAAATTATTTCCAAGCCAACCAAGGCGACCAACTACGTTTTGAAAATGGTGTAGCCAGTCTTGCTGGTGTTACCACCACTAACTATCGCTTTGGTGATGGTGAAAACTACAACTTCTCTGCTTCAGGTTCGAGCGAGCGTGATACCCATGTTGGCGCTATGCCAGGGGTTGAACAGTCAATTATTCAGTTAAACTTAGCGTATCAGCCAACTGCAGAAACTAGTCTAATTTTCATGTTAGGTAAGTCAACGGATGATTACACTTTCGCCGATGCCGCCGGTAACGCCGTAGCCGGCATTACTTACTTTGGTGTTGACGGTATTGCCGATGCTAATGGTACAACTTTCGACTCAAATAGTGTCATTAAAGGCGACTCGTCTGTTGAGTACTACACCTTTGAAGCACAGCACTACATAATACCGAACAAGTTTTATCTAGCGGCGCGTTATTCAGAAGCGGAAAACACTTCAGATTTAATCGCACAAACTGACAACACGGTTGAGCGTATTCAAGTCGCCGCAGGTTACTGGTTTAATGACAAAACATTGTTGAAGTTTGAATATGTTGATCAAGAAGAAGGCGCTAATTCAGGTGGCCAAATCGGTACAGGCTTTGACGGCTTCACCTCAGAGATTTCGGTTAAGTTTTAAAAAATTAGCCGGCGTTGTCGGCTGATTAACGCTAGCCATGTTGACCTGGGCTTAAGCCCAAGCGGCATGGCAAGTCTATTTTCTTATAGACTACAATAACTTACAATGACAATTATAATGATAATAAAAGTCTCATTTAACACCGTTTGGTGAGACATTAACGTTGAATATGGGGAACACCTGATGAAAAATAAATTAATGATGCTAGCTTGTGGCGTGATGACCATGAGTGCAGCAGTCGCCGCAAAAGAGACGATCACCATCGCCACAGTTAACAATGGTGACATGATCACCATGAAAGAACTCAGCAATGACTTCACCCGCCAAAACCCTGATATCGCCTTAAAGTGGGTGACTTTAGAAGAGAATATCCTTCGTCAACGTGTCACGACTGATGTGGCCACCGGTGGTGGACAATACGACGTAATGACCATAGGCACATATGAAGTGCCAATTTGGGGCAAACAAGGTTGGTTAACTGAACTTGATAACCTAGGCGCCAGCTATGATGTTGATGATTTATTACCCGCGATAAGAAGTGGCTTAACCGTAGACGAAAAGCTTTTTGCCGCCCCATTTTATGGTGAAAGTTCGATGGTGATGTATCGCACCGACTTGATTGCAAAAGCGGGACTTGAAATGCCTAAAAAGCCAAGTTGGGGCTTTATTCGTCAAGCAGCTAAAGCCATGACAGACAAAGAAGCCGGTGTTTATGGTATCTGTTTACGGGGTAAAGCCGGTTGGGGTGATAATATGGCCCTAATAACGGCTATGTCTAACTCATTTGGTGCGCGTTGGTTTGACGAAAACTGGCAACCACAATTTGACACCCAAGAATGGCATGACACCTTGCAATACTATGTAGATGTGATGGCAGAGTCTGGTCCTCCGGGCGCATCCGCTAATGGTTTTAATGAAAACTTAGCCTTATTCCAAACCGGTAAATGCGGTATGTGGATTGATGCCACGGTGGCAGGTTCATTTGTGACTAACGAAAAAGATTCTGCCGTAGCAGACAAGGTCGGCTTTGCTTTAGCCCCGGATAAAGGTTTAGGCAAACGCGGAAACTGGTTGTGGGCTTGGACATTAGCTATTCCTTCAAGTAGTAAGAGATCTGACGCGGCGATGAAATTTATCAGTTGGGCAACGTCTAAAGAATATTCAGCTTTAGTGGCTAAAAACAAAGGCTGGGCAAAAGTACCACCGGGTACTAGAACGTCACTTTACAATAATCCTAAATACCTCAGTGCGGCACCTTTTGCACAAATTACTATAGATTCTATCCAATCGGCTGATCCTGTTAACCCAACCGTTAAACCTGTTCCTTATGTGGGTGTGCAATTTGTCGCTATCCCTGAGTTTCAAGGTATCGGCACGGCAGTTGGACAACAATTTGCGGCGGCACTGACCGGCACCATGACGGTAAAGGAAGCGTTAAAGGCTTCTCAGCGTTTAGTAGAGCGTACAATGCGCAAAGCGCGTTATCCAAAATAGTTCATTAGTTATTGGTGGGCAAGCACGTAAGTGCTTGCCCTAAGCTTTACTTATAAGAGGTTTTACTGTTGGCGACTTCAAATTCAAGAACACTCGCTCGGTTAATGTTATTTCCTTCAGTTGTTTTACTGTTGGCTTGGATGTTGGTACCGCTATGCATGACATTGTATTTTTCATTTTTAGATTACAATCTACTTACCCCTGGAAATAATGCCTTTATTGGTTTTCTAAACTATGAATTTTTCCTGACCGATCCGGCATTTTTTGCTTCATTTTTCAATACAATATTACTGGTGGGTGGTGTTTTACTGATCACCCTGGGCGGTGGTATTGGTTTAGCTATTTTGCTTGACCAAGCTATTTGGGGTCGTAACTACGTCCGTATTATGGTCTTAGCCCCCTTCTTTGTTATGCCGACGGTTTCTGCCTTAGTGTGGAAAAATATGCTGATGAACCCGGTGAATGGTTTATTTGCACATTTTGCGACTTGGCTTGGCATGTCGCCGATTGATTTCTTTGCTCAAATACCCTTATTGTCCATCATTATTATTGTCTCGTGGCAGTGGTTACCGTTTGCCGCGCTGATATTACTGACGTCAATTCAATCGTTAGATCGAGAGCAACTTGACGCCGCCGATTTAGATGGTGCGGGTCCCTTCAGTAAATTTTATTACATCGTTTTGCCGCACTTATCGCGCGCCATTACCGCGGTAATTTTAATTGAAACTATCTTCTTACTGTCAATTTTCGCCGAAATATTAGTCACAACCAGCGGTGGTCCAGGCTATGAATCAACCAATATCACCTATCTGATTTACACCCAATCATTATTACAATTCGACGTCGGTGGTGGCTCAGCAGGCGGCATTGTTGCTGTTATTATCGCCAATATAGTTGCTATTTTCTTAATGCGATTAATTGGTAAGAACTTGGAGGATTAAGCGATGTCGATAAAAAATAGTCATAGATCAAAAATTATTTATACCTTTTTAGCTTGGACGATCAGTAGCTTAATATTTTTCCCCATATTATGGACCTTGATCACTAGCTTTAAAACAGAAGCGGAAGCTATCTCTGCTAGCCCAAGCTTATTTATGTTTGACTGGACGCTAGAGAATTATGAAGAGGTATTAGCCCGATCGCCTTACTTTAACCACTTTTGGAATTCTATAGTGATTTCACTAGGGTCAAGTATTTTAGGGCTACTCATTGCTATCCCTGCGGCTTGGTCCATGGCATTTGTACAAACGAAACGCACTAAACATTTATTAATGTGGATGCTTTCAACCAAAATGTTACCGCCGGTGGGCGTGCTTATTCCCATTTACTTGTTGTTTCGTGATTTTGGTTTACTCGATACTAAAGTAGGTTTGGTGATTGTGATGACCTTAATTAACTTACCTATCATGGTGTGGATGCTCTACACCTATTTCAGAGAAATCCCCAGTGAAGTGCTTGAAGCATCACGCATGGATGGGGCCAATATTGCTGAGGAAATTTGGTATGTACTCTTGCCTATCGCTTTGCCAGGTATCGCATCAACATTATTGTTAACGGTAATTTTAGCGTGGAACGAAGCTTTTTGGACGCTGATTTTAACCGCCGCCGACGCCGCGCCATTAACGGCCTTTATAGCTAGCTATTCAAGCCCCGAAGGTTTGTTTTATGCCAAGTTGTCTGCCGCGTCAATGATGGCGATAGTGCCGATCCTGATATTGGGTTGGTTTAGTCAAAAACAATTAGTGCGTGGATTAAGTTTCGGCGCCGTTAAATAGGAAATTTCAAAATGGGCAGTATTAATTTAAAACAAGTAACAAAAGATTTTGGTGATGTTAGCGTCATTAAACCGATTGATTTAGCCATTAAAGATGGTGAGTTTATTGTCTTTGTGGGGCCGTCAGGCTGTGGCAAATCCACCTTATTAAGAATGATTGCGGGCTTAGAAGACACCACCAGCGGCAACATAGAAATTGATGGCCAAGATGCGACTGATACCCCACCGGCTAAAAGAGGGCTAGCTATGGTGTTTCAATCTTATGCTTTGTACCCTCATATGTCGGTGCGCAACAATATCGCTTTTCCCTTAAAGCGTGCGAAAGTTAGCAAAGAAGAGATTGAGAAAAAAATAGCAAGTGTCACCAAAACATTAAACCTATCTGATTACCTTGACCGTAAACCAGGGCAATTATCTGGCGGTCAACGCCAACGTGTTGCTATTGGTCGTGCCATCGTGCGTCAGCCTTCTGCTTTTTTATTCGATGAGCCCTTATCTAATTTAGATGCGTCTTTGCGGGTCAATATGCGTTTAGAGATTTCTGAGCTGCATAAAACCCTCGCCACGACCATGATTTATGTTACCCATGATCAGGTAGAAGCCATGACAATGGCCGATCGTATTGCGGTATTTAATGCCGGCATCATCGAGCAAGTGGGTAGCCCACTTGAGCTTTACAACACGCCAGTGAATAAATTTGTGGCGGGTTTTATTGGCTCGCCAAAAATGAACTTTATAGATGTTGAGCCAACGGCTACCGATGCCACTTGTTGCTTAGGCATAAGACCTGAGCATATTACTATATCAACAACGTCAGGTACCTGGCCTGGAAAAGTAGGGGTTATCGAACATCTTGGCTCTGAAACTTTTTTACATGTGCATGTTGAAGGTAAAGCCACCTTTACCGTAAAAGCCGGTGGCGATTGC
Source organism: Colwellia sp. MB02u-9 (assembly GCF_014077085.1). NCBI lineage: Bacteria > Pseudomonadati > Pseudomonadota > Gammaproteobacteria > Alteromonadales > Colwelliaceae > Colwellia > Colwellia sp. MB02u-9. The sequence goes on from NZ_JACGVF010000059.1 coordinate 24,860, forward strand.
CCTTATGTTTATGGCGACAATATTTATTTAAGTGCCGTAGAAAACAAGATGCTACATTTTGATGCCGCAGGTATCACTTTGCCTCAACAACACGCTAGCCTTGTTGCTATTTAGCCGGTTGAATACCTAAGAGCAGTTATATATGTCAATTAAGCTAAACAATCAAACCCTAGATACACTGCCAAGTAAGGTTGAAAAACCTCACTATAGTAGAGAATCTTTGTCGCCAGGCATCATTCATATCGGTGTCGGTAATTTTCATCGTGCGCATCAAGCTATGTATATGCACAAATTATTTAACACAGGAACGGCTCACGATTGGGCTATTCGCGGTGCTGGCATTAAGTCATACGATGCGGCGATGCGAGATAAACTTAAACAACAAGACTGGTTAACAACGGTTGTTGAATTAGATGATAATAACCTGACCGCTCAAGTTACTGCATCGATGATCGATTTTATTGAAAATGACGCCGCCACGTTAATTGCGGCGCTCAGTGAAAGTGAAATTCGAATCGTTTCATTAACCATTACTGAAGGTGGTTACTTTATGGATGACAAAACAGGTGCTTTTAACCTGGCTCATCCAGAAATTCAAGCCGATATTGCCAATATCGACTCACCTTCAACCGTATTTGGTTTAATTATTGCGGCACTTAAAATTCGCCGAGCACAAGAAATAGCCCCTTTTACGGTCATGTCTTGTGACAACATTCCACATAATGGTCGTGTAGTGCAACGTGTGGTTAATGAAATGGCCAATGCGATTGACCCAGAACTAGCCTTGTGGATCAACACTCATGTGACGTTTCCAAACTCGATGGTTGACTGTATTACGCCTGCAACGTCAGCTCAAGAGCGTGAACGTTTAACCACATTGTTTGATATTGAAGACCAAGCGCCGGTTTTTTGTGAACCGTTCAGACAATGGGTATTAGAAGATAACTTTGTCAATGGTCGCCCACCTTTAGAGCAAGTAGGCGTTGAATTTGTTGACGATGTCGCACCATTTGAATTAATGAAATTGCGCATTCTTAATGGCGGTCATGCCGCTATTGCCTACCCTGCCGCGCTGTTAAATATTGCTTTTGTGCATGACGTGATGGCCGATCCCTTGATCAGTAAATACCTTAAAAAGCTGGTCAGTGAAGAAATTATCCCAACACTTGCACCGGTACCTGGGGTTAGTTTTGATGATTATTTTGCCATTATCGAAGCTAGATTTGCTAATCCAGAGATACGCGATACCGTGCCTAGGCTTTGCCAAGATGCATCAAACCGCTTACCTAAGTTTATTCTACCCATAATAGCCGCCAATATAGCAAATAATAAAGACGGTAAAGGCCTCGCGCTTGTGGTGGCTTTATGGTGCCGACTTTGTTTTGAAGGCGGTAATGTTGACAATAACTTTACGCTTGATGATCCACAAGCAACAAGGTTAATAACACAAGCGACTCTAGCCAAAGAAGACCCGTCAGTATTTTTACAAATGAATGATATCTTTGGTAATCTTAGTAATGATGACAACTTTACTAAAAACTTTACCTTTTGGTTGGAAATGCTTTGGGATATCGGTACTCTTGCTACTCTAGAGAAGTATTTAAAATAACCACACAATAGGAAAAACAAAGATGACTGAATCTATGGCTTTATCTCGGCATAACTCGATAAATTTAGTCATCTTTGATTGCGACGGAGTCTTAGTCGATAGTGAAATATTAAGCCAGCGCGTATTACTTAATATGCTTGAAGAAATCGGTGTGGTGGTGTCAGAGGATTATTTTCTTACTCACTTCTTAGGGTTTAATTTTGAGCATGTTACCGCTAAAGTTCTCGCCGACTTTGCGGTTATTTTAACCAGTGAATTTCGCCAACGTTATCGAGCAGCCTTGATAGAGGTGTTTGCCGCTGAGCTCCAACAGACGGATCATTTGCAATGGCTATTATCTCAACTTAATGTCGACAGTTGTGTTGCTACCAGTGGCAGTCCAGAGAAAGTAAAACACTCACTGCATTATACCAAACTTGAACAGTATTTTGACGGCCAGGTATTTACGTCCTCTGAAGTAAAAAATGGCAAACCCGCACCAGATTTATTTTTACATGCGGCGAAAAAAATGGGCGTAGCACCGCAAAACTGTTTAGTGATAGAAGATTCCAACGCGGGTATCCGTGCTGCACTTGCAGCCAACATGCATGTCATCCGATATGTTGGGGCTAGTCATTTAAAAAATAAAGATAGCGCTACTCAAATACTCGAGGGTGTTAGTACAATAGGACATTGGAACCAGTTGTTTGAACAGGTACCTTCGCTAAGTTCATCATTTAAAATCGAGAGGTAAACCATGTTAAAGCGATCTAATGCAGAAACAAGAAAGCTAGACGATGCAGCTAAAGCCGGTTGGTTATATTATGTTGCCGGTAATACACAAGAAGAAATCGCCAAAAAGCTTAATGTCTCGCGTCAATCTGCACAACGCATGGTGGCGTTATCGGTTAGCGAAGGCTTGATTAAAGTCAGGCTAGAACATCCAATAGCTAAGTGCATGGATCTTCAAGTAAAGCTCAGAAATCGCTTTGGCTTAAAATCTTGTATTGTGGTGCCAAGTGACGATGGTGTACCGTCATCTACCTTAGGGCTTGCTCAAGCAGGTGCTCAGGAAATAGAAATGCACTTAAAATCATCTGAGCCCAAAGTGATAGCGATGGGAACAGGCCGAGTTTTACGCGCTTGTGTAGAAGAACTCTCCTTATTGAACTGTGAACAACATCAAATAGTGGCGCTATTGGGTAATATGGCTTCTGATGGTTCAGCCTCTTCATACGATGTTGTTATGCGTATGGCTGAACAAATTAACGCTAAGCATTACCCTATGCCATTACCGGTACTTCCCAATAGTAAAGAAGAAAAAGAGCAGTTGCACGCGCAACATTATGTCGCTAATAATTTAAAGTTAGCCGCGCAAGCTGATGTTACTTTTGTTGGCGTTGGTAATTTAGCTATTAATTCTCCACTTTATATCGATGGTTTTGTTACCCCAAAAGAACTCAAAGAGTTACAAACCAAAGGTGCTGTCGGTGAGTTAATTAGTTGGATTCTAGATATCAAGGGTAATTTGATTGACTGCTCCGTTAACCAACGGGTTGCTAGTACGCCTTTAAAAATAAACTCTGACAAGGCGGTATATGCTATTGCCGCTGGTGAAGAAAAGGTATTTGCCATACTAGGAGCACTTAGATCTAAATTAATCAATGGCTTAATCACCAATGAATACACAGCTGAACGCTTATTAAGCATAGATTAAAATCGACGGTATTTATATTGCTGTTTCACCTCACAATGCCGATTTCAGCACATTAACAATTAAAACTAACCTGTTGTGTTTTAACAAACCCGCAACAGGTAAATGAAAGGAATTAACATGACATTTAAAGTAGCTGTTTTCGGTGAAGCGCTTTTTGATATGATCGAGCAAGAAAATGACGATTACCGTCCTTTTATTGGTGGATCTCCCTATAATGTAGCAAGAAGCTTTTCTAGACAGGGACTTGACTGTAGTTACTTATCACCTATTTCAACTGATATATTTGGCGATAAAATTTACCAGTCTGCCGTCAAAGAAGGTATCAATATCCCGGTTAATAACCGCTCGATGCAAAAAACCTCGTTAGCGTTAGTGTATAAAGATGAACAAGGTAACCCAGACTACAGCTTGTATCGTAAGTCAGTTGCTGACTTAGATATTAGCGCTGAGCAGCTTTTAGACATGCTGCCAAAAGATTTAGATCTTTTTCATACCGGTTCTTTAGCACTCGTGCCTGGAATGCTTGAGGTGTTAATTCCGGTGATGACCGTGCTGAAATCTAGAGGCGTAAAAATTAGTATCGATGTCAATGTCCGTAAAGGTGTTGAAATTGACCACGGTAAATATGTTGCCGCCATTGCACAATTTTTCACCTTTGCCGACATTGTAAAAGTCAGTGATGAAGACTTACAATTGCAAGATTTAACGGGTGATCCAGAACATCTCGCTAGCGCTATGCTTAAGCAGATGACCAACGGCATGGTGGTACTAACCTTAGGTGAACAGGGTGCGCACTTTATTACCGAAACCCTAAATATTAAGCAAGATGTATTTAAAGCTGTGCCTATGGGCGATACCGTAGGTGCCGGAGATACTTTCTTTTCAGCGATGCTAGCTCAATTACTTCGTGATAATGCGCTAACACCGTCAGCAAAACAGGAAGACTTAGCTTACGCGTTAAAATTTGGCTCTTTGGCGGCGGCGATTAACGTCTCAAAAATAGGTTGCCAACCACCGACTCATCAAGCAGTGCTCAGTAAATTAGATTAGCGTTTTGGCTTGTTAAAGCCAATAGCACTAACATTGAATAGATAGCACTGTTGTCGTCAGCAAAAATCATTTTTGTTCACGACTCCATTTTTTGAAAAAACTTAAATTTTATTAGAAAGGCTTATTACACATGTTAACTAATTCACTGGCATGGCAAAACTTACAAATTCATTATTTAGACAGCAAAATAATACACTTAAAATCTTTATTTCGTATTGACCCTGAACGCTTTGATAAATTCACCATCACCGCAGCAGGATTAACCTTAGATTACTCCAAGAATCATTTGGTACCAGAAACAAAGAACTTGCTTGTTGATTTGGCGAAACAGTGCGGTGTAGATGAAAAAATAGAAAAAATGTTTTCTGGCGCGCCAATAAATACCACTGAAAATCGCCCAGTGTTACATACCGCCTTACGTAATTTTTCTAATGAGCCGGTGTATGTTGATGGCGAGAATATTATGCCCTTGGTCAATGACACCTTAGAAAAAATCAAAGGTTTTGTGAATGATGTTTCCTCGGGCGTTACCAAAGGTTATAGCGGCAAGGCTTTTAAAGATATTGTTGCTATTGGTATTGGCGGCTCATTTTTAGGGCCTAAAATTATGTCTGAAGCCTTAAAGCCATATCGTCAAAAACACTTGAATGTACATTATGTCGCCAATGTGGATGGTTGTCATATTCATGATGTGCTGTCGGGTTTAGATCCAGCAACAACCTTGGTGATCACCTCATCAAAAACATTAACCACCCAAGAAACTCTAAGAAATACTGAAACGGCGAAAGAATGGTTTTTAAAACAAGCCAAATTCAGTGATATTCAACATAACTTTGCTTGTGTATCGGCTAATATTGAAGCGGCTAAAAGTTTTGGTATCAATGAAAAAAATATCTTTCCCATGTGGGATTGGGTCGGTGGACGATATTCTATTTGGTCAGCCATTGGTTTACCGCTTGCTATGGGTATTGGCTTTGATAACTACTTAGCGTTTTTACATGGCGCCTTTGAAATGGATGAACATTTTAGACAAGCACCATTTGAAGAAAATATGCCGGTAATTATGGCACTATTAGGTATTTGGTATAGAAATTTCCATGGTGCACAATCGCAAGTATTACTGCCCTACTACCACTATTTACGTGGTTTACCGGCATACATACAACAACTGGATATGGAAAGTAACGGTAAATCGGTCAACTTAGATAATAAAGAAACCAACTACGATACCGGCCCTATTATTTGGGGTAGTGAAGGAACCAATGGACAGCATTCTTTTCATCAATTAATTCATCAAAGTAAAACGCCTATACCGGTCGACTTTATTCTTCCGCTTAACCCTCATGTTGATATTTCAGATCATCATGACATGTTAATTGCCAACTGTTTGGGACAAAGCCAAGCGTTAATGGAAGGTCAAACTGAAGAACAAGTTATTGCCGCGATGACCAAAGCAAAATGCAGCACCGATGAGATAAGTTACTTATCATCTCATAAAGTCATGAAAGGCAATAAACCCAGTAACACCATCTTAATGCCAAAATTAACCCCGAAAGCTTTAGGTAGCTTAATTGCCCTGTACGAGCATAAAGTATTTGTTCAAGGCGTTATCTGGCAAATAAACTCATTTGATCAATGGGGTGTAGAATTAGGCAAAGCGCTCGGGAATGACATATTTAGTAAGCTGTCAAATATTGATATACCTTTAGATATGGATGGCTCAACTAAAGGGCTGATCAACATTTGTCGAAAAAGACGTACTATTACTTAACGCCATAATACCTTAAATAAATGCTAGAAAGCCTTTAACAATATGAGTTAAAGGCTTTCTAGCATTAAATATTTTATCTAATAAAAACATCATGTTAAAGTTTTTTATGTTGAAAATCAAGAGTTAAGGGATTCATCGAGTATAAATCTAAGGTGGATCGCGATACTCTATTTAGCAGAAAACTAGGCGCTAAAGTAAATATTCAGCAAGATATGACTTAAGTTATTTAAAGCGTTTTTGTGCCAAACACTTGAAATCATCATCGAAATTTAAGCTATTATTCAGACGGTTAATTGCTGCTTGGTGATCAAAAACTCATCAAGCATTTTCAGCTAGCTATTGTATTTGTATTTTGCTCAACATTGGGAAATTTAACAGAAACACAACATCCTTCGCCCAGTTGAGATTCAATTAACACCCGCCCCTTGTGCTTATCCATAATTGTTTTCACGATCGTCAAGCCAACCCCACTGCCTTTTGTAGTGGATAATTTTTCAAATAGATCAAAAATTAATTGGTGATATTTTGGGTCAATACCTATGCCATTGTCCTTGATATGAAGGGTGGTAGCAGACGAAGTTTTTGTGGTAAATATCTCAATAATTAAAGGGCGGGCAGGCTCTAAGTAACGTAGTGCGTTACTTAATAAATTTAATATTACTTCAGAGAGTAAGCGCTCATTCGCACTCACGGGAGCTAAATTTTTAGCAACATTGATCCTCGCATTCGCTTCTCCAATCGCTTCTTCTAAAGCAAGACATTGCTGTTGAATCACGACGTTAACATCGACATTAGCTGTGGTAATAGCTTGTTGTACTATACGAGATAAGTCGAGTAAATCGGCTAATAGTAGTTCCATGTTATCAGCATTTTGTATAATACGGTTCAATCGATAGCTTTGCTTTTCTGTCAAGGTATCAACAAGTTCTGCTTGCAACTTTTGGCTAAATGCTGCGATGGTAACTAAAGGTGATTTAAGATCGTGAGACACGGTGTAGATGAACTGCTCCATCTGCTTGTTCTTATTGATTAATTTTTTATTAAGTGTGGTAGCCTGACGTTTTTCTTTTTCCACATCTTGCATCACACTCAATAAAATGGCTTGTGAACGTGCCATATCAATTTCGTGACTTTCCATTTTGACATTGAGCGCCTTACTTAGCTCGAGGGCTGCTTGTTGCTTTTTAAAGAAAAATCGGATTATGGCCACTAAGGTGAGTAACAAGGCAACCATCACCAATAAACCCAACTTAAAGCTTCGATCGAGTAAATCAGACAATTGGCTTGCAAATAAGGCAGAAAGTTTCTGGTATATCGCTTCTATTTCCAAATGAGACGGTTCGTCGTCGTAACTCAAATAACGACCAAGTTCACGCACGTTGGTATTTTTATCAAGTAAACTAGGCAGCAAAGTTAAGCGTTCTCGGTAAGCTGTCAGCATATCTCTAGTCCCTGGCATTTTTAGCTCGCCAAGGATTAACCCACCTTGCAGCTCAATCTTATACAATTGAATGGTGGCTACACGTAAATTTTCCGAAGCTTTGTCGATATAGAGGCTATCTTCAGCGCGCAAAATAGCGTTTTTAAAATTATCGATTAAACCAACGAAGCCAATCTGGCTTTTAAGTTCATTGATCTCTGTATAAATCGCAACGCGCTTTTGATTTAACTCTTTTTGTTTTGACTCATAATCTAGGGCAATTAGCACTTCAAGTGTGATAAAGAACAACAGCAAGGTAGTCAGTACAGCATTTTTGGTATTCATTTATACTCCTGACAATAATGGCTCAGCATAAATAGCTTTAGCATAAGTATTTTTTTTCATTAAACATCGTAGCTCTTTGCTCGATCGAGTTCGCTCATTAGCGCATTCACTTCTTTTTTCAACTCAAGTATCCGATCCTCTCGGTCAAGTGTGACTGAATAAATTGAGCTCATTTGCTTGTTTTTTTGTTTTATCACTTCAAGCTCTGCCATAGCGCTATGATATTTGACTTCCACACCTGGTAATCGGATAAGCTGAGGTAGTTTAGGCGCCAAGACAATCGCGGTTAAAATAGAGGTAAAAGCGGTCAAGGCTTTTATCCAACCTTGATATTCATAAGCGGGATACCAAGTGACATAAATCGCCACAAAATGTGTGGTACCACAAAAGAAAATAAACGCCATAAATAAGGCAAATATGTCTTTGTGTGGCACGCTTTCTTTGCGTTTATACAGCAATATACCGATAATAAGGGTGATCAGATAATACGCAACACCAATGGTGATATCGGCTGTAACGTGGGTCCATAATATGTCAGGTCGCCAAAGGTAACAGTGTCCGTGAGGCATAAAATTGGGGTTAGCGAATTGTTGCAACCATTCGTTCATCTGCATTCCTTTTATGGCTTATTTAATTGATTGTTATTGTTATTAGTAAAATGATAGTGGTTACGTTTTAGGGAAACGCAGTTCAAAGCAACTACCCTGACCTAATTCAGACACTAAGCTTACCGAGCCATTATGTTTTTCCATGGCGGCTTTAACTAGACTCAAACCAATACCTGTGCCTTGGCCTGGATTAATTTGCTCAAAGACATTAAAAGCACGTTTTTGATCGCTTTTTGCTATGCCTATGCCATTGTCACTAATAAACAAAGAGACTGAAGCTTCCAACTCTTCGGTGTGAATTTTTAATGTTAAATCGCGCTCAGCACTTCGGTACCGAATGGCATTACTTAACAAATTATCAATGCATTGAGACAACAGGGTTTGATTAGCCCCGATGGCGTGCAGCGGCTTGGTTAACACCAATTCGACCTCCACCTCTTTGTACCCTGTTATCAATCTTTGCCAATTTTGCTCAATCAGCGTGGTGAGATCAATCGGCGCTTTGCTTATTTCAGCTTTCATGACTCTTGAAAGCTCTAATAAATTAGTCAACAAATCCCCCATATGAGTTAAATTTTCAAGTATTCTTTGAAAACGATGTTTCTGCTTTTCCGTGGTATGAGCTGATAACTCTTTGGCTAACATACTGGTGAAACCATTGATGGTCACCAAAGGCGATTTCAAATCATGGGATACGGTATAGACAAACTGCTCTAGCTCTTTGTTTTTTGCTTCTAAGCTTTTAGTTAATAACAGCGATTGCTCCAATGACCGTGATTGCGCCAAAAGATCATGTTGAATTCGCCCCGCTTTTCTCAGTTCTAATTGCGTAACCACTTGTTGAGCAATAATGATCAACTGCTTTTTTTGTAGTGCGGTCAAGGATGATGGTTTATTGTCGATAACACACAAGGTGCCTAATCGCAGGCCACTAGGTGTTACTAGAGGCGCTCCGGCATAAAAAATCACTTGCGTGGGCCCCGTCACTAAGGGGTTATCATGAAAACGCTGGTCTTTGCGGCTGTCTTGTATTTCAAATAATTCATCATGGTGAATAGCATGCGCGCAAAAAGCAATCTCGCGCGGTGTTTCTTGCGCGTCAAGCCCGTGATGAGACTTAAACCATTGTCGCTTTTCATCAATTAAAGAAATCAAAGCAATGGGTGTACCGCAAACACTAGACGCTAGATCGGTTAGCTGATCATAAGCCTGCTCTGCTAGCGTATCTAAAATGTTATACTCATCCAAAGCGTTTAGACGAGCCAATTCATTATTGGGTATTGCCGCTGATTTCATCTTTTTAGTTCACTCGGTTTAGTATTGACTTGTATGCTTAATATTGCGTCACCTGATAAAGCGCCGCTTGGGTAATTAACTTTGTTCAAGTAACTTTGCCTCTAACAAATCCGCTGGCATAGGCCGACCCAGTAAGTAACCTTGTATTTTGTCAATGTTCAACTTATGGCATAAAGCCAACTGACTGTCTGTTTCAATCCCCTCGGCAACAACGGTAAAATTGAGTAATTTCAGCATATGGGTGACCGCTTCCAACAAACATTTTTTAGTGCTGGCATCCGATTCATTTTTCTGTAGTGATTTATCCAGTTTAACAATGTCAATCGGGAAATTGTTCAAATGGGCGATGGAGGAAAATCCCATACCAAAGTCGTCTAAGGCAATTTTAAAGCCTAGTGATGAAAGCGAATGCAGCGTATCTCGCGTCACCTCGTCATCTTCTAGTAATGCTGTTTCAGTAATTTCTAAGACAATGGTTTCGGGAAAAATACCATGCTCTTCGGTTTTATTTTTAATTTTTTGCGTCAATTGAGCATCCTGCAATTGCAGCGCTGAAATGTTAATTGCCATGGTAAAGTTAGGATCAAAACGCTTTTGCCATGAGGCCAAGTCAGTTAAGGCAGCATTAATAACCCACTGTCCTAAGTCATGAATTAAACGTGTTTCCTCTGCAATAGGAATAAACTCATCGGGGGTATAAAATTTTGGTGTATCAGGCCATCTAATCAGCGCTTCGACACCTTGTATTTTTTCGTTATGGGCAGAAAAAACCGGTTGATAGAATAACCTGAACGAAGATTCTCTGAGAATGTCACTGATTTCACTTTGGATTAAGAAGCGACGGTTCAACTCATCCTGATAGTGTGACTGATAAAAGCGTAATGAGTTTTTACCGTTTTGCTTTGCTCGGTACATCGCGATATCAGCACACTTGACCAATTTATGACGGCTATCAGCATCATTAGGATACAAAGCGGCGCCAATACTTACCGTGCAATTGATGCGTTGGCCATCAATGTAGAAAGGTTTTTGCACTGACTTTAAGATGCGATTACCAATCATGTTAACTTCTTCAACCGAATGTATATTCGCCAAGGTGATAGCAAATTCGTCACCACCGAGTCGTGCAAAGCCATCGTTATCTCGGAGATATTTTTTGGCTCGAGCAACCCATTCAACCAATAATTGGTCTCCTGCATCATGACCTAAGGTATCATTGACGTACTTAAAGTTGTCTAAATCCAGCGCTAACATGCCCACTGAGACCTTCAGTCGTTTGCTATTGGCAATCATGAACTTAAGTGTCTCATCAAAATAGTAACGGTTATGCAAGCCAGTTAACTGGTCATTTTCCGCCATATTTTTTACGGCTAGGTAGCTTTGATGCATTCTTTGTTCCATCTCAAAGCGCTTAGTTGAATGAATAATCGCTTGATGGAGTTTAATATATGAAACATCACTTTTAGGGATAAAGTCTTGTGCACCCGCTTCAATGCAATTAAGCGCGATTGATGAGCCTTGCGCTGCACTGATAACAATGATGGCAGTATTGCCTAAGTTGGGGCGGGAACGTATTTCGATAATCATTTCAATGCCATTGACTTCAGGCATGTGATAATCCAGCAAAATAATGTCGAAGGATTCGGCATCCATCATCGCAAGACCGCTGGCAACAGAGTCGGCGTATTTCACTTCATAATTATTTTGCAAAGACGAGGTTAGCGCTCTTTTAACGATCGCCATATCTATTTCGTCATCATCAACAATTAGTATTTTCATTTTTGATCTCATCCCTGTATGTATATTTGCTTTAAAACCTATTAACAAGGCTGTTTAAAACTTTTGCAAAATCAGATCATATTAAGCGTGTATTGAAAGCCTTTTTTTTCAAAATTAAAGCTGGGTTTGGCTAAATACGCAAAATATATTCTGATCCATTACGGGTAGTACTTTAGATCGCTCAATGCCTATTTCACACAAATTTTTCGTTGTGATATGTTTAGACATTATCAATATAAGTTGATAATGTCTAAGTATATTTTATATATAAACCGCTTTATATGTGTATATTTTGTATGTGATTTGTAAATGCTTTGTGTTTGAATTATGTACAAGGTATTTGGATTAATGACCACGGATAACACCTAATATGAAAGTGATAGTAATAGAAGATAACCCCGATCATTTTGAGATTATTGAAGATGCGTTTGCGTCTATTACTGCAATACAGGCTCAAGTTGTTCGAGCTGACACTTTAGCAGCCGGAAAATCACTGTTGTTTTCTGAACACTTTGATATCTGCTTGTGCGACTTACAGCTTCCTGACTCAACAATAGAACAAACAGTAGAGTGGTTAAGTTCACAAACCCATCCATTGCCTATGGTAACATTGACCTCACTACACAGCATTGAAATAGCCCAAAACTTGCTTCACAAGGGCGTGCAAGACTATCTATCTAAAGACGAACTGACCGCACAATTACTCTACAAGACATGCCAGTATGCTATTGAACGTTTCAGACACCAACAGGAGACCACTGGATATAATCAAGACATGCAAGTATTCTGTGACAGTTTATCGCACGATTTCAATGGCCACATTAACCGTATTAAAGGTGTATCCAGAGCGTTAAAGTCAGATTTGATGGAAAGAATCAGTTGCACAACAGATGAATTACAATGGTTTGATTATCTTGAAACAAGTACCTCAGAAGTACAAAACTTAGTTTCTGACTTGCAAAGTTACTTATCGGTTGGCTATGTAAACCAGAGCTTTGAAACGGTCTGTTTGAAGTTGGTAGTCAAAAAAGTAGTGGCCTCCCTAAAAAGCGCGCTGCAAATTGATTTTGAAGCTAATATGCCAAACGAACTTGCTACCATTTCAGGCAACCCTGCGTTATTGCAACTGCTGTTCCAAAATCTTATCGCTAACAGCATAAAGTTCAATAGTAATCGGCCAATAATTGACATAACGATGCAAGACAATGGTAATTATATTGATATTATTTTACAGGACAATGGCATTGGATTTGATCCAATACACGCCCAAAAAATATTTTCGCCGTTTAATCGACTAGCTAACCGTAATAAATTTTCAGGCTCTGGCTTAGGCTTAAGTATCGTTAAGCGAATCGTTGCACACCACGATGGCAGTATCGAAGCAGACTCAGTATTAGGCGTAGGTAGTAAATTCACCCTTAAATTCAAAAAAGAAGCATAAAAAGATTAATATTTAACGTATCAACAATGGGCTAATTTATCTTTAAAAAACCCAAACCAACAAGGAGACAAGTGTGGATGATTTTAAACCTATTTCGGCATTAATGGTGGAAGACAATATCGATCATGCAGAGCTGATGATGGATGCTTTCAACGATTTTAATATTAAAAATACCATAGCACATGTCATGGACGGTGAGCAGGCTATTGCCTATCTAAAAAACGCAGCACCTTATGAGAACAGGAGTAAATTTACCCGTCCAGATATTGTTTTTTTAGATATTAGAATGCCCAGGCAAGGCGGTATTGAAACGCTAAAAATAATGAAAGCCGATGATGACCTGTGCAGTATTCCGGTTGTGATGATAAGTACCTCAAAAACTGAGCCAGAAATAAAAGAGTGTTATCGTTTAGGTGCTAGTGGCTATATTACTAAACCACTGAAATTCGATGATTTTTCGAAAAAAATGAAGGAATTAAACTACTATTGGGTACTAACATCTGAGTTACCAAAATAAAATATGGGCTGTTGTGATCTTGATTTAACTCGCACCTTGTATCAAGCGAGAAAATAATATCAATACTTCAGCCATAGTAGATAATCTCTGCTGGCGAAAACCAGTAGGGATTGTTTTACTTATCAAACTACCAAGCAATTCACCTGATGTTCATCGAATGATTTCACTATTTCTCATATGATTTTCTATTCTTAACTGAGCTTTTCCTGAGCTTTAACTAAGCAAGCAGAACTTAAACTTAACCTAAACCTAAACCTAAACATAAGTTCAGCATAAGCTCAGTAGTATTAGCCCCACAAGTAGTCTCCTTGTGCTAAAGGCAGCTATTGAAAAATAAAAACGAACATCTAGACGTCTAGATTGACAAGTGAAATTTACACCATATAATGCTATTCAATATAGACATTCCACCAAATACAGTTATTGTTTAGTTTGAATAAAATAATAACTAAAAAGATCCTATTCATGAGCCATAATATTTCATCTGAACCTACGCCAGCGTCATTGCACAAAAACAACCCAAAACAAAGTTTAAAAAGCCTGTTACCTTTTGGCGCTTTTCTGGCAATATTTCTGGGCACGGGTATCGTTTTAACACTACAAGGCGTTGACTTTGCCTTCTACCAACTACCCGCCAGCATTGCCATTATTCCAGCCATATTATTAGCTATTTATATGGGTAGAGAGACAGTAAATGAGCAAATTAGCCACTTTATAGCTGGGGCTGGTCATCAAAATATCATTACTATGTGTATTATTTATCTTTTGGCTGGCGCTTTTGCGACTGTGGCTAAAGCAACGGGTAGTGTTGATGCTAGTGTGCAACTAGGGTTATCTTTTTTTCCTGATTACTTTTTACTGCCTGGGCTTTTCTTAGTCGCGGCATTTCTTGCCACCGCCATGGGAACGTCAATGGGCACCATTGCTGCCATAGCGCCAATTGCTTTAGGCTTTATTGAGTCTGCTGATATCGATGCGAGCCTTATTGCTGGCTGTATTATATCTGGGGCTATTTTTGGTGATAATTTATCGATAATTTCTGATACCACGATAGCCTCGACCCGCAGCCAAGGTGCGCACATGAAAGATAAGTTTCGGGTAAACTTTAAGTTTGCTGTGCCTGCCGCATTAATTTGTTTAGCTATTTTAGCCGCCAATGGCGTTGCCTTAAACCACGAGGTTAGCCAAGACCTTGATGTTATCGGTTTCTTGCCTTATATCGTTATTTTGGTATTAGCGCTGTCAGGTGTGAATGTCTTTATGGTGCTCATTATCGGTATTATCTTAGCAGCGGCAATTGGTATGCTCAACAACGGTTATCAATTGGCGAGTTGGGTAAGTGATATCAATAAAGGCTTTGCCAGTATGCAAGATATCTTTATTTTGTCGTTATTTATTGGTGGTCTAAGTGAATTAATTAAACGCCAAGGGGGCTTAAGTGCTCTAACAGCGAGTATTGAAGGCTTAACGCATAAAATTAGCCCAAACAATAAAAAGCGTGCTGCTGGTATTGGTATTGGCGCTTTAGCCTTTTGTTGTAATTTTTTCACTGCAAACAATACTGTCTCTATTATTGTGACCGGTGAAACGGCAAAAGACTTAGCTACTGACGGTGAACTCAGTCCAGCTCATTCAGCCAGTTTATTAGATATTTACGCTTGTATAAACCAAGGTTTATTACCCTACGGTGCTCAAGCTTTATTGCTAGGCGCTACCTTAAAAATATCCCCTTTAGAAGTGGTCGCCAATGCCTACTACCCAATGATTTTATTTGTTGTGGCTAGTTTCGCTTTTTGGCGTATTACGAAAAAATAAGCGACTTGCTCAAGCTAAAAAAACCGCTGCGCTAATAGGGTCACTTAACATGAACAAATATTAGCGCAGCGGCCTTAGTTTCAGTTGCAAGCTTAAGTTTGAAACTGAAACTAAACTTACCCAATTAAGTTAAGTTAAGTTAAGTTAAATTGCCGGTTGTAGACATTTAGGCGCTATTGCTTGTTTGAAAATTGGCATTGATATAGGCAAGTGTGCGGTTAACTGTTTAATACGCGTGGCGTTTGATGGATGAGTCGACATAAATTCAGGTGGCGCAGCTTTTGATAATTTCGCCATATTTTGCCACAGCTTGATACTCGCTTTTGGATCAAAACCTGATGTTGCCATTAAGTCTTGGCCGACAATATCCGCTTCACTTTCATGGCTGCGACCATAGGGCATTAACACCCCATACTGCACACCTAAACCTAAACCTGCCATCACGGTATTTCGACTTTCAACATTTTGGCTTTCAAGTACCCCACTGACAATTGATAGGCCTATTTGGCTAACCTGATTTGACGATAAGCGCTCGTTAGAATGATGTTCGATTACATGCCCAACTTCGTGACCAATAATAGCGCCTAATTGGTCTTGGTTTTCTGTAACTTTTAATATCCCGGTATAAACACCTATTTTCCCCCCTGGCAGTGCAAAAGCATTGACTTGTTCTGAATCAAATACCACTACTTCCCAAGCGCCGTTATGAGCAGATTTTGGCACATTCTTGGTGATCGCATTAGCAACACATTGCACATAACGATTAATTTCAGGCGACTGGCTAATTTTTTCTTTGTTTTTCATTTCTTCAAATGATGCGCTCCCCATTTTATTAAGGTCACTTTCTGACATCATCATTAACTGTGAACGACCCGTTGAAGACGTTGTACAACCGGTTAAGGTCATTATTGTTAGGCATAGTGCCAAGGTTAGTTTCATCTCTTCTCCTAAAATACAGTCTAAAAATACAGCCTAAAAAAATGGCTTGAAAGATGGCGTAAAAAATTTATTTTAACATAAATACTTTAATCGCTTATGCTAAGTAATGAAACTTATTGGTTGATTAGCGTATCTTGGCCTTTACTGACCCCATAAATATCGTCAGGATAAAAACCTAAGGTGACATGAAAGTCTTTATTTTTTAACAATAAATTTTGACGAATAAATTGTCCATCCGCAGAAGAGGCAACCACAAAGTAGCTCTTTTTCTCATCATTTTCAACGCGGCCTAAACCATGTAAAACAACACGAAATTGCTCTGGTAATTTTAATTGTGCTTTATTAATCGTTTGATATTCATACGGATTGACCAAGGTAATATGAAAAGTTTGCTGATCACGCGCCGCTTGATACTGGCGATAAATAGCATATTGCTCTTCGCCTAATGCCGTTTTTAGTTGCTCTAAGTAACCGCTAAGGTCAGCGAGAGAAACTTTACCCCCTAAATAAACTAAACCACTATTGTCTCTAAGTTCACTAATCTCTAAGCTTAATGTTTTATCTTCGTTAAAGCTGTCGGCTGACAAGTGATTTTCCGACTGCGCTAGCATTCTAGCTAATGGCGTCGCTTTTTGTGGCTTGGCTGCTAGTTTAGGGTTTTCTTCTGCATGATTACTGACATCATTATTTGTATAAGTAATGCCAGCAGTACTGGCAACTTGCTCAAGGCTTTGAACTGGTGAGTTTTTTTCTTGTGTAAGCACTAGATGCTTTGTTAAGGGGGTTGCGGTAGCAGAATTAGCTAGGGTGCTGATCATGATGATCACAGCCCAATGTATTTTTTTATTCATGCGATTAATTTCCTTCATGGCGCGCTCACCTTAATGTTATGTCATTTTTTGACCTAAGTTAGCACTATGTTCACTAGACGTTTCAGTACACTTTTTTCAGCACAGTATTTTCGCGCTTAAATAGCACGTAAACAGACAGCTAATATGCGGTATAAAGTTTACATATACTAACGCAGACAAGTTAAATTTTTTATCTTACTGGCATAGTACCACTGACATTTCATCACGTTAATCGATATACTGAACCTGCGTCAGTATTTTGCCTGATAGCAAGGCAACAGCGACAATAAAAATTAATCACTTTGGGTTTTCTCAAGTCTTTATCTACATTAACTTAATAATAACGAGCAGGAGTTACTTTTCACTTAATGCCATTTTCAATTACCCCAGAACTCTTTAATTATATTGCGATTACCTTTGCCCGTTTTAAATGGCAACTTTTAGCCTGGAGCCTATTCTTTTTTGTGCTTTATATTGCTTTGCAGTCACAAATTCAACTCAAAACCCCTAGTGTATTGGTTTGGTTAGCGATACTTATTTTATTTGTTGCGATTGAAAGCTTAGTGGTTTCAGCATTTATGTTTTTCTTTCAGGTGCTGCCCTCAACACGAGAAGAAAATGCTGCTTGGTTTAAGTTCTATCGAACCATTGAATGGTGTGAAACAATACTATTTGCCATATTACTGCCCTTGCCCATAGTATTGTTTATTTATACCTTTTTGCGCTTAGCTATTTAGTTGCTTGGCTATTTAGTTGCTTGGCTATTTAGTTGCTTAGCTAGTTAATGGCTTAGCTATTGAGCAGCGCGATCATCTCATCTTCTGTTAAGACGCTAACGCCTAAGGTTTGTGCTTTGACTAATTTAGAGCCTGATTTTTCACCCGCAACTAAATAATGGGTTTTGGCTGAAATACTGCCCGACACTTTTGCACCCAAAGCTTGTAGTGCCGCTTTAGCTTCATTGCGGCCCATTTTACTTAAGGTGCCGGTGAGTACAAAAATTTGATCTTTTAGCGGTAATTCATCGTCACTCTTAGGTTCAATATCTGGCCATGACATAATATTTTCAAGCTCTTCAACGACTTCAACATTATGTGCTTGGGCAAAAAAGTTAATAATATTTTTTGCCACTATCACACCCACATCGGGTACTTGTTGTAATTGTGCTTCGTTCGCCGATTTAATCGCGGTAAAATTAAGAAAATATTGTGCTAGGTTTGCTGCGGTAGTTTCACCTACCTCCCGAATACCCAAAGCATAAACAAATTTTGCTAAGGTGGTATTTTTTGCAACCTTAAGGCCTTTAATTAAATTATCAGCTGACTTTTGCCCCATGCGCTGCATGGTACTGACATCAAGTGTGGTCAATTTAAATAAGTCGGCAGGCGTTTTTATCAAGCCTTCATCCACTAACTGCTCAACTAATTTATCGCCTAAACCGTCAACATCAAGCGCCTTGCGCGAAGCAAAGTGTTTAATGGCTTCTTTACGTTGTGCCTGGCAATATAAACCGCCAGTACAACGTAACACCGCCTCTCCTTCTGCCTTTAAAACCGCAGACTGACAAACCGGACACAGGGTTGGAAAACTAATAACCTCGGCATTTTCAGGGCGACGTTCAAGCACCACACTGACGATTTGGGGAATAACATCACCGGCGCGACGAATGATAACAGTATCGTTTATCTGTATGCCTAAACGGTCGATTTCGTCTTGATTATGCAAGGTAGCATTGCTAACAGTAACGCCACCAACAAATATCGGTTTAAGGCGAGCAACCGGTGTTATTGCACCGGTTCGGCCCACTTGAAAGTCGACTGACTCCAGTATGGTTAGCTCTTCTTGAGCCGGAAATTTATAGGCGGTAGCCCAACGCGGTGCGCGAGCAACAAAGCCAAGTTGCTGCTGCAGGGCAATGTCATCGACTTTAAATACTGTACCGTCAATTTCATAACTTAAGGCAGCGCGTTGTTGTAAAATATCTTGATAGAAGGCTTCTACTTGCGTGGCATTTTCCAGTAGCTTTACTTCCGGGCACATAGGTAAGCCTAACGCTTTTATTTGGCATAAACGCTGATAATGAGAGTTTGCCAACCAGCTTTCGTCAATACTTTTTCTGTCATCGTCACGCTCTGCTAGGTTTTCTAAAGCGCCAACAAAGCCAATACCATAAGCATAAAAGCCCAAGTTACGTTTGGCGGTAATTTTAGAGTCTAACTGTCGTAAGCTGCCTGCGGCGGCATTGCGTGGATTAGCAAAACCTTTTTCACCTTTTTTTATCGCCTGTGTATTTAAAGCGTCAAAGCTGGCTTTTGGCATGAACACTTCGCCACGAACTTCTAAAATATCAGGAAAACTTGTCCCTTGTAAACGTAATGGAATAGACTTTATGGTGCGCACGTTTTCGGTAATATTTTCACCCACTGTGCCATCACCACGAGTGGCCGCTTGAACAAAAACACCGTTTTCATAACGTAAACTTACTGCTAAACCGTCCAACTTAGGCTCGGCGCAAATGGCAAAATCAAGCCTTGATTTTATGCCGCCTCGATTTAACCTATCCAGTAGTCGTTTAACAAATGCTTGCCATTCATCTGCTGAAAACACATTGTCTAACGACAACATAGGTAATTGATGTGTTACTTGACTAAAGGATTTAAGCGCCGCCCCACCCACCTTTTGGCTAGGTGAATCAAGGGTTTTCAATGCTGGATGTGCGGTTTCTAAGGTCATTAACTCCCGCATTAACCGGTCGTATTCAATGTCAGGTACACTGGGCTCATCAAGCACGTAATATTGATGATTGTAGTGATTAAGCAACTGACATATTTCAGTAATGCGTTTAGTAACCGTTTGTTCAGACATAAGTTTTATTTACTTTGAGAGTGAGTGTTTTACGGTCAATAATGCGCGGCTATTTTATGGGTGCACATTATTGACCATGAAATTTATCGAGGAGAACAGTCTTTATTGTGAGCCGATGCGACTCTTGCGTTCAAACTCGCGAATAAGGCTAATATAATGCTGTTCAGTTTGTTTGGTCATCACACTACGCTTGTGATCAAGTAATTGGCCATGAAACTCTACCGCCATTTGTTTAGCCGCATTTAACATTTGCTCAAACACTGAAAAAGCATCACAAGGATTAGGTAAGGTCATAAAAAGGGTGATGCCTTGGGTGCTAAAATTTTCCATATCATCAAGATTAAAAGTACCCGGATTCATCATATTGGCTAGGCTAAAAGTCACTTTTCCATTACCGGCGTTATCTTCATGGCGGTGAAATATATTCATTTCGCCATATTTCATGCCTAAAGTCAGTAATGTGGGTAATAACGCAGCGCCTGACATCACTTGTCCTTTTGGCATAACAACCGAGAGCACAATAACTTGCGGCTCAATATTGATAGCACTAGGTTTTTCATTTGCCGGTGTTGCCGACGAACTAGACTCATCTTTATTAAGCGCAGCGGCTTTATTCACTAATATGTCTGGCTTTGCCTGTGTCACTGGTTGTTGATAAACCGGTTTAGTTTGCAGGGCTTTTTTTCTATTAGCTTCCGTGGTGGCCGTTTTATTAACGGCTGTCTCTTCAAAGCAGCCTTTTTCATAATCAGCGGCGTCTGACAACCCTTGTTGCTTTAAATGCTCTGGTACGGCTTCAGTATCGTTATGCAGAGCACCAAAATTTAGTCCTTGCTCTTGACCTTTTTCGTCAAAGTCAGCTAGAGGAACATCATTTGGCATGGGTGCTTCGCTATAAAAATCTGCACTACCCTCAACACGATGAGACTTGACAGCAAGCTCATCATCTTGGGCGCTAGCGCCAACTACTTTTGGCTTACTGACCCCGTCTTGATCAAAACCTGAGCCATCAAAACCCCGCGGCTGTGATGCTACAGGATCTACTTTGGTTTTTAATTTATAAGGATTTTTTTGTTTTCTAATAGTCCAATAACCATGAATAAAAATAGCGACTATCACGATAGCACTAATAATAATTAATGTGTTTCTGAAATTATCTTCCATTACCTTGCCTATGCTTCTGCCATGGCGATTGCTTCGTCAATATCAACCGCTACCATACGTGAAACACCTGGTTCAAACATAGTAACTCCGGTTAAATGTGACGCCATCTCCATGGCTATTTTATTATGACTTATATATATAAATTGCACTGTTTGCGACATTTCTCGCACTAGATTACAAAAACGACTCACATTTGCATCATCTAAAGGTGCATCCACTTCATCAAGTAAACAAAATGGTGCCGGGTTCAATCTAAAAATCGCGAAGACTAATGATAATGCGGTCAGCGCTTTTTCTCCACCAGATAATAGGTGAATTGTGCTATTTTTTTTACCTGGCGGTCTGGCCATAATGGTAACCCCTGTTTCCAGTAGGTCTTCACCGGTCAAGGTTAAGTACGCTTGACCACCACCAAAGACCTTAGGAAATAACACCTGTAGGTCTTTATTAACCTGATCAAAGGTCAGTTTAAACTTATGACGGCTTTCTTTATCTATTTTTGCAATTGCCGCCTCTAGCGTGCTTATTGCATTATTAAGATCTTGATCTTGTTGGTCAAGGTAACTTTTACGCTTGAACTGGCTTTCATACTCTTCAATGGCGGCTAGATTAATAGCCCCTAATAACTGTATATCTTTAGCCAATTTAATTAACTGCGCTTGCCAGAGCGATTCTTTCGCATTGGCGGGCATGGCCTCAATAACGCTATCAATATTTTGTTGTAACTCAGCTAGAATTTCCAGGCTACTTTCAGCTCTTAATTTAAAACCTTCGCTATCTAATTGTAAACGCGCTAACTGCTGATTAAGCGCACTGATTTTATTTTGACTGCTTTTTTGCTGTAATTCTAATGTTGCTAAACCTGTTTGGCTGTCATTCAAAGTTTGCTGATTAAATTGCAGCTTGTCATTAATGGCGACTAGGTTATCGAGCCATTCGGGTAACTGTTGCTCAAATTCTTGTATTGGCTGACTGTTTTCGGTAAAAACTTGGCTATTACTGCTCAACCTTTGGGTCAGTAAATTAACATTTTCTTGATTAGAGCGAATATTTTGTTCACCTTGCATACGCTGACTTTTAAGTTGTTCAACCACTAAGCTCGATTGATGTCGTTGTTGATGCAATGCTTGGCTGCGCGTTTGAATTTGCTCAATTGACGCTTGTAATCGTGTTTGTTGTTCAGAAAAATCATCCACACTATCGCCGCTGTCATCAGATACTTGTGCTATTTGTGCTTGAAAATCAGCTAACTTTTTTGTAGCTATATGCTCACTTTTTAGCAAGTCATCTATTTGCTCAGTTAATTTTTGCTGCTGACTTTGTTGTTGTTCATTCGCCTGAGCTTTTAATGAAATCAAGTTGTTAAGCTCATTAAGTTTAGCGTGTTTTAAGGTTATGTTTTGACTAATAGTACTTTTTTCACTTGCTAATCGCGCTTGCTGTTCGCTGATTTGGCTTTGCTGCTGCTCGGTATTTTGTTGTGTGCTCGATAAATCCTGAATCGCAGTTTGCTCGCTGGCAAGCTGGCGTTGCAAGCTAATATAGTCGTAACCTTGTTCAAGCTTGCCTTTGGTTAGCATGTGATGATGCAACCAAGTGCCGTCTGGGCAAATAATACTTTGGTGACTCGCTAAACTCGATAATTCTTGCTTAGCTTCACGATAATTTTCAGCCAGAAAAATATTATTAAAATAGCGAGTTAGCGCGCTAACACCCCTCACTTTATGGGCTAAAGTATTAGCGTTAATTGTGCTTAACTCGATGCTATGTTTATCCATACTTTGATCACGGCTTTGATCAGAGCTTTGATCAGAGCTTTGAGCCGAAATTTCAGCACTGTTTCGATAAACAAAACACAAGTTATCTGCCGTTAAGTTGCCATCCGTATCAGCGTTAGGCAAGGTTTCAATAACATGGCCTGCTAACCAATGTGATAATACCACTTCAACCGCCTGCTCCCAGCCATGAGCCACATCAAGTTGACTCTGCAACGACACAACGTCAGTAATGCTTTGCTGACTAAACCATAGGGCTTGTTTTTCACTCCAAGGCGATGTGTCAGCAAGCTTTATCTGCAATGCTGCAATCACTTGACTTTTAACCGTGTGCTGGCCAGCAGTTACTGCAAAGGTTTGACTTAATTCTTGAGACACTTGCTGCAGGTTTGCTGCTTTATCAGTGTTCTGATCCTGTTGTTTTTGCAACTGTTCAATAGCGCCTGTTACCAGCGTTTTTTCTTGTACTAATGCCTGTTCAGCAGCAGGGTCTTGTTGTGGTAATAAAGCTATTTGCTGACGCAATTTAATGCTTTGCTGAGTAACCTGTTCAATAATGGTTTGTTGTTGAGTAATATGAGCATGTATGGTCAATTTTTGCTGCTGATTTTTGTCGCGCTTTTGCTGGTGTTGTTGCCATTGGCTTTGCAATTCTTTCTGTTCTACTTGCTGTTCCGCCAATGCTGTTTGACAAGTTTTTAACGCCGCCTCTGTCGCTTGCAGCTGCGGTTGTTGTTCATTTAATTGTGTATTATACAATTGCAACTGCGCTTGCTCGGTTAAAATTAACTGTTGTGCATTGAGTAATTGCTGTTGAGTGAGTTCGTTGTCGGTTTGACTTTTTTCTGACTGCTCTTTTAAGTACTTAACTTGCTGTTCAGCGCGAGCAATATTTTGCGTTACATTAAGCTTTTGCTGATGCAGTGTTTGATTATTATCATTGCATGCCTGCATGGTGGATTTTAATTCAATCATCACTAAATCATTTTGACTTAGTTCAGCATTTTGACTTTCAACTTTACTTTCAAGCGCTAGAATTCGCGTTTGATGTTGTTGACGTTGCTGATCAAATTTTTGCCAGCGTAACACCGCCAGCTCGGCTTTATATTTGCGTTCTTGTTGTTTCAAGGTACGAAAGCGTTTGGCTGCTTCTGCTTGTTGATGCAATTTGTCAATTTGTACATCAAGTTCAAGACGAATATCACTGAGCCGTGCTAAGTTTTCTCTGGTGTGACGTATTCTAGTTTCGGTTTCTTTACGGCGTTCTTTATATTTTGATATGCCCGCCGCTTCTTCAAGAAACACCCGTAACTCTTGTGGTTTTGATTCGATTAAACGAGAAATAGTGCCTTGTTCTATGATGGCATAACTGCGAGGCCCTAAACCGGTACCAAGAAAAATATCGGTAATATCGCGACGCCGGCACTTTGTGCCATTTAAAAAGTAAGTATTGATACTCTCGCGATTAACGACACGACGCACGGAAACTTGGCTTCTGTCGGCCATCTCACCTTGAATGCGGCCCTGAGTATTATCAAAAACTAGCTCGACACTCGCTTGGCCAATAGGTTTTCGACTGGCTGCACCATTAAAAATGACATCAGTCATGGCTTCGCCACGCAGATTTTTTGCAGAACTTTCGCCCAAGACCCAACGCACAGCGTCAATAATATTGGACTTGCCACAGCCATTTGGTCCAACAATGGCGGTCATTTGTTGTTCAAAGTGAACTTTGGTGGGATCAACAAAGGATTTAAAACCTGCCAACTTTATATGCTTGAGTCGCATTAAATCGAAAAACCTAATCGCAATATTTTATTGGCTAAAATTAAAGCAAGCAACTCGCTAAATTCCTGTCAGCCAATAAAATTAAAATAAAACATCAGTAACTAAGCTTACTGTATCAGAGATTGATGTACTTTGTAACATCACAATACTGTTCATATTAGCCTAAGGAACCTATAATCGGGCTATGAATATCAATTAGTTAGGTTAATAAAACAACAATGAACAATAATAATAAACCCCCTTTGGCCGACGGTGGTGCTGGATATTTTATCAAAGGCTTTGAGTTGATCCGCACACCTGGCATTCGACGTTTTGTATTTGTACCCTTAGCGGTTAATTTGATCCTTTTTAGTTATGCTTTTTATTATATGTTTTTGCAGCTCGAAAGTTATATGCTGACTTTAGACAATTGGCTGGGCGAATCGTTTTCTTGGCTCAGTAATTTTATTTGGCCATTAGCTGTGTTGTTTGTCTTGATTGTTTTTTCATTTATTTTCAGCTCTGTTGCCAATTGGTTAGCCGCCCCCTTTAATGGTTTGTTATCAGAGAAAGTTGAGGCGTTATTGACTAATCAACCCTTAAATAATGCTGGGGCTTTCGACGTTGTTAAAGACATTCCTAGAACGCTAAGTCGCGAGTTAACTAAACTGGGTTACTATTTACCACGCGCACTGGCTTTCTTTTTACTTTATTGGCTACTACCGGTTATCGGCCAAGTGCTGTGGTTTTTATTTCTTGCTTGGATGATGGCAGTTCAATATAAAGACTATCCGTTTGATAACCACAAAATTAGTTTTAACCATATGCGTCAAGCCTTGAAGCAACGCCAAGGCTTAAGTTATAGTTTTGGGATAACAACTGCCGTATTCTCGATGATCCCAATAGTAAACTTAGTTGTGATGCCTGTGGCTATTTGCGGTGCTACAGCACTGTGGGTTGACCATTATCGTGATGAATTTGTTGACCGTTCATAACAAATCAAATAACAATCAATAAGTTGCTAGCTTTTAAACGATAAGCCCAAACATTATGCATATTGTGATGTTTGTTTAAACGTGCGTTGACATGCGGTTCAATGCTCTCAACGAAGGTTTTACTATAATTTGACAGCAAAAAAATCAACGGGCACACTTAATACTCTACCTGTGTTATTAATTAAATGATCTAGATTACCGACTTTATTACAGCCTTTATTTAATGATTTGTCGTTCTAATGATTAAATAAACAAGCCTATTATGGCTGATTTTATTTAGTCTAAGTGATCATAGTCTTGGTGATCTAGGTTAAAATTTATCATTCATATTACATTCACATTACATTGAAATTTAAAAGGAACTGGCAATGCAATCACTGGGCTATATACCCAAAACCTCATTTTTATCCCGTACTTTATTACTGCTGATGTTAAGTTTTAGCATTAACGCCGCCAGTATTAAGTCAGAAAAAATTACTAGAGAAACAATTGATATTCCGGTCATTGAAGGCGCGCGCGTATTTGCCAAATTTGATGATAAAACACCTGTGGTGATCAATTACTTCACCTCAGTAACTGAAGATGGCGTAATAGCCTTTTATAATAAAAGTTATGGTGAGCCGATTCAGCAAGAGCGCAAACGTGGCCGTTTAACTTTACACTACCAAAAAGATTTACAGCAAATACGTGTAGTTATTTCACAGCAAAACAAGTTGCGCCAAGTTGATATCATTGTTGATAAACGCACAGTAGAGTCATAATTATTTGTATAAAAAATTCAAAAGCTAATGGCTAGACATAAAAAAACATCGCAAATAGCGATGTTTTTTTTACTTTTTATTACCTTAACTTTGGAATATTAACTAGCTAACTCGCTCATTAATGCAATCATTGCTCGCAACAACTGGACTTAAGTTGAACTTAATTTAACAAAATAGCGTCAACAGTACCCTGTGCTAATGGGTGATAACCTGGACGTGCCTTTTTATATACTGCTTGTGCCCAACGCTTGCCTTTTGCTGATGTTGCCAACTCTTTATATAAAGGCACAATGAGCTTACGTCTACCTATTGATTCTAAGTAGTTTGCCATCGCAGGATACACCACGTCATAACCAGAGCGTAATGCTAACAAATACCAAGCATGAGCAACCTCGGCGTTGCTACTCTTGGTGAGGTTAAAGGCTTTATCTAAACTTGCCATACGCTGATTAGAAATGCTCAAAGGCAGATTATTAATAAAGTGTAACCATTCATGTAAGGTCCAGTTTTGGGTCGGTATTTGCGCCAACTCGAGCTGATCACTGGTCCATTTTGCAATAGTATCATCAATTTTAATAAATGCATTTGAGCGTGGCTTAGGGGCGTAACTAGGTAAACCTTGCTCATAAATCCACTCATTGAGTTCGACATCACTCACGATATTGGGGTATTTATCCGTTAAATTAGCTTTGAGATAAATAACAAAGTTTTTGGTACCTAAACTTTGAAAGGCGTGATCATCAAAATATTGCATGATGAAGGTATCAAATTTGTCTCGGCCAAACTTTTCTTCTAAGTAAACTAAGAATAACTGCCCTTTGGTATAAGGTACGCCAGAAAAAGCATCATCAGGGTCACGACCTTTAAGGTCGATATACAACTGAGTATCGCCTGGTGGTAGTTCAGCCATTTCATAACTTAAATTTTGCGCATCTAATGCGCGTTCCATTAAGGCTCTATCGGCGCCAAATACCGCTTCCATAATACGATTTTCAACATAACTGGTAAAACCTTCGTTTAACCATAAATCGCGCCAGCTTTCATTGGTCACTAAGTTCCCCGACCAAGAGTGTGCTAGTTCATGAGCAATTAAATTGACTAAACTTTTATCGCCCGCAATGACGGTTGGCGTAATAAATGACAATCTCGGGTTTTCCATGCCACCAAAAGGGAAACTTGGTGGTAATATTAATAAGTCATATCGACCCCAACGATAGGCGCCAAAAAGCTTTTCAGTTTCATCGATCATCAATTGCGTATCATCAAACTCAGCAACGGCCCGATCTAAAATATATTGTTCGGCATAAATACCGGTTTGCTTACTCATCGCTTTAAACTCTAAATCACCCACGGCAATAGCAATTAAATAAGCGGGAATAGCTTGCGGCATAGCAAAAGAATAATCGCCATCACGCAAAGCATCAGGTTCATTGTTTGCACTCATCACAGCTAACAAGTCATCTCTGGTGGTAATGCGAGCGTTGTAAGTCATGCGCACACTAGGCGTATCTTGTATGGGTATCCAAGAGCGGGCATGAATTGCTTGGCTTTGGCTAAACATAAAGGGTTTGTCTTTACCGGCGGTTTGCTCAGGAGATAACCACTGTAAGCCAGAGGCTTGCGGCAGTGAGTTATAATAAACTCTAATCATTGGCGTTTGAAAAGGTGTGTTAATGGTTAGCTTTGAACCCATCACATCATCACGCGTAGCCAACTGGTAATTTAATTTTACCCACTGATTACTGGCATTTTTTGCCATCACACGATGAATGTCTAAATCGCGGGTATCTAAATAAATATCAGCAACATCGTCATCTAGCCAGTTAAGGCTTAATTCAGCAAAGCCCTTTAATGACTTTTGCTCAAAATCAACGTTCAAGTCTAGATAAAGGTGGCTAATTTTTACTTGGTCATAGTTTGCATAAGTTAAGGCATCGGCTGCTTGCGCCGAGGCTAATTGAACCCAGGCAAGCTGTACAACGCAAAACGTAGTGGCAACAAGGCGAACTAAAAATTTCATAAATCACATCCAAAGCTAAAAAGGCCTGTAGATTACAGTGAATATACAGGCCTCTTCAAGTGCTATTTATTTTTAACCGCTTAAGATAAAATTATGGCTGTTCCATACGGATAACAACTCGACGGTTTTTGCCACGGCCAATAATGGTTTCATTAGACGCTACGTGGCGCTTTTCGCCATAACCATTCGCTTCAATGCGACTCGCGTCGATACCGCTGCTAACAATAAGTTCTCTGACATTATTTGCCCGGCGTTGTGACATTTTCAAGTTAGTGTTTCGGCCACCATAACTGTCTGAATAGCCATCAATTAGCACTAAGTCTAGCTTGGAATCAAGTGCTAAGTACTCAACAATCATATTCATCCGCTTTTGTGATGCTTTGGTTAATTTATCAGAGCCAAATTGATAGTTAAGCACGGTGTAAGAGATATCATCAAAGTTAAAGTCTAGTAAATTACTCACGCAACTAACAAAGGCTTGATACGCTTGCTGAAAACGTGCGGTAGATAAACCAACGGTAATTTTATCGTCATCACTATACCAGTCGTTATAGTAAAATGTTGGGCTCATGCCTTGATCAAGCTCATTAAGCATATTCCAGGCAATTTTTTTCGGTAAGCCGGGAGAAAATTGTTTATGTAGTGTCATATTCGCTAACGTTCTACCGGCAATGCCAGGTCGCCAATTAGGCGCTTCAGAACGTACTTCGGCTAAAGAATAGCTGTCAGGCAGACGCATCATTTCCAGTTCAAATTCCATATTCATTTTTCGATTGGCCGAACTATAAAATTTGGCTTGACCATAACGTGGAATTTGATGTGATAAGGTGCATTGCAAGCGAGAATTATCGGTTAACTGCCAGCTAGAATTTGAAATATCTGCGCGATATTGCCTAGTCCCTGCATTTGTTTGGGCAATCAGTAATGATAATGTAACCAGCGTAATAGTTTTTTTCATAAAAATAATTTCATGTCAATTTAGGTAAATTTTATAGCGACATCTTTACTATCGACAAAATCGTCAATAACTTTAACAGTTAATTAAAATATAGCCAAAAATAAATTCACGCTTTTAGTGTTGGGTGATGTCTTAACCGTTTATTTCTGCGATAATCTCAAATAATATTTTTGCTAACCCGTACCCTTTGCCTTTATGTCTGATAATAAAACAGCGACTAACACCACTACTGAAAAATCACTACTTGCTCAACGCTTTCGCGGCTACTTCCCCGTCGTTATCGATGTTGAAACCGCCGGTTTTAATTCACAAACTGATGCTTTACTGGAAATTGCCGCCACCACACTGACCTTAGATGAAACTACTGGCCAATTAAGTTTAGATGAGACCATACATTTTAATGTTGACCCTTTTGAAGGCGCTAACCTAGAGCCAGCCGCATTAGAATTTACCGGTATCGATCCCACTAATCCGTTACGTGGAGCAGTAGATGAGAAAAAAGCGATTACGGAAATATTCAAACTTGTGCGAAAAAAAATGAAAGCGGCTGGTTGTCAGCGCGCGATTATAGTGGCACACAACGCAGCCTTTGATTTGGGTTTTGTTAATGCGGTCACTCAACGTTGTTCAATTAAACGCTCACCTTTTCATCCTTTTGTTAGTTTCGACACCACAACCTTGTCAGGCTTAGCATTAGGGCAAACGGTATTAGCAAAAGCCTGCGCAACAGCGCAAATTGATTTTAATAATAGTGAAGCGCATTCGGCACTATATGACACAGAAAAAACCGCTGAGTTATTTTGTTATATCGTGAATAAATGGCAACAATTAGGTGGTTGGCCATTAATTCAACCCGAAGAAACTGCACAGGAAAGTGCTGCTGAAGAATAATTTCAGTTCTATTTTAACCCTATCGCTGTGCTACACATCTCAACAGTTAACTGGCTAAAATTAAAATAACGACTTTGCTTTTCGGCGATTGTTAACTCTGAAAAGCAAATTTCTTAATGCTAGCATCATTAAAAAAAAAGCTAAAAACTGTAAGCTGGGTAAACTGGTGTTTAATAACATAACCGTCGCAAAAGCAAAGTAGGTATAAGGTAGGTATTCGTAAAGCCATTCAGGTAAATTGTTTTTGTTATTTGGCTGCTTTTCATTAGCTTTATAACGGTCAAGGCGACGATAGCCTGAGCGAGTGACCAAGGTTGCACAACCCGCCAGATAGAATAAACCGACAGAGGCAAACACAGGCCAAGTATCGTAAAAAGCAATTAAATAGCCACAAACTAAAAAATAAGCGTACGGCAGATTTTCATAAATGCATTTTGGATAAAACATCAACATTCCTTGGTGAGTTTATTTTTTAGCTGGTCTTTGCAGCATTAGCTAGTCTTTGTAACAAAGAGTGATTTTTTCATACCAAACAAATTAATTCTCAGCGTTCTCGATATTAGCTTAGTTATAAAATGCTATTTTTCAATGACTTTTATATGCCTTTTTAAATTTTCAGTAAATTTCAGCCACAAAAAAAGCCGCTAAAAGCGGCTTTTTAACTGATAAATTAACTTAAGCGTTAAAGTTTATCGGCATTATCTTTAAGGTAAGCAGCAACACCTTCTGTCGTCGCTGTCATACCTTTATCACCTTTATTCCAACCTGCAGGACATACTTCACCGTGTTCTTGGTGAAATTGTAAAGCGTCAACCATACGGATCATTTCATCAACGTTACGACCAAGGGGTAAGTCATTAACCACTTGATGACGAACATTGCCTTCTTCATCTATTAAGAATGAAGCACGAAAAGCCACACCAGCTTCTGGGTGCTCAACATCATATGCTTTACAAATCTCATGTTTAACATCAGCAACTAAAGTATATTGAACCGGACCAATACCACCATCGTTTATTGCGGTGTTACGCCATGCGTTATGAGAGAATTGAGAGTCGATAGAAACACCGATAACTTCAACACCACGGTTTTTGAATTCTTCAATACGGTGGTCGAAAGCTAATAACTCTGAAGGACATACAAAAGTAAAATCAAGTGGGTAGAAAAATACGACCGCTTTTTTACCTTTAATGGCTTGTGCAAGATTAAAGCTATCTACGATTTCACCTGATCCTAAAACTGCTGCTGCTGTAAAGTCTGGTGCTGCGCGACCTACTAATACACTCATTATATTCTCCAATTTTTAAAATAAATTTAAATTACTTAATGTTAACTCCACCTGATATGGTGATGTTAGGTGATAATTCAATAGTTATTCTGAACTTTCTGCTGCGCCATGCTTAGCGGCAGATTCAGTGATCAAGGTTTGTAATTCACCTTGCTGATACATTTCCATGATGATATCACAACCGCCAACAAGTTCACCGTCAACCCATAGTTGTGGAAACGTTGGCCAATCAGCATATTTTGGTAATTCAGCACGGATATCAGGATTGAGTAAGATATCAACATAAGCGAATTTTTCACCACATCCCATCAACGCTTGAGAAGCCTGTGAAGAAAAACCACAATTAGGTAATTTTGGTGAGCCCTTCATGTAAAGAAGGATGCTATTTTCACTGATTTGTTCTTTAATGCGTTCGATCGTATCCATAATAACCTCAAAAATTAATACTTATTGTGCTCAGTACTTAAAGTAAAACTCATGAAAATAAACAGAACAATAAATACTAAAGCAAAAAACTTATATATTAAAACATAATAGCCTTGATAAAACCTATGGTAATACCTATATACATGAGTAAACTATGTAAGCTTTAATACTTGAGTAGTTTACTAGGTTTTAGAAAAACAAACTACCTCTTTAAATTTGCATAAGAATAATTTTTTATAATCACTATCTGGAGAATATAATGACTATCGAGTTACCCGCACTACCATATGCTATGGATGCACTAGTACCACATATCTCAAAAGAAACGCTAGAGTTTCATTATGGTAAGCACCACAATACTTATGTTGTAAAGTTAAACGGTCTTATTGAAGGTACTGATTTTGCAGGAAAATCTTTAGAAGATATCGTTAAAACATCAACAGCTGGTGTTTTCAATAATGCGGCACAAATCTGGAACCATACGTTCTACTGGAACAGCTTAAGCCCTAACGGCGGTGGCGAACCAACAGGTGCATTAGCAACAGCTATTGATGCAAACTTTGGCTCATTTGCAGAATTTAAAGAAAAATTCACTGCTAGCGCCATTAATAACTTTGGTTCAAGTTGGACGTGGTTAGTTAAAAATGCTGACGGCAGCCTTGCTATCGTTAATACATCAAACGCTGCGACGCCACTTACTGATGAAGGTGTTACACCGCTTATCACAGTAGATTTATGGGAACATGCTTACTACATTGATTACCGTAATCTTCGCCCTAGCTACATGGAAGCTTTCTGGGCCTTAGCGAACTGGGATTTTGCCTCAGCAAACTTCGCTTAATCGCTAAAGTAGATTAATTTCAATTTAAAAGGTCAGCATTCATTGCTGGCCTTTTTATTTGCCTTAAATTCAACCAATACACCTTTTCAATCAACATACCTTAAAGTTGATCGTCTATTCAATAACATAGCTTCCTCACTACTACCCTCTGGTTACAATTCTTTTCGCTAATATTTAAGCGCTTTCATAATTAACATCTAGACTTATACATATACTAAGTAAAACAGTAATGCTAAAAAAAGTCACAGTATTATGTCGGGTTTGATAAGTAACATTTCTCAAGTAGTCGCATTATCAGCCCAACCTGAAC
The DNA here is from genome assembly GCF_014077085.1 of Colwellia sp. MB02u-9. Lineage (NCBI taxonomy): Bacteria > Pseudomonadati > Pseudomonadota > Gammaproteobacteria > Alteromonadales > Colwelliaceae > Colwellia > Colwellia sp. MB02u-9. Next base: position 58,058 of record NZ_JACGVF010000059.1, read on the forward strand.
GATTTATCTTCTGGAGGCGGTTATGAGTATATTTCAACATTTCCAATCACGTTACGACGAAGCACAAGAAGAGTGCTATTCAATTCAAGACTTTCTTAGTCTATGTCGTCATGATCCTATGGCCTATGCTAGCGCAGCGCAGCGGTTGTTAAAAGCCATTGGCAAGCCCGACATGATAGATACCTCAAATGAGCCCTGTTTAAGCCGAATTTTCTCCAATCGGGTTATTGCCCGTTATCCCGCTTTTAAAGATTTTTACGGTATGGAGGAAGCCATAGAGCAGATTGTGGCCTATTTAACTCACGCTTCACAAGGCTTAGAAGAACAGAAACAAATTCTCTATTTACTTGGTCCTGTGGGTGGCGGTAAGTCGTCATTGGCTGAAAAATTAAAAGCGTTAATACAGCAAGAGCCGATTTATGTCCTGAGTGCAAACGGCAAACGCAGTCCAGTCAATGATCACCCTTTTTGTTTATTTGATGCCAATGCCGACGGAAAAATATTGCAACAAGAATACAATATACCCGCACGTTATCTCAGTACTATCATGTCACCTTGGATAGCAAAACGTTTGCATGAGTTCAAAGGCGATATAGCAAAATTTGAAGTGATAAAAATTTATCCTTCTATTCTGGACCAAATTGCCGTGGCTAAAACCGAGCCAGGAGATGACAACAACCAAGATATTTCTGCTCTGGTCGGTAAAGTAGATATTCGCCAATTAGAGCACTTTGCCCAGAATGATCCTGATGCCTATAGCTACTCAGGGGCTTTATGTCGTGCCAATCAAGGATTAATGGAATTTGTTGAAATGTTTAAGGCCCCCATTAAGGTATTACATCCGCTTTTAACCGCCACACAAGAAGGTAACTACAATCCGACTGAAGGCCTTTCCGCCCTGCCATTTAGTGGTATTTTACTGGCCCACTCCAATGAGTCTGAATGGACAACCTTTAGAAACAATAAGAACAATGAAGCCTTTTTAGACCGGGTTTATATTGTCAAAGTACCTTACTGTATGCGTGTTTCTGAAGAAGTAAAAATTTATCGAAAATTATTAGAAAATAGTGAATTAAATCATGCCCAATGCGCACCAGACACCCTAGAAACCTTAGCGCAATTCTCAGTGCTTTCACGCTTAAAAGAACCAGAAAATTCAAGCATATATTCTAAGATGCGCGTGTACGACGGCGAAAGCTTAAAAGATACCGACCCCAAAGCAAAATCATATCAAGAGTATCGAGACTATGCCGGTATCGACGAAGGTATGTCAGGGCTTTCAACACGTTTTGCCTTTAAAATATTATCTCGTGTTTTTAACTTTGATCATTTAGAAGTGGCGGCAAATCCGGTGCATTTGTTTTACGTACTTGAGCAGCAAATAGAACGAGAGCAACTACCCAAAGAGATCAGCGAGCGTTATCTAGCCTTTATCAAAGGTTACTTATCACCAAAATATATTGAGTTTATCGGCAAAGAAATTCAGACCGCTTATTTAGAGTCCTATTCTGAATATGGCCAAAATATTTTTGATCGTTATGTGACTTACGCTGATTTTTGGATCCAAGACCAAGAATACCGTGATGCTGAAACCGGGCAACTATTTGACCGTGAAGCACTGAACAATGAGCTGGAAAAAATAGAAAAACCTGCGGGGATCAGTAATCCAAAAGATTTTAGAAATGAAATTGTTAATTTTGTCCTGCGTGCAAAAGCCAATAATAATGGTAAAAATCCTTTATGGACCAGCTACGAAAAATTGCGCACCGTTATTGAGAAAAAAATGTTTTCAAATACCGAAGACTTATTACCTGTAATTTCATTTAACAATAAAACCTCCAACGATGATCAACAAAAGCATGATGATTTCGTTGAACGCATGATGACTAAAGGCTACACAAAAAAACAAGTCAGATTACTTTCTGAATGGTATTTACGCGTTAGAAAATCTTCTTAGGTTGTACTTAGTACCTCTAAGTTAGGAGCATAGATGACAAACTTTATCGATAGGCGATTAAATAGTAAAAACAAAAGCACGGTCAACCGACAGCGCTTTATCAGACGTTATAAAAGCCAAATTAAACAGGCTGTTTCTGAGGCGGTTAATAAACGTGGCGTTACTGATATAACCAGTGGTGAAAATATTACCATCACTAAAAAAGATTTAAATGAGCCCGTTTTTCATCAAGGTAGTGGTGGCATTAAAGACCGCGTTTATCCAGGTAACGACCAGTTTACCAGTGGCGATCACATTGCTCGACCACCACAAGAGCAAGGGCAAGACGGCCAAGGTGATGCAAGTGATTCTGGCGAAGGCGATGATGACTTTGTCTTTACTATTTCCAAAGATGAATATCTACATTTACTTTTTGAAGATTTAGAGTTACCTAACTTAGAAAAAAATCAGTTAGATAAAGTCACTAATTATAAAACGGTGCGTGCGGGTTATTGCGCTGAAGGCGCCGCTTCCAACATCGATATTGTGAAATCATTACAAGGCTCAATAGCGCGCAGAATTGCCATGACCGCGGATAAACGCCGTAAACTTAAAACACTCGAAGCTGAGTTAACCTTGCTAGAGCAAGACAGACACGATAACACTCTCGCTAAACATAAACTTATTACGGCCATTGGCAATCTTAAAGAGAAAATCAGTAAAGTCCCTTTTATTGACTCCTTTGATTTACGTTATCGTCATTACGCCAAACAAGCGCTGCCAACATCAAAAGCGGTGATGTTTTGTATAATGGATGTCTCAGGTTCGATGGATCAAGCCACTAAAGATATTGCTAAACGTTTTTATATTCTTTTATACCTATTTTTAACGCGTACTTATAAAACCATCGACGTGGTTTATATTCGTCACCATACCCAAGCAAAAGAAGTTAACGAACATGAGTTTTTTTATTCGCAAGAAACTGGCGGTACCATCGCATCAAGTGCTTTAGAGCTAATGATTGAGATAATGACGCAGCGCTATAACGAAAAAGAATGGAATGTTTATGGCGCTCAAGCGTCTGACGGCGATAATTGGGCCGATGACTCTCCGCACTGCCAGCAATTAATGCGCGAAAGTATACTGCCAAAAACCCGATACTTTAGTTATATAGAAATATCTCAGCGTGCTCATCAAAGCCTATGGCAACAATATGCTCAACTTGCTGATACCGATGATGCTTTTTCAATTGAGCACATTAAAACAGTGGCAGATATTTATCCGGTATTTAGAGCCTTATTCAAAAGAAAAAAAGTACAAGCCGCGTAGGAATTCAATACATTGGAGCTTTTATGACTAAACGTAAACCACTTGACGATAGCAGTGACTGGACATTTACAAAGCTTGAACAATACCAAAGTGAAATTGAGCGTGTTGCGGAACATTATCGTTTAGATACCTACACTAACCAAATTGAAGTGATCACCGCCGAGCAAATGATGGACGCCTACGCGGGTGTCGGCATGCCTATTGGTTATAATCATTGGACCTTTGGTAAGAGATTTATTCAAACCGAGCAAACTTATAAACGCGGACAAATGGGCTTAGCTTATGAAATTGTTATTAACTCAGACCCCTGCATTGCGTATTTAATGGAAGAAAACACCATGGCGATGCAAGCCCTTGTTATGGCACATGCTTGTTATGGGCATAACTCATTTTTCAAAGGTAACTATTTATTTAAATCATGGACAGACGCGAGTTCGATTATTGACTACTTACTGTTTGCTAAAAAATATATTGCTGACTGCGAAAATAAACATGGTATTGACGAGGTTGAAGCTTGCCTTGATGCTTGCCATGCCCTAATGAATCATGGTGTTGACCGTTATAAACGACCACAAAAAATATCAATGGAAGCAGAATTAAAACGTCAAAAAGAACGTGAAACTTATCTGCAGTCACAAGTAAACATGCTGTGGCGAATTGGTGCAGCTAATGAGACAGAAGGCAAAAAAACCAAGGCAACTTTTCCAACCGAGCCCCAAGAAAACATCCTTTATTTTATCGAGAAAAATGCCCCGCTATTAAAACCTTGGCAACGAGAATTAGTACGCATTGTCCGAAAAATTTCTCAGTACTTTTACCCTCAAAAGCAAACGCAAGTGATGAATGAAGGCTGGGCTTGTTTTTGGCACTACACTATCCTAAATCATCTCTACGATGAAGGCTTAGTAACAGATACCTTCATGCTGGAGTTTTTACATAATCATACTAATGTGGTTGCACAACTTGACTATAACAGCCGCTATTATTCAGGTATCAATCCCTATGCACTAGGCTTTAATATGTTTATGGATATTAGACGGATATGTGAAAATCCAAGTGAGGAAGACAAGCTTTGGTTTCCAGAAATAGCCGGCAGTAATTGGCTTGATACTGTGCATTTTGCTATGGAAAACTTTAAAGATGAAAGCTTTATAAGCCAATTTTTATCACCAAAATTAATGCGAGATTTTAAACTATTTCATTTACACGATGACAGTGATAAGAACTACATTGAAGTGGGCGCTATTCATAATCAAAGTGGCTATCAACAAATTCGAACTATGTTATCTGACCAATACAATTTAAGTAACCTAGAAGCAAACATCCAAATTATTAATGCCGATGTTAGTGGCGATCGCTCATTAACTTTACGCTATATTCCGCATCAAAAAGTATCACTCGCTGACTCTAAAGATGAGGTGTTAAAGCACTTATATTACCTGTGGAAATTTGATGTGAAACTGCTACAAGAGAATAAATACGGGGTTGACGAAATTATTGCGCAATGCCCAGAGCCAGATGAATTGGCAAAAAAAAAGGCAACTATTTAGTTGCCTGATTTACTTTGCATGATTTACTTTACATAATAACGTTAACTTCAGGTTATTGCTGCTCAGCTATTATTTATTAGTTATTCAGCAAGTTCTTTTAATACTTCGTCTTTTAGCTCAATCCAAAGTTTACCTGACTCAATACCATATTTTCTGACCGCAAATACAGCTTCGTCGCATTGGCCCGCTTTAGCTAGTTCAATCAGTTTTTTATAATAGTTTCGTGATATTTCACGGCCGCGCGGATGAGAATAATACAAAGTACCTAAACGCGAATACAAACCTCTAAAACCATTTAGAATCAATAAATAAATAGAGTTTCCTGAGGCTACAACCAAGTCTTTATTGAGCTTGTAATCAAATTCCGCAAACGCTTCGCCAGTATCTTCAACATCTTCAATGGCTGACAATAATTCAATGGTTTTTTCTGGATTATTTTTAATTGCGCCACGGACATATATTGCACTAATATTGGTACGCGCCGACATTAAATTATCCACTAAATCAGGAATTCCTTCTTGATCAAGCTGCGCTAACGTTTCAAGAATGTTAAGGCTAGACGTTTCCCAAAAATTATTAACTTTTGTCGGCTTACCATGTTTAATGGTTAACCAACCATCGCGTGCTAAACGTTGTAGCACTTCTCTTAATGTCGTTCTTGTGACGCCGATAAGTTCTGATAATTCACGTTCAGCGGGCAAAATAGTACCCGGTGGAAATCCACCATTCCAAATAGATTCTACAATATACTGCTCGGCAAATCCTGCTGGGCTGTTCGCTTTTATAACCATGTGGCTCCACATCACTTAAAGTTGACTGTAATTGAAACAGATTGTACCAGAAGATCCAATGGACACAAGCGCAATAGAATTGATAATAATTGACTAGTGCCACTTAAGTTGATAATTCAGGCAGGTTGAGAATTTTTATCATTAAAATTTAGCAGCAGATTACAGCTGGCATTGTTTAGGCAGCTTAAGGGGATTCAAAATCCGGTTTCGAAAGAAGTGACGGTTCAAGTCCGTCCTGCGGTACCAAAATATGAAAGCCCTGATTCGAAAGAGTCGGGGCTTTTTGTTTTTTAAATTCAGAATTTTAAATCCATATCTTGCCTAGACTGTACAATTTCGTCTAGCTGTTATTTTTCATTGCCATTCTTATTTACTAGCAAGATAATCAGCATCATTGCGAATAAGACCACAATACTCACCTGTAGGGGGCCTGAAATGTTAACCCCTAACTTGCTGCCGTTAAGGATATCAAAGATATCTTTCAGTGCACCTATAGATATTAATGCCATTGAACCAGATAAAACACGGGTGAAGCGTTTACTATTTCGAGTGCGTATCTTTTCATACAGCTTGGCTGTTTCTGAAATAATTTCTTCTTGGCGATTTTGAATCTTATCTAAAGTGCTCTGAGTGCGGATATGGAGTTTTTCAAAATCCATATGCTTGAAGACCTTTTGGATCATACGTGTATGATCCGGAAAGGTCATCATACTACCTGCGCTTATCAAATCCAGTAACCAATGGGCATCGTTGGTGAACTGTTTGAGGCACTCCCCTTCAATTTGTAACTTTTCTACACGTGATTTAAGCTTTGAAGCAGTAATTTTTTTATCGCTCAGCGTTGGCAATGCTTGATCTAAGCTAAATTTCAGTTGTTTATCTAACCGTTTATTGGTGAGCTGAAATAAGTTATTAATGGCGGCGGCAACACCCATCATTTCGGCAGATTGTTCTATCACCCAATTAGGTTGTTGAAGTAGACCTAAAACGCACTCATGATGATTGGTATAAGCAAACTCTTCATGGTTATAGCAATCTTGGTTCAAGTTAAACGATTCTGAGTTCACAGTCCTAAGGCACCAGTCATCAACCGCGCTTCGCAGCTCTCGTTGCTGCAGGACAAAAACAGGGTAAGCAAAATGTGATTTAATCGATTTAGCCGTGACTGCAGCGCACTCGCCATCGACACATTCAACTATCCGGTCCAGCAATGTGGATACGTAGCGATTCTCTGTTTTATTAAACGAGAGGATGTCAGAAACAGGTTTTTCATAATGATCAAAATTGCTACTGAGGCTATTGGCTAATTCGATAAAACGATTTTCAGCGAACTCTTCTAGCAAGCCCATATTTTGATTGTGCCAGCGCATTTTTTGGTCCATAGCAAATGGGGTGCCCAGTGACATGGCATGTCGAACGCCACTTGCGCTAACATTATTTAATTGTGCTTTTAGGTTTAGTGCAAAAATACCCATGGGATAATAAATCAACTCAACTGCAAAATTAAGATTGGAGTCTTTGCCGTTTTTATTGCGGAATGGCATAGTTAATTCTGGTAATTGCCATGAATAAATATCTTCAAAGTTTTTTGAAATTCCAGCCCAAATATCATTTAGCATATTGCGTTGAGGTGCTTCTGCTCCCCAGTCTTCAAGATAGAGTTTATGTGTTTTTGGGGCTTGGTCAACGATGTTTGATAGCGATTGCCTTAACTCTCGTGTCACCGTGTGATTGACGCAAGCAAAGTATGAAATATTAATTGCCCCACGTTCGACAAAGAGTTCTCCCGAACCTTTTGGCCTATTTTCACTAAAAAATCTTAACGATGGCCAAAGCGCTTCCAAATCCGTCGACATAATGTATTTGTCATCGTCGGTTAATGCCTTTACTGCTTCCAAAAACTTTGGCCGAAGCTTGGCCATTTGTTGAGTAAGGATTTCAGGATCTCCCCAGCGGATAGCACACAACTGGGCAATAATTGAAACGCCTGCACTAAAGTGACGATATGAATTGAACTCTTGCACTAAATGCTCAGAATATAATTGGCACTCAACGTCATTAAACTCAGCGGTTAGTTCGTTAATACATACTAAGTGGGCATCAATATTTTCAGCTGCTTGTGCCATCAACCATTCTTGACTGGTATAAATACCGCGATCGATATAGCAAATATCAACTTGAATTACGGCGAACTGTTGTAGCGTTTTGTTGAATGCACACGAGGGTAACGCTTTTAATGCGGTAATGCTTGAGCGCACTAATGTTTCAGCATGATTATACCAATTACTCTCTTCGACCTCGTGGCGAGCGTAGCCATAGCAAGCACAAAACAATAATAATATTTCATCGTTGTTAATGTTCTCGATACTTTGAGTGGTTATTGTGGCTTGGTCTTCTAATTGATTAACAAGCGTAAAAGCGGGAGAATTGTTGGCTTGTAACTCTGTTTTTGCCCAATGGAAACATTGTTCAAAATTTTCTGAGCGAATATATTCAAAAAACTTGGTTAAAATGATTTGTTGTCCGATGTTCTGCTCGAATGACATTAATTTTCCTTGGATAAGATACGGTTGCGTTGTTGCTCTAATCTTGGATCATCAGGCATCAGGTAATAGCTTTGCAAGAATATTTGTTCAATGATGTCAGCAAGTTGATATTTAGAGGGGGGGGGGTGTTTCGAGCTAGCGTGATACATCAATGCCATTGGCGTTGATTGCATATTATCATAATGGGGTGAAAGATATTCAACATTGAGCGTGGTAAACCCTAATTGCTTGTAAAAGTCTTCAGGTCCCGACTCGGCCTCGACTAATAACCATTTTAAATCAGCATTAGCATCGAAAAAATTAAACAATTCATTGCATAGCAATTTGCCCAAACCTTTGCCCTGATGATGCGGCGCAATGAATAAATAACCTAACATGGCAAAAGACAAGGGCGAGTAAAGCTCAGTTAATGACATACCGAGCACTCGATTATCTTTGCACAGCAAGATGCATCGAGATTGTCCGTTGTTAATAGCTTGTTCAATGTCAACTATCGGCTCTCGCTCCCATTGAGGAAATATATCGCAATACAACGCAATAGCCTCTTGCCAGAGTGGACCCTCGGCATGTGTAAGTTGTTTAGTCTGCATGAATTTAACTACTTCTGCTTTTTCTAAATAATATCAAAACTAGGCCAGAAATGTTTTTTCTTTTTTCAACAACAACCAGAGATTATGAATAAGGCCAAGCGGAGTATTGTCCTTCTATGTTTTTTATGCCAATTCCTATAATCTCGGCTCTAGATATACTGAAAGCTATAGGAGAAACAATGATCGGTTTAATAGATTTTTCTCAGCACAACAAGATCACAAACTTAATGAGATTGGTATAAAATAAATAACCTATCCAAAAATTTTACTTTACAGATTTTTCTGTATCTGAGTCGATTCTTCTTCTCAGCAAGATAAACGCATTATGGACTTCCCACATTTACCTTCAATAGGTATGTCATGGTCAAACTTCATTGGATATAATGCACGTAGCTCAATGCCGTTTTGGGATGGCATCATTTTGTTCTTCTTTCTCAGTATCTTTTGTATACCATTTTCTATCAATTCTAAAGGGGCGTACCAGAGATTTCTATTGTCATATTTAACAATATGTAGTGTTTTATCTATTACATGTCTAGCAACTTGTTTAGCCATTTATTGAGTGTTTTAGAGGTAAATAATACTGGGATTAAGAGTACGCTCAGGAATTAACTTTTGCAAAGTATATGCAAAGTGTGTTTTTGGTATATTTAATTGTTTGAAATATAAGTGCTTGGCTTGGCTTGGCACTATACTTTAATATAAGGCGACTGGCTTTTCATATCTATTCATCATTAACTATGCCATTTCACATCTCGCTCGACAGGCCAGTTTTGAATATTTCGAATTAGCACGTTATGGGTAACAACGTAAAATAAGTTGAGGTGTCAACACACATTTTCAGCATCTAGTATTATCGCGGCTAGTGATATGTTACTGACCGCTAAAGAAACAAAAGATAAAATGTATGCAAAATTGCTGTATTTGGTTATTTATCGATTACCTGTGGATTTAGCAGATATTGACATACACTTATATTGGCACAAAAATCTAAATTTTTAATTTGTAAATAAATGGCTGGTAAATAAAGTTATTCAAGCAACACCGGGGACTTTAACACCCGGTGAAGATACAGAGTACGGTCAACCAAAAAGCGCTTTACCTTTACAATTGAGATTCAATTAACTCTAGCGCTTCGTCTAAAATAATTGTCACTGCGTTACGAGCTTTTTCGGGGTTTCTAGATTTTATGGTATCAATAATTTCAGCATGCTTTTTAACATCAGCCCCTGGTACACCTTTAATCTTATTTGTGTAACGTATACTCACTCTGAGTGCAGTACTGATAAACTCGGTAAGTTGCCCAAAGAATCGATTACCACTAGCAACCAATATACTGGTATGAAATGCAATATCTGCCTCTAAAGGGTCATCTAATCCTAGTTCCGCTTCTTTCATACGAATAAGCGCTTTATCAATATCTTCTAATTGTTCAAAGGAAGCATTCATCGACGCTAATGCTGCAGCTTGAGGTTCTATCGCCAGCCTTACTTGAGTAAATTCTTTTAACAAAGACAGAGAAGGTTTGTTGCTTAGTATCCAAGTTAATACATCAGTATCAAACATATTCCAGCTACTTTCAGGCAACACTCTTATGCCCTGTTTAGGACGTGATGAAATAAGTCCTTTCGCCGACAACATTTTTACGGCTTCACGAGTCGAACTGCGACTAACATTATGTTGCAAACAAAGATCAGCTTCTGATGGCAGCCCTTGGCCAATTGGATAAGTGCCTTTGACTATTGCCATCCCTAGATCATGAGTCAGTTGATGGGTTAGGTTTTGTCTAGGAGAATGCTTCATTTAGTGCTGTTCCGAACTTGTGAATTAATATGTTATATCATATTTAATTTCATGAAAATATGATATAAATTTATCTCATTAATAAATAGTAATACGGTAATCCCACCTAAAAATAATCGAAGTCAAAAGTAGAATCTTCTCTTACGCTACAAGCAGGAGAACATTCATGAAAAACAAACACTTTAGTGACAGTCAAATATTAGCTATTTTAAAGCAAGCTGAAAATGGTGTTTTAAATAAAGCGGCATGGATGCTTCACTTATAGCAAGAATGCAAGAGCTAGAAGCATAAAGTAGACCTTTGAAAAAATGTCTGCTGAAGAGCGTGTAAAAGCATAAATTATTCAGGAAGCACTGGCAAAAAAGTGCTGAAAGCTTCTAAGCGTAAAGTCATGGTTCAAGAAGCGATACATCATCATAATGTCAGCATCAGTCTAATCTGTAGAATATTCTCCATTAGCGAAACCTGCTATCGGTATCAGCCAAAGCTGAGGTGTGATCATGAAAAATAGCAATTTTCCTCTGGCTTTAACGTTCAAGAAAAGTAACTGGAGTTTTGAATTATGCTTTATTCAGCCAGGTAAACCACAGAAAAACGCATATATTTAGCGTTTTAATCGGACAGTAAGATATGACTGGCTCAGTCATTACATTTATCGTGATATTGAAAGTTACGAAACAGAGCAACATAATGGTTATAGACTTATAACCATGAGCGACCTAACATGGGGATTGGCGATATGACTCCAATCCAAAAAATCAAACTAACACAGAGTAAAATGTCTACTACCGACCGCCATTAAAATGGGGGTATTACCAGACAAGGCATCATAATTTTTTGTTTGCTATTAAGAAAAATATATAACCTTTTTAACTAGTTGGAGTATTAAAGTGGGTTTATTAACTCAATATAATAATTTAAAAGATAAAGTCGTTTTTATTACTGGTGGCGCCAGTGGTATTGGTGCATCTATGGTTAAAGCGTTTGTGCAGCAAGAAGCAAAAGTAGCCTTTATAGATTTAAATCAAGATCTAGCTGAAGAATTAATAAGTAACTTGCCTTTAACCACACTCGATAATGTCTGGTTTAGAGCGATTGACGTGACAAAATCTGAATCATTACAACAAGCCATTACCGATGCCGCAGAGCATTTTGGCAGTTTAGATGTACTCGTCAATAATGTTGGTAATGATAACCGTCAAGATATTGAAAAAATTTCGGCACATGATTGGCATAAATGTATGCAAGTCAATCTAGACCCTGCATTTTTTTCTGCTCAAGCTGCATATAGCATTATGAAAAAAAATGCCTCAGGTAGCATCATCAACTTCAGCTCTATCAATGCATTAATGGGGCAACAACATATGACAGGGTATGTTACCGCTAAAGCCGGATTGATAGGCATGACCAAAGCCCTCTCAAAAGAATTTGGTGATCAAAATATTAGGGTTAATGCAATAGTTCCTGGCTGGGTAGCAACTGAACGTCAATTAGCAAGCTGGTTGACGAATAAAGAAGAAGACAAATGGACTGAATCTATGGCGCTTAAAACAAGAATTTTGCCAGAAGATGTTGCAAATTTAGCCTTATTTTTAGCCTCGGATGACAGTGCGTTAATCACAGGACAAAGCATAATAATTGATGGTGGGAGAACATAATTGTTAATTCATGAATATATTGTTGCTGTTGATTGGGGAACAAGCCATTTACGTGCTTTTTTATGTAAAGTAAATAAAGATAATCCCCTGACATTGGTTGATAAAGCGTATAGCTTAGGGGTAAATAAAGTTATTCATAGCTTTGAACAAACCCTATTTGACTGTATTTCCCCTTGGCTTTCACAATATGGCAAAGTTCCTATTTTTATGATCGGACAAATTGGCTCAAGTCTTGGTTGGAAAGAAACTGACTACCTCCCTTGCCCAACCAAACTTGAAGGCATAGCAGCAAAAGGTGTTAACTTTACTTGTGCTGGCCATGAAATTACTATTATTCCGGGGTTGAGCTGTCGTTTAAGTAATGATAATTATGATGTGATGCGAGGTGAAGAGCTGCAAACGCTTGGGTGGTTACAACAAGATACTCAAAGATTTAAAGGGACACATCTAGTTTGTTTACCTGGCACTCATACTAAATGGGTGTTGATTAAAGAAGGTAAAGTTGAACTCTTTAAAACAGCGATGACAGGTGAACTTTTTGACTTGTTAACCAATCACAGTATTTTAATTCAAAAAGGTAATGCGACTTTCGATCAACCTGCATTTAAAAAAGGCGCTGACTTTACGCTAAAAAGTGAATTAGGTAGTTTTACTCACGGTTTATTTAGTGTGAGGAGTAAGCAACTTTTTGGAGAGTTAACTCATTCGCAAGCATCTTCCTATTTATCCGGTTTGTTAATTGGTAGCGATGTACGCGCCGCATTAAATGCAGAGGAATGGCAATTATCTGAATTAGGTGAAGTGTCAATCATAGGTACTAAGCATTTAAGTCAGCAATTTTCACAAGTACTCGAAATGCATGGGATCAAAACAAATATATGCGAAGTTACTGACATGACTTTATTAGGTTTTAATGCCGTATACCAGCAAGTTTCAGCATTATCCAAGCCAGAACACTAAAAGCTAAGAGTCAATTAACTAAGGATTATCGTTGGAAAAACATATTCAAAAGCACCCTGTCATTGCTATTTTACGTGGAATAACACCTGAAGCTGTCGTCGAAATAGCACAATGTTTATACGCTCATGGGATCCGTGTCATTGAAGTGCCTTTAAATTCGCCTCAAGCAATTAAGTCGATTGAAAAACTTGTTAATGCTCTGCCAGATGACTGCTTAATTGGTGCTGGTACCGTGTTCAACGTAGAACAAATTATACAAATAGAAAATGTTGGCGGTAAACTCATTGTTTCACCACATTGTGACCCAGATTTAATTCAATATTGCCAATCAAAAAAATTACATGTTATAGCTGGAGTAGCAACACCAACCGAAGCCATTTTAGCTTATCAAGCAGGAGCAAGGTGGTTGAAACTATTTCCCGCACAAACTTACGGTTTTAGTCATGTTAAGGCACTAAAATCTGTTTTACCTAATGACGTACATATCATTCCTGTTGGAGGAGTTTCACAAAATAACGTTTTACAATGGTTATCATCTGGGGCTAGTGCTTTAGGCTTTGGGAGTAGTTTATATCAAAGTAATGACTCTCTTGATGAAACTACGGCTAACGTAATTAAATTAAATAAAGTACTCAATATAACCCCCAATACTAATATAAATAAACAATGGCAAACATAATGAGTACTACAACAGCTACGTTATTGAAAATTATTCCTTGTCAATGTCAGTTAGGTGAAGGCGTTTTATGGCATGACGAGCAACAAGCTATTTATTGGCTAGATATTGAAGCATGTGATTTGTACCGATATTATATTTCCAGTGAGGTATTAGAAAAATTTACATTACCTCAACGTATGGGCAGCTTTGCATTTACTCCAGTTAATAATCAAATCATTGCAGCCTTTGAACAGGGGTTTGCTCGATATAACTTTATAACATCTGAGATAGATTGGATAAATCAACCTGAGCTTCACATAAAAGGTAACCGTCTTAATGATGGTCGAGTAGATAAACAAGGACGATTTTGGGCAGGATCAATGGTTGAATCAACAAGTACACCCAAACAGAAATCCGCGTTATATTGCGTTGATCATCAACTTAACTGCCATAAAAAGATGGATGATTTACTTATTTCTAATAGTTTATGTTGGAACAAAGCAGGAGATATTCTCTATCATGCAGATTCTCCTAGCCATCAAATATTTCAATATGATTTTTGTAAAGAAAAAGCCGCAATCAGCAATAAAAAACTATTTGCAACCACAAACACTTCAACGTTCCCTGACGGTTCAATAGTAGACGCCCAAGATTACTTATGGAATGCGCAATGGGGTAGCAGTAAAGTCATAAGATATAATTGTAATGGCGAAATTGACTTATCAATAGTGCTCCCCGTATCACAACCTTCATGTGTTACTATCGGAGGCGAAAACTTAGATTGGTTAATAATCACCAGCGCTAAACAAGGCTTATCCAGTTCCGCTCTCACCAAAGAACCCTTATCAGGTAACCTCTTTATTTATCAGTTAACTGGTGCTTCTGGTTTAGTAGACCCTCAGTGCACAATTTGCTTTAACTGGTCTTCATAAAATAATACAAATCCCCTTAATTATCCTAAATTTATCACTAGACAAGACTACATCTTAGTGTTTTAATTTAGCTAAATTATCATATAAATAATATTTAACTCAATTATGGCCTCAATATTTTTAAAGAGTGATATTGCTAGCATAGAGATTTCACCTGAATTAGGTGGAGCTATTTTGGCTTATGATGCCAAATTACATAATAGCTTTGTACCTATATTAAGAAACAGCAATAACGCAAAATCTGTGCTAGGTAGTAGCTGTTTCCCGCTTGTACCCTATTCTAACCGTATTAAATATGGTCTTTTAAATTGGCAAGAAAAAAGTAGTCAACTTCCGCTGAATCATTTACCTGAAAAGCACAGTATTCATGGACATGGTTGGCAATTACCTTGGAAGGTTATACATCAAACCGATACTAACTTAACGCTCGAATATCATTATCAACAAGCCGAATGGCCTTTCTCTTATAGCGCTCAACAAATTTTTACACTTAAAGGCAGTGCGTTGAGTATTGAGCTTTCATTAATGAATAACTCAAAGAGTCAAATGCCGGCAGGATTAGGATTACACCCTTACTTTAGCTTAACGAAAAAAACATCTTTAAAATGTTCTGTCGAACAGATGTGGGCTGTGGATGACGAAAGTATGCCAACAACACTTATCGGTGCGCCTAAATCGTTGGCTAAGTCGGAAGGGTTATTAATCACGAATAGTAATTTAGATAATGTATTTACTGGTTTTTCTGCTGCAGCGACAATCGTTTGGCCTGAATGGAAGGCTAAAGCCGATATAACCACGTCTTCAAACTGTAAGTTTATCGTGGTATACAGTCCAAAAAATCAAAACTACTTTTGTTTTGAACCTGTTACTCACAGTACCGATGCTATAAATATGTCAAACAACGGGATCGATAATACGGGCATTATGACGTTAAACCCTCAAGAAAGAATGACAATATCAATGTCTATTACTCCTAAAGAAACTTAGCCTATACTCGAAACACTATTGACTACAATGGTGTTGCTCACTTAATAATAAAATGCAGGCTTAAGCTTTCAACGAGAAGGTTAAAACGTATTCAGCCATGTTTTGTAAGATAATCAATCAAAACATGGCTTATGCCCTTTCAGTATTGAACATTTTGTATTAAAACATTCTCTGAATTTTTTTAATTTCAACGACTAAATCCCTTTTATGTCGACGTTAAAAAATCCAAATATATTTAAAACAGTTATTGCGTATCGTTCAATTCAAAAATTAATGACGTCTGAGGAAATAATACTGGCAACTGCATGCCCAACTGCATAAGTGATTCACCCGAAAACTTTTGGCCCTGAATTTTACTTAAAACAGAAGGTGAATATTCCTTAAGTTTAGTAGGCCAAACCAGTGTTAATTTATAGACTTTATCTGCAGATAACCCGACAAATCTATACTTAGGTGGTGTAGTTCTTTTCGTTTCATTAATACTATTATAAGCAAAAAGTGCTTGTGATTTATCCTGGTTAATTATACCAAAATTAATTGAGTCACCATCTTGATTCAAACGAATTAACTCACCACTGTGAATTAATTGACGATGTTTTTTATGTAACGCAATAATTGTAGATAACTGTTCACAGTCTTCATCCGTTAATTCTCTGGGGTCCATTTCTAACCCCATATGACCAAAAAATGCCACTGCAGCACGCATTTCCATACTGACAATTCTACCTGTGATATGGCATTCTCTTGGCCCGATATGAGCGCCCATGACTTCACTAGGGAAGAAGAATGAACAACCTCGTTGAATCGTTAACCTATCTAAAGCATCATTCGAATCTGAGGTCCACACGCGGTCAGTATGAGCCAGTATACCATAATCCACACGAGCTCCACCTGAAGAACAACTCTCAATTTCAACATGTGAGTGCTTTTGCTTTATGCGATCAATTAATTGATATAAAGCTGTTGTTTGTTGATGTATAGCAGGCTTGCCTTGTGCGTTACCTGCGTGATTAATGTCTCGATTCATATCCCACTTAATATAAACAATTTTAGGATATTCGGTAAGAATGTCATCAATCGCATGAAATAAATAATCAACCACTTCGTTACGTGATAAATCGAGTACTAACTGGTTACGAAAGTTTAATTGTTGATTACCTGCTGTTGCTAAAACCCAGTCAGGGTGCGCGCGATATAAATCACTGTCTGGGTTCACCATTTCAGGTTCAAACCATAGTCCAAATTCCATGCCCTGTTGATTAACATGATCAATAAGAGGCGATAAACCGTTAGGATAAATTTCTTTGTCAACAACCCAATCACCTAAACCAGCAAAATCTCCACGACGGCCTTTAAACCATCCGTCATCTAAAACAAAACGCTCGGCTCCTAATCCTGCGACTTTATTCGCAAGCTCTTTCAATGTGTCGACATCATGCTCAAAGTATATCCCTTCCCATGTATTATAATGTACAGGACGGGGCTTTTGGCTGAGTTTTGGCGATAATAATTCACTGCGAACATATTGATGGAAACAGTTAGATAAGCCACTAAAGCCTTGATCAGAATAGCCAGCATAGAGTGTTGGGCTTTGATACGATTGTTGCGGCAACAATACTATCTCTCCCGGCATTAATAATTCACCTAATTGGACATAACTGCGACCTTCAGGCAACAGTTCTGCACGCATTTTATGGTTACCGCTCCAACCAAGATGAAAGCCGAAGCATTCACCCGCTTGTTCATGGGTGAAATTATTGTGCATTACCATCCCAGGAAAGTTGTCATGAGAGGTTTTTCCTTTACGGTTTTCACGTACAAAACTGCCCAGAAATAGATCAAGTGAATGGCATTGAAATTCATTTGACCATCGTCCTTCAAAAGACATTATTTTATTCATTTGATCAGACAACGGAATTGTGGGTGTCGCACACCAATTAACCGTTACTGATTGTTCACTCAGATTCACTAACTCAGTATATGCACTCAACACATCAGTATCGTGATCTAATGAAAGTGTATGGACTACTTTAATTTGGCGAATATCATCTAGCGTTTCAAAACAAACTTTATGTTCATCTATCTGAATAATATCAACAAGTTCACCACCCAATGACCATGCATAATCGTGATTGTTAATTTCAATACCTGGAGATCCTGTAAAACCCTCTCCTAAAAGAGGAGACAATGAAATAGGCGCTTCAATAACCAACGAACATTTTGCTTCTTGGCGAGTAGACAGTAGCGATAACATATCTGCAGAAGTTTGTTTAGATAATAGCTTTCCCCAATAAATTATAGCGGGTGTTTTACTCTGGCAATCAATAATTAAGCTAGCATTAGAACTATTGAGCTGAACAAAGTGTTGGTCTGATTTCATTGTAAACGTCCTTCAAATTTAAATTTAAAATTGATTTTTATTTATAGTTTATTAAATGTAATTATGATTACTATATTAATATATTTACTGAATTGCATTATTTGATCTAAAGCATCAAGAACTGCCAAACAACTGCTTAAGATAACACATTAATAATTTCACTGGAATATATCATATAAATAAGGTTAATATGCATAATATACTTTCAAATAATAAATTGGTAAAAAGTAAATGTTAGGTGTTTGTTATTATCCAGAGCATTGGCCAGAAAAAATGTGGGCACAAGATGCTAAAGAAATGCGCGAGCTTGGCTTACGTTATGTTCGTATTGGCGAATTTGCTTGGTCAAGAATAGAGTTCAGTGAAGGTGTTTATACTTTCGACTGGTTAGACCGTGCAATAGAGACTTTAGCTAATGCTGGTTTAGAAGTCATTATGTGTACGCCGACAGCGACCCCACCAAAATGGTTGATTGATAAATATCCTGATATTTTACCTGTTGATATTAATACAGGAACAAAGCGTGGCTTTGGCTCTCGTCGACACTATGATTTTTCTAGCAAAAATTATTTTCGTGAAGCAATGCGTATTTCTGAAGTTTTAGCAAAGCGTTATGGTGAACATCCAGCAATATGCGGTTGGCAAACTGATAATGAAATTGCATGTCATGATACCACTCACAGTGGTTCACCTACGGCAAAAAAAGCATTTCATGCTTGGTGTCAAACGCGTTATAAAACAATTGATAAACTTAATACCGATTGGGGCACCGTTTTTTGGTCAATGGAATATCAAAGCTTCGATCAAATTGAACTCCCTATATTAGCGGTTACAGAAACTCACCCCGCTCACCAATTAGCTTATCGACGTTTTAGCTCAGATCAGGTGATCCAGTTTCATAACAAAATGATAGCGATAATTCGCCAATATGCACCGAATAGGTTTGTCACCCATAATTTTATTCCCATGGTGGACACCCAAACTGATAATTATGCTCTCGCTGAAAATCTAGATTTTGTTAGTTATGATAATTATCCACTAGGTCGATCTGACATGTTCTTTAAAGATAAACCTGCTAAAGAATTCAAACCTTATATGCGTACTGGCCACCCAGACTTTGCCAGTTATGACTTTGATCAAAGTCGCGGTATCAGTAAAAAGAACTTCTGGATCATGGAGCAACAACCAGGTCCTGTAAATTGGGCACATCACAATCCTCGTCCAGAAAAAGGCATGGTACGTTTGTGGTCATGGCAAGCTTTTGCACATGGAGCAGATTGTGTCTGTTATTTTCGTTGGCGCCAAGCACCGTTTGCTCAAGAGCAAATGCATGCAGGCGTTAAAAGAAATGATAATTCAAAATCAGCCGCATGGGCAGAAATCGAACAAATGCGCGATGAGCTAAAAACCGTAGAATTTTCTATTGATGCACCAATACAAGCAAGAGTTGCTATATTATCAGGTACGACTAACCAATGGGTGAGTGAAATTGAACGCCAAGGCGACAGTTACAACCACCAACAAATAGAGTTCTCCTACTATTCAGCATTGCGCCAATTAGGCCTAGTTGTAGATTTTATTTCGATTAAAGGTGATTTTAGCCAATACGATTTAATTCTTGCACCATGCTTACCGATTGTCGACGATGCTTTCATAGAAAAATGTAAAGACTCGAATGCTCATTTTGTTTTTGGCCCACGTTCAGGGGGGAAAACCGACGAGCTTTCATTAGCACCGAACTTACCTCCAGGAAAACTTCAAGCCTTGTTGCCCATCAAAGTATTGTCAACTGAAACCATACGTCCAGATTGTAGTGAACAATTGAACTATAAAGATAAAACCTTTGAAAGCAGATGTTGGCGTGAAGAGTTAGAAATAACCAAAGACGTTATCGTCGATGCTAGATATCACGATCAATCACCCGCTGTTGTTCGTCATGAAAATACAAGTTATATCGCCACCTTAACTTGTGATGACTTTCTAATTGAACAGTTTGAGCACTTAGCAACAGAGCTCGATATTGCCACGGTAAGGTTACCTAAAGATATGCGGATTGTGTATCGTGGTGATCTCGCTTACATCTTTAACTATGCGGGAATAGCACAAACTTTCCCAGCAAAAAATATGGGGACATATCTATTGGGGCAAGCTTCCATGAGCCCTTATGATGTTGCCATTATTAAATTAAATAACCAATAAAATAATTAATTAACTAACTAAGATTAGTAAGGGGAATCCGTGAATATTCAAATAGCAGTATTTTTATTTATCACTATGTTAATTGCATTTTTAACCTATTTAAAATGCAAAGGGCACGGTAGAGGGAAGGGAAAAAATCAACAAAATAAGGAGTACTTTTTAGCAGGTGGTGGCTTGGCTTGGTATTTTGTCGCTGGTTCAATAACACTCACTAACTTAAGTACTGACCAATTAGTTGGGTCAAACGGTACACAAATGGCCTTGTTAGCATGGTGGGAGTTTGCCGCTGTTATTGGCTTGATACTTCTCGCGAAGGTTTTTTTACCTGTCTATTATAAATACAACTGCACCACAACCACAGAACTATTAGAGAAACGTTATAATAACAAACATATTCGCGCCGTTATCGGTGGGATGTTTTTTCTCAGTAGTGCATTAATATTTTGCCCTGCAGTGATTTATTCTGGTTCATTATTTATGCAGACAATGTTCAAAGTCGACATTCCTTTAATGTACATTGCTACTGCTTTTGCAACGTTAGGTGCACTTTACGCAATATTTGGCGGTCTTAGAGCGGTTGCCGTATCAGATACTTATTCCGGCGTGTTACTGCTAGGAATGGCTATTGTTGTCTTATTTTTATCTTTGAATGCGATTGATTATGACTTTTCAGGTATTCCTGAGGAAAGATTAACACTTATTGGTGATAACGATTCTCCAATACCTTGGCCTACATTACTAACAGGTATGATTTTTATTCAAATGTTCTATTGGGGAACAAACCAAGTTATCACCCAAAGAGCAATGGCAGCCCCTAACCTTAAGGAAGCCCAAAAAGGTGTATTTGCTGCGGTGTTCATTCGAATTATTATCGTACCTGCCATTATAGTTATCCCTGGGATAGTTTCTTTTAAACTCTACGGGGATATAGGTGATACTGCTTATGGACAGATTGTTGGGGATTTATTACCCGGATGGCTCTCTGGAGTTTTTGCCGCTGCAATGGCTGCTGCTGTGCTCTCAACCTATAATAGTAATTTAAACTCTGCAACCGCTTTGTATGTTTGTGACTTCCATGAACCTTATATTAATAAAAACATAAATGTACAAAAACTCAGTGCGTGGATCACCGCTGGGCTTACCATAGTTACCCTGGCTCTCGTTCCTGTGTATCAACAAGCTGAAAGTATCATTAATTTACTTCAGCAGTTATGGGGTTTATTTAGTATGCCTATACTATCAATATTTATTGTTGGTTTATTATTTAAGGGCGTACATGCGAACGCAGGTATAGCAGCAGTCTTTTTTGGTGTTTTATTATACGGTTCATTGTCATTTGAATTTTCACCATTTC
The DNA here is from genome assembly GCF_014077085.1 of Colwellia sp. MB02u-9. Classification (NCBI taxonomy): domain Bacteria; kingdom Pseudomonadati; phylum Pseudomonadota; class Gammaproteobacteria; order Alteromonadales; family Colwelliaceae; genus Colwellia; species Colwellia sp. MB02u-9. The sequence goes on from NZ_JACGVF010000059.1 coordinate 79,731, forward strand.
ATGCACCATTTGGTTTACATTATATCCACTTAATGTTTATCACTTTAATTGCATGTGTTTCATTTGCCTTACTGGTAAATCGCTTTGTCTTTAAAAACAAAGCCAGCTTCGCCTTTACAAAAGAAGCGAGTGCTTCTCCAACATAACTTTCTATTTGATATAGAAAAGCCACTCATTTGAGTGGCTTTTTATTGGCTAAATATTATCATTAAATCGCTTTATTCGAGCGCCAACTTAACTTGTGATATCAACTTATTGTTTTCGATATGGTTATGTTTTCTAATAAGGTTGTTTAATTGAAAAATAGACATTAACATCGCATGAATCGGCATCAGATAACCTAGCTTATTTAACTCTGCCAACTCGTCATTTGATAACTGCTGTAACTTAGCTTCATCAATAGTGTTCATACCTGTTAACGTTTGTTCAGCTCCGTCTTTATATTGCACAATAAGGTTAATACTTTTGATTAATTGCATACTCGCCAATTTATCAGTAAACAAATAACTTTGTCTGTCATTTTTTATATCGGCTTCTAATAAGGTTTTAATTCGACTTAACATCAAACTTGCTTTGCCTGTTGACTCAAATATATCAAGCCCTTTTACTGTTGAAAAAACAGGGTCACTCGGTGCTATACCTATGGTATAACCCTTATTTTCTCCAGCTGAATTCATTAAATAAAATGGGTAGCTGTGCATGCTAGCAGGGGTGAATATTGCATCCCACTTATCATTATGAACAAATAAATTTTTACCCATATTAAAACTTGCTAATGCTGACAGATTCCACATGCCTGTCTGTGAGTTTTTCACGATAAACACCGGAAAACCACTGATCGCTTGAGTGATCTCTTTTACATGTACTTTTAACATATGTTGGTGCTGTATGAAGGTCACAGCAGCATTTTCAGCCACTTTCAATTTTCCGTGTTTACTATTACTCAATTCTATTAATTCAGTCATTATGATTCTCTAAGTTGAAGTCGCTAGCCATTTTTCAATATAGTCTCGATGCGGTGGTAAATTCTGTAACATTTGCTGAGTTAATTGTTCGTTACGATTTATCACTTGCTCTGCTTCTTGCTGTTGATTATGTAAGTAACTTTGACGAGAGAAGTCAGGTTTAAATTCCATACCATAAAGCACATACTGATAACTTGCCGCTGGGAATAATTCCATTGCGCTAGTAAAGTCATCAGTTGTTGGGCCACGATACTGCCATAATGCAATATCTTCTTTTAAACTTTCAGTGAATGTTTTCGGATCGCAGTGTGCTTGCCAATAAGGTTCAGGCCGCTTGGTAAGCATGTAGTGAAACTTAAGAAAATCAACAATACGTTGCCAACGATACGACATTTGCGTGTTAAAACGCTTAGCGACCACTGGCATTAAACTCTCATCCGCCGGTAAATTTTCAGCAATATAGCGTGCAGATAATTCGACCAGCATAATAGCGGTAGCTTCAAGCGGCTCAACAAACCCTGCAGCCATACCTACGGCAACACAATTACCTTTCCACCACTGTTCACGATGACCCGATTCAAAACTAATTTTACGCGCTTCTAAACCTTTTGCTGCATCACCTAAATAATTACGTAAGTTTTGTTCGGCCTCTTCATCCGTTAAAAATTTACTCGAGTACACATGTCCGACGCCACGTCGATTAGTTAAGCCAATATCCCATATCCAACCAGCATTTTGCGCCGTTGCAATCGTATGACATGCAACGGGAGTATCCTCATTTTCGTAAGGAACTCGCATCGCTAACGCTGTGTCGTTAAACAATACATCATCAACTTTTTTGAACGGAACTTTTAACGTTTGACCTAATAACAACGAACGCGCACCTGAGCAGTCAATAAACAAATCAGCCGTCAACTTGCCATGCTTGTTTAATACTACAGCATCAATTTTTTCTCCGTTTTCACTAATGCATTCATCAACGGTATCAATAATATGCTCAACGTTGAGGTTATCAATACAGTGACTTTTCAATAACTCTGCAAGGGCGCCGGCATCAACATGGTAGCCGTAATTACATTGCCCTTGATATTCTGATTCTGCCAATGAGCGTGGTGCAAGACCCGCTTCACAAATATCGTATTGAAAATTAGCTTCACGAGCAAAGTTTTTAACGTTTGATACGTACGGCGATAAGTCAAGTCGGCCATAACCTAAAGGCAAAGTAAACGGATGGTAATAAAAGTCACCATTACCATGTACCCATTCAACAAACTTCCCCCCCTGCTTAAAAGAAGCATGACATTTTTTAAAGAGATCACTCTCTTTAATACCAATTTTATGTAGAGTATTTTTCATGGTAGGCCATGTACCCTCACCTACACCAATAGTTGGAATGTCTGACGATTCAACCAAGGTGATTTTAAGTTCGTTTTTATGTGCATGTTTATGATGTGCAGCAATGACAGACGCAGTTAACCAGCCTGCAGTACCACCACCAATAATAATAATATTTTTTATAGCGTTTGACATATTTGAGTATTCCTAACTAAAACCCGCTGATTTTTGTAATTATTTGCGGTAAGTTGATCGTATGAAAACTTAAAACTTGGTTAACATTTTACATTTTTTTAGTGAAAATATACCAACTATTTTCACTAAAAAAATGGCCTGCTTGCTAGCAAGTCAGGCCACGTTATACTTTTTTTAAATTAAATACTTATCATTAAAACTTAGCTCTTACACCTATAGCGTAACGAGAGCCGTTATCTTCAATGTTGTACGTTTGGTTAGCGTAACGACCTGTTTGTACTAGCTCTTCTTCAGTAATGTTAGTACCTTCAAAGAATACAGATACATTTTCTGAAACATCGATACTAGCACTAACATCTAGTTGCCCAAAAGTATCAGTATTAACAGGTTCGCCGTTAAATCCGTTATCAGCTAAACGTAAGAATCCTTCACGGTTATTATAAGCAATACGTGCTTGCCACATGTCAGCTTCATAGAAAAGAATAAGGTTTTGTGAATCACCCAAACCTTCTAATCCAAATGAAGTACCGTCTTCATCACTGTTAACAACTGTCGCGTTTGCTGTAAAACCAAAGCCATTTTCAAAGATATGTGTCAAGGCAACTTCGTAGCCTGTTACACGTTTTGTATCACCATTGTTAGGGCGAGCTACCGTATATTCTTCAAACAGACCATTCAACTCGCCTTCTAGTTGTGCCGTTTCTGCATCACAACCTACACAATTAAAATCAGGACCTGAACGATTAGTCATTTCATATGACTCTAAACCGGTAGAAACAGAAATGAAGTTTGCTACTTCTTTACTGAAAACAGCAAATGAAAATAAGCTTGCATCACTGTAATACCACTCATAAGAGATATCCCAGTTTTCTGAAGTAAACGGTTTAAGGTTTTGATTACCGCCAGAAGCCGTCAGTGTTTGACGTCGAGGTTCACCAAAAACAGTCGCTGGAGATAATTGAGATAATGTTGGACGCGTTAATGAGTCATATACGGCAAAACGAACTACCATATCTTCTTCAACTTCTAACTTCACGTTTAAACTAGGAAGTAAATTAGCATAACTACTTGATTTGCTGATATCTTTCGCCGGACCAAAGACATTAGAGAATAAGGTAGGATCAGTTGTTTCAACAACATCTGCAATATCACTTTGTACCGCTTTAGCTTCAACACTTGTGGTTGAATAACGCGCACCAAAATTAACCGTTACAGGCATGTCAGCTAACTCATAACCCAAGGTAAAGTCTACGTATAAGCTTGTAATATCTTCATTAATGGCATAACGGTTATTTTGTAATGTAGGCTCAATTGGAAAACCTTCAGAAGCTAAATAATCAACATATTTATCTCCGTCATAAGTATAAAAAGTATCGATTAACCCTGGAAAATAATTATTTGCTGTAAAAGATTGAAAATCGATAGCATCATTAGGAGCTGCAGTACCATACCCACAAAATCCACATTGACTCGCAAATATTTGAAAGCTTGATTTTTCACGCTCTTGACGATAAAGACCAAATTTTGCTCTTTCAAAAATATCGCCATCAGCTTCGTAAACAAAATCTACTTTAAATTCATTTACTTCATCTTTATCAGTAAATTGATTACCTTTTTCGTTATAATGTAGACGAGATAGCGAAGCATCAGGTAATGCGCCATTACCAAAACCTTCATGTAGCACTGTTGGAATAGCGCCTGTTCCATCAAATGCATAGTTGTTTACAATACCAACCACATTAAAACGATCTCGGCCAGCACGATCATTTTCAGCACTCGATGTTGAAACATCAAATGTAGCACCTAACTGATCAGAAATTTGCCACTCAACATTTAAGCCAAAACCATCAGTAGATACATCACGAGAATTACGTGTGTGTGAAACGAAATCAGTAGCACCGCCTACTTGGTCAAACGTTAAAAGTGTTCTAGTTTCAGAATCAATAGTTGCATTATTAACACGACCCGGTTCAAACCAAGACGCTAAATCAGTCGCAACAGAGTCAACTTCAAATTTTGAAACAAAGCCATCAAGTGTAATACTTACATCATCTGAAGGTGCATATTGAAATACTAAGCTAGCATTTGTACGTGTACGCTCTTGATTATCAACAATTTGATCCCAGTTACGAGGAATATATGCATTAGAAAATAATTCTTCACCACTAGTTGTCTGTATTGATCTGCCTGGCATCCAGCCAGCCGTTTCTATACGGTTAATTTGCACATCACGCTCTGAGTGACTTACGGCTAATAAAACACCCGCTGTATTATCTGCAAATGTATTACTAATTAATAGTGAGGCCGCTGGAGATGTCTCTTCAGAAAGACTTTCATACATGCCTTTTAATGAACCAACTAACTGAAAACCTTCGTAATCAAATGGTTTAGCGGTAGAAATATCAATAGTACCGCCGATACCACCTTCTTGCATATTCGCTACAGATGTTTTAAATACATCAGCACCGGTAATTTGATCAGCGGCTAAAATGTCGAAGTTAAACTCACGACCAGCACTATCAGTAGCTATTTGACGACCATTAACTAAAACCGTGTTAAATTGTGGGCCAAAACCACGAACCGTTACTGCTTGACCTTCACCACCGCTACGGTCAATTGAAACACCCGTAATACGTTGTAATGATTCAGCTACGTTAAGATCTGGGAACTTACCTAAATCTTCTGCAGCAATGCCATCTGAAACAGTATTTGATGCTTTCTTATCAAGCATTGACGCTTTCATACTACTGAGCATACCAGTGACGACAATGGTTTCAACTTCTTTTTCTTTGGCACTAGCTGTGTCAGCTGCATAGGCACTAGCATTAGTTAACGCACCTGCCACCGCAATAGCTATTGCAGTTCTTTTATTGAATTTTGACATGTTGTTTGTATACATTTTATTCCCCGTTATTTTAATTATAATGTTTTTTCTACATTTTGCTTTTATACTTTTAAAGCTACTTAAGCTTTTTAAACTACTTAACCTATAAAGCTTATTTATCATATAAATACATTAATTGAACAATAATATCAACTATTATTTGCATAGCCAACCAATGTATTTAAGGATTTTTAAATATGATTTATGCTAAAACAGCACAAGACATAGATGTTTATTTATTAAAATTTAACGACTATTGATTTCATCAATATTTAAGTTTATACCTAAATTCAAAAAATTTTAATAATAAAAATTTATAGCGTATCCACAATTAACTTTGTACTTTTTTTACTGCGTCTAACCACTTACCATACAATGCATTACGCTGCTGGTCATCAAGTTCTGGCGTAAAACGTTGATCACAGTGCCACATATTAGCCAACTGCTCAGTTGAGTTAAAAATACCAGCCTTCAGTCCTGCTAAATATGCAACCCCCAACGCCGTAGTTTCGATTATTTCAGGACGATCAACGGTTGCGCCAAGAATACTTGAAAGAAAACTTAACAACCAATTATTAGCAACCATTCCACCATCAACACGAATCAGTGTCGGTCTAAGACCATCTCTTTCCATTGCTTTTTGTAAATCTTTCGTTTGATAACAAACCGATTGTAAGCCCGCTGTAACAATCTCATTAATCCCTGAATCACGGGTTAAGCCAAGAATGGCCCCTCTCGCATTAGGATCCCAATAAGGAGCGCCTAACCCCGTAAATGCTGGCACTAAAAACACACCATGATCTAAGGGCATCTTTTCAGCAATTGACTCTGTTTCGCATGCACTATTAATTAACTTTAAACCATCACGTATCCATTGAATGGTGGCGCCAGCCATGAAAATACTCCCTTCAATGGCATAAGTGGTTTTCCCATTGAGTCGATACGCCACGGTAGTTAACAGTTTGTTCTTGGATTTTAAAGCTTTATCACCGGTATTTAACATTAAGAAACAACCTGTACCATAAGTACTTTTAGCCATTCCTTCCTCAAAACAAGCTTGACCAAACAAAGCAGCCTGTTGATCTCCAGCCATCCCTAAAATTGGAATTTCATCACCAAACAATGAACTATCCGTATAGCCAAAGTCATCTGATGAATCCATTACTTCAGGTAACATAGATAGTGGAATATTGAATAATTCGAGTAATTCTTTATCCCATTGTTGATCGTGAATATTAAAAATCATTGTTCTTGAAGCATTAGTGGCGTCTGTTCGGTGAACTGTGCCATTGGTAAGATGCCATAACAAAAAAGTATCGACAGTGCCAAAAGCAAGTTCTCCCCTTGCTGCCTTTTCTTTCGCACCGGTTACATTTTCGAGTATCCAACGAATTTTAGTCGCTGAAAAATATGGGTCTAACAATAAACCGGTTTTGTCATTAATAAGCGTTTCTATACTTGGAGACTGTATTGACTCGCAATACTCAGAAGTGCGACGATCCTGCCAAACAATTGCGTTATAGAGAGTTTCACCGGTATTACGGTCCCACACTAAAGTTGTTTCTCGTTGGTTAGTAACGCCTATAGCCGCTATCTCTTTCGCCTGTACATTATTTTCATCAAGTACTTTTTGACAAGTGTTGAGTACTGTTTTCCATATATCATTTGGATTATGTTCAACCCAACCATCTTGGGGGAAGTGTTGATCAAACTCTTCCTGCGCTACAGCATGAATTTTACCTTGCTCAGTAAAAAGTATGGCTCTTGAACTAGTTGTACCTTGATCTATAGATAATATGAATCTCGACATCGTCACTATTTATCTTACTTAATAAAAACATTCATTCGATAATGCACATTTATTTTAAAATTGGCAATCAATATTTTCACTTTCGAACATTACGTTGTAATGATATGTTTTGAAACACATCTAACATCTGGGATGATTTTATTATATTTCAACTTTTAAATAATAGCGGCAGCCTTTACGGGACTAAATCAACGCCAAACTGCACTAGCAGATCTGCTACATGAAAAAGGCTTTATAATTACCGATGAACGGGTAAATAATTTCGGTGTAACACCTCAAACTATTCGAAGAGATCTTAACTTACTCGATAGCTCAGGTATAATTATCCGTCATCATGGTAGAGTAGAAAGTTCTTCAAGCACTGAAAACACTTCATACCAGTCGCGTAAGATATTAAATTTAGCAGCGAAAGAGAGTCTCGCTGGTGAGTTAGTAAAAACGCTTCTTAATACGGCTGCTTTATTTATTAATATAGGTACCACAACAGAAACTATCACTCATGCTTTGTTTAATCATAAAGCCTTAAATATAGTCAAAAATAACATTCATGTCGCTACAATTTTGCTTGCTAAATAAGAGCTTAGCACTATTGTTGCTGCTAAAGACATTAGACGCAGAGATAGCAGCATTATTGGCGAAGTTACTGATGATTTCATGAATCAGTACCAAATGTATTTTGGTATTATTGGCATCAGTGGAATTAGTAATGATGGTCATTTATTTGATGTTTATCTTAGAGAAGTTTGTGTTGCTCAAGCTATAATAAATAACTCAACTAATGTTTTCTTGCCGCGGTTCAATTGAAACTTGCTCGAAACGCAATGATAAAACAGGATAATATTATGACTCAAATCCACCATTTATTTTCCGATACAAAACCGCCGATAAAAATAGAAAAGATACTTTCAAATAACAACATATCAATTCATATCGTTTAGTCTCTAAACTTAACCAGGAAAACTGACTAATAAAACCAACTAATTTTATTTATTTAATGTATATCATTGATTGATAACCTGCTAAATAACAATTAGCTAAGTCATTTTCTGCAGTAAAAAACGCCCGTATTCCTAGATAGTGAATATTAGCGACCCAAAATCGAACCTAAACGAACACCACAACGTAAATAACGAACATTTAATTTGTCCTACAAATAAATTTAACTAGGATAAAGGCGCGACGACTAAATCATGAAGTGTCGTTTGATTTTTTAATCGAAAAATAATGGGTTACCAACATAGAGGATCTAATTTTTCGATAAACTAAACGTGGTTTATATTTAACAAAGCAGCAAGTTAATGAAATAACAAACTAGCTTAACGCTGACCCAAAAATTATTGCAAAAAAAAGTCAGCATGATTCAAAGTAGCCTAATCATTTAACGTAAAATATCATTGATTCTAGTGAGTAGTGGCTTATTTAAGTCCCTACTTCAAAGCGAATACCGCATGGCATATTCATGCGATATTCGTTTGAGATAACTTCAATGATCGGTATACCAGGTTCAATAACACCACATATTTTTCCATTCGCTGGATATACTTGTCCCAGCAACAAATCCCTAACGATGGCTAAGTATAAAGGCAATAATAAAATTAACTGAAGTACTTTATGTAAGGAAAATGTTATATACATCAACTTTAACTACTCTTGTTTTTTTCTCACAAGCTTATCTACACACAGCATAACTCATCAACTGAACAACTGAGAATCCAACAAATAACAGTTGCTATTTGCACTATTATTATTTATCTTATAAATAAGATTTATAAGAAGCGTTGATAATGAATATATTAGTTACTGGTGGAATGGGTTACATAGGCAGTCATACCTGTTTAGCATTATATAAAGCAGGTTTCACCCCTATTATTTACGATAATTTGTCGAATTCAAGTATTAAAGTATTGGAGCAATTAAAAATTATTGCCAACCATACCTTTGAATTTGTAGAAGGTGATATTAATGATAGGGATAAGCTCGAAGCCACATTGAACGATTATAATATTAAAGCTGTTTTTCATTTCGCGTCTTTAAAAGCTGTTGGCGAGTCAACTGAGCAACCATTACGCTATTACGATAATAATGTATCAGGCACTGTTACTTTACTTACTGCTATGCAAAAGTCAGCAGTTAAGCAAATAATATTTAGTTCCTCGGCCACTGTCTATGGCGATCCTCAATATCTACCTATAGATGAAAAGCACCCAATAACTGCGACAAATCCCTATGGTTGGACAAAAGTTATGGTGGAGCAAATTCTAAATGATTGGTGCCTAGCTAATGAGCAGAACCTTGCCATTGCGCTTAGATATTTCAACCCTGCGGGAGCTCATCCTAGCGGTTTACTCGGCGAAAGCCCTACCGGTATTCCTAATAACTTAATGCCTTATATTTCGCAAACTGCTGTTGGCCAACGTGAATTTGTTAACATTTTTGGAAACGACTATGACACAGAAGATGGCACTGGCGTCCGAGATTACATTCATATTATGGATCTAGCTGAAGGACATGTTGCCGCATTTTCAACACACCAAAAAGATTCAGGATCACTTGTCTATAACTTAGGTACTGGTAAAGGCTACACGGTTTTAGAAATAATCACTGCTTTCTCATCATCAGCAAATGTTGAAATCAATTATAAGTTTGCGCCAAGACGTGCTGGTGATATCGCTAGTAATTTTGCTAACGCATCATTAGCACAAGAAAAACTAGGCTGGAAAGCCAAACTAAACATTAAAGCAATGACTGACGATACTTGGCGTTGGCAATCAAAATACCCTAACGGCTTGGAAGATTAATATGAAAAATTTAGAATGTACACATCGTCGCAAAAATCCATTAACCGGAGACTGGGTTTTAGTTTCGCCACACAGAAATAATCGTCCCTGGTTAGGCGCTACAGAAGCAGAAGCAGTTGATGAATTACCCAAATACGATGCAAGTTGCCCGCTATGTCCAGGTAATGACAGAGCCAACAATGCAGTAACCCCTAATTATCAAAATACCTATGCTTTTATTAATGACTTTGGTGCATTGACCGAAAAACAAGCTGAGTCCGTTGAAGAAAGTGATGGTCAACATCCCTTATTTCAGGCCAATGTTGCCAATGGTGAATGTAGAGTCGTGTGTTTCTCTCCCGATCATAACAAATCACTACCCGAATTAACGGTTGCTGAAATTGAAAAGGTTGTGAATACTTGGCAATCAAACTATGTTGAATTAGCAAAAACTTATGCTTGCGTTAATATATTTGAAAATAAAGGTGCCGTAATGGGTTGCTCTCAACCGCATCCACATGGACAAATATGGGCACATCAACATTTATCAACTGAAATAGCACAAGAAGATCAGCAACAACTAACTTATCAGCAAAACCATGGGAAAACGTTATTAGCTGACTATGTAGAACATGAAATTCTACAAAAGGATCGCATAGTAGTTGAAAATGAGCATTGGTTAGTGGTTGTGCCATTTTGGGCGGCTTGGCCTTTTGAAACCTTATTGGTTATTAAAGACGATATTCAACACTTTGGTCAATTAAATGAACAACATAAAAATAGCTTAGCTCAAGCATTGCAAGAATTGACCATACGTTACGACAATGTATTTAATTGCAGTTTCCCCTATTCTATGGGGTGGCACAATGCACCTGAAAACCTTAACGACAATAGCCACTGGCGCTTACACGCCCATTTTTATCCGCCACTATTACGTTCATCAACGGTTAAAAAACACATGGTTGGCTATGAAATGCTAGCAGAGAGTCAACGAGACTTAACGGCTGAAACCGCTGCTAAAATATTACGTTCAGCCAGTACCTCTCACTATAAAAAAGACCAAACTCATGCCAGTTGATTTATTTAATACTAAGTTTGAACAACTTTATAACAAGCCCGCAGAAGCATTAGCTACAGCACCGGGACGTGTCAATTTAATAGGTGAATTTACCGATTATAATAACGGTTTTGTTTTACCTTGTGCCTTGGAGTTCACGACGAGAATACTTTTTAGAAAACGCGATGATAATCAAGTTATTGTCCACTCGTTACATTACCCTGGGGAATGTGACAAATTTAGTATTGATGACGAAATCAGCCGTGGTGATTCTCAATGGGGTAACTATATTCGCGCCGTGGCGTATGTATTAAAACGTCAAGGCCATCTGTTATCTGGCGTTGATTTACTTATTGATAGTACGGTACCACAAGGCAGTGGCTTATCGTCTTCTGCCGCTTTAGAAGTTGCTGTCGGAGGTGTTTTCAATCATCTATGCCAACTGAATTTGTCAGGTGAAGAGATTGCACTATTAGGCCAAGAAGCTGAAAATGATTTTATGAATTGTCAGTGTGGCATTATGGATCAACTCGTATCTGCTAACGGACAAAAAGGCCAAGCATTACTCATTGACTGTCAAAGTTTAACAACTGAGTCAGTCGCAATTCCTGAAGATTTATCTATTGTCATTGTTAATTCAAATTATCCTAGAAAATTGGTTGATAGTGAATATAATCAACGTCGAATTGATTGCGAACAAGCCGCAAAAAAAATGTCTATTGCTACTTTACGTGATGCCGACATTAAAAAATTAAATGCTGCTCGTTCTGCAATGTCAGACAATGAGTATAAACGTGCTCATCATGTTATCACTGAAAATTCACGTGTAATTAAGGCAACCCAAGCTTTAAAAAACAATGATATGCCAAAGTTACGAGAGCTGATGACGGCTTCTCATCAATCTTTAAGAGATGATTTTGAAGTAACCGTACCTGAAACTGATGGTTTGGTGGACATATGTCAAGAAGCGTTGGGTGATAAAGGTGCTGTCCGTATGACAGGCGGTGGTTTTGGCGGAGCAATTGTCTGCTTATGTCGCCATTCAGATATTGATAAGATTAAAAGTGCCGTAGAAAAACACTATTTTTCTCGCTTTAATATTCAGGCGTCTATCTATGTTGGTAAAGCAGGTGACGGTTTACAAGTGACCGTATTATAAAGTAATTTATATCTTAAAATAAATTTAAAAAGTACCGGGGTGAAATATTAAACAGATTAATTTTGGGGTTATTGGTTGTGGGAGCATTGCTCAATTATTTGTTAAAGGTGTGCAAAGGTTAGAGCATTGCAGCCTGCTTGCTGGTGCGTCATGCACCGCAGGACGGGCGGAAGCATTCGCTAAAAAATTTGGCATTGAACGCGCTTATACTAACTATGAATCTTTAGCCTCTGATCCTGAAATTGATGCCGTTTACATCGCTACCACGCATAATTTTCACTTTGAAAACATTAAACTTTGTTTAGAAAAAGGTAAACATGTACTTTGTGAAAAACCTTTCACTGTCAACGCTCAACAAGCAAAAATACTGGTAGCTTTAGCTAAAAAGCAACAATGTTTCATGATGGAATGTGTCTGGACTCGATTTTTACCGGCCATTAAGCATTTAAACGTTTTGTTAGCGCAAGGCGTTATTGGCGATGTGCAAACAGTTAAAGCTAATTTCAGTATTTCTGGGGATTTTTCTCCTGAACATCGATTAAGAAACAAAGATCTTGCCGGTGGAGCTTTGCTCGATTTAGGTATTTACCCATTAACCTTAGCGGCCCTTGTTTTTAATGAACAGCCAACGAAAATAAAAAGCTCTGCAGTGCTAGGCGAAACAGAGGTTGATGAAAGCTCTTTTTATCTGCTTGAATATGCACAAGGACAGCGAGCAGTGCTGTCCTCCTCTTTTATAGATAATGCCCCGACCGAAGCGATTATATCAGGCAGTAAAGGTTATATCCGCTTGCCGAATTTTCTTGCCGCTCAAACATTACAACTGTATATAGGCAACGAAGCTGTTCAAACGTTAGAGTTTCCTTTTGATGAAGATGAAAGTTTTACCTTTGAAATAGCTGACGCCATGCAATGTATTCGCCAAGGTAAAAGCCAAAGTGATACTTTACCACTGGCTAAAACCTTAGCCATGATAACAACCATGGATACCATTCGTGCCCAATGGGGTCTTAAATACGCAAATGAGTCTTAGTAATAAATAAAATACGGAACTATTATGCGAGTTAAAAATAAAAAAACATTAATAATCAGTACGCTACTATGTTGTTATTTACAATTTTCACATACCGTACTTGCGAATACACCATCGAATACTCAGGTAACGCTAGTACCCGAGCAGCTATACTCACCCTTACCCTCAGATGTTGTTCCTGAACTGGCTTCACTCGGAAAATTTAAGGTCGGTGTTAAAACAATAGAGATCGTCAACCCTGACCAATTCGATGCTGCGACACAAACAACAAAAGATAGAAAATTAGTCGTTGAAGTTTGGTACCCAAGTAATGCGACTAGCACTAGTATTAAAACCAGCTATGAAAATGAAACGCGCACAGGCATTGAGTTTTCGCTACAAGCTAATGCCTATCGGGATGCTGTTGTATTATCGCCAAACGATGACGCTAAATTCCCCTTGGTTGTTATCTCTCACGGCTATACCGGTTATAGCACTATCATGTTTTATTTGGCAGAGCACTTAGCATCACATGGCTATATTGTTGCCGCTATTGATCATACAGACTCAACTAATGCTGACGTTGATTTTAACATTAATCCAGTATCAGGCTTTTTCAGTACCTTGTTAAATCGCTCTCGTGACCAACAATTTACCCTTAACTACCTAACAAAGATGACACACTTTGCTTCTGCCGCTATCGACAATAATAAGGCAGGTTTAGTGGGTTATTCAATGGGTGGTTTTGGTGCTATAAATACGATTGGCGCTTGTTATAACTTTACTCCAGCGACTACATCAGCATTCACAGGTTTAAAAAATCCCGAGCAAGTACAAAAAGTCATGTCATTATTGAATAGTTGTGCAGGTGGTCAATATAAAAATGCAAGCGTTGACCATAAATGGCAGGCTGTTGTTGCTATGGCTCCATGGGGCGGACAACATAATCTGTTTAAGCAAGAAGCGATGGCGAAAATGAATACTCCAATTTTATATGTTGGTGGATCATTAGATGATATTTCTGGTTATGACGGCATTAAATCACTTTATGAAAAAACAGGCAGTAAAGATAAATATTTACTAACCTATCAAAATGCACGACACAATATAGCGCCTCACCCTGCTCCATCAGTTTCTAAAATAAGTGAAATAGACATCGGCCATTACTATGAGGCCTCTTGGGATAGTTTGGTATTAAACAACACCAATAAGCATTTCACACTCGCTATGATGGACTGTCATTTAAAACAACAATTAGATAAGTGTGAATACCTTGATTTATCTAACAGTTCGAATCAAGTTGCTGTTGATGGTAAAACACCAAAACCATGGAAAGGATTTGATCACCGTTATTCTACCGGTATGAATTGGCAAATGTCTAAATAATTTTATTAGCTGTATCATCAACTTGATTAAAATCGCTTATCAAGCGCTTGGTAAATCGTCTTTTATCATTAACGAGTCGCCGCCTTTATTCGACCAGAAATACCCGTTAACGAGTTACAGACTCACCATTTTCAAGTGGTTTTATTCATAATTTCCGTCTCTGATTAAATAACAGCAATCATATTTCACGCACTTCGAAAACAATATAGCTAGCAATAAGAATTACATGCCCTGAGAATTCGTTAGTTAGCAATGGTGGTACCTGTAGCGTCGAAAGAAAAACTGAAAACATCAATGTTTTTTGGAGGCATTATTCGTATGAAGCAGGCACATGACCTGAACTAGTTAAGTATGACTTAATTCAGGACGGAAAGACTATAATGCGCTTCCAGGAAACACTAACCTAACCTCTTGACCCTGTACGCTTATCCACTGGCAACCTAACACTTAGTATTGTGTTAACATTAGTATCGTCCATATTCATTGGGTGGGTGGCTATATAGTCTAGTGCAGGTGTGAATATATTTAAGTAATAAATTAACTCTGCTATTCAACATCTGCCTTAGTTACAATACCTTTATCAATAAGTTGACTATATACCTCAGCACATTTCATTTTCAAATGCTCCCTAAGTAATCTAACGGCAGGAGTAATGGTTTGTCTACTTGGGCAAATAAGCCATAACTCAGTCGGGTTAAGGGTAAATTCGGTTAATATTGGAATAATCTTATTTGAAAGCAAATCATTTGACATATCTAAACTAGATTTCGCCGCTACCCCTTTACCGCTCACGCACCATCGTCTAACCAGTTCAGCGTCATTTGACGTACGATTACTTTGCATTTTTACTTTAATGATTTTACCTTGCTGGGAAAACGCCCAAACATCATGAAGCATGTCATGCAATTGATATAATAGACCATTATGTGTGGTTAAATCATGAGGATGTTTAGGGGCACCATTTTTTTCTAAATACTTAGGTGTTGCACAAAGTACTCGCGGCACATTACAAATTTTGAAACCATATAAATTAGCATCCGTGGGTGAGCCGTAACGTAGCGCGATATCAACCGGGTCACGATAAAAGTCGATATTACTATCGCTAATATGAAGTTTTACACTAACCCCTTTATGCGTTTGCATAAATTCATCAAGCCAAGGCAAAATTAAATGCCGACCTAAGTCAGACGGTACTGATATTCTTAACTCACCATCAATAATATCTAAGTCGTCTTTAACATTTTGCTTAGCTTGGTCGAGCATTTGTAATGCTTGTTCACAATGGGGAATGTATCTTTCACCAGCAATAGAAAGCCTTAAACGCCGAGTTGTTCGGATAAATAGTTCAACGTCAAGTGCACGTTCAACGCGTTTAATTGCCGCACTGGCGGTGGCTGTACTCATATCTAAGCTCGCTGCTGCTGCGGTAATACTGCGAAATTCAGCGACTTTTAAAATAACATTAAGATCTTCTAATAACATGATTGTCAAAAATAATTTGATAAAGATTCAATCATTATGCGGTTTCTTTATTATCAAGCAAGGCCTAATATTACTGCCAAGATAACTTAACGATTAATTGAAACATACTCAGGGGAAAAACATGAAAGCAATTGCCTACACTCAATCATTACCTATTAACGATTCAGCCTCTTTAATTGATATTGAACTACCACAGCCTACCGCTTCAGGGGTTGACTTATTAGTAAAAGTCTCATCAATTGCGGTTAATCCCGTTGATTACAAAATACGTCAGAATGCTGCACCAGAAGAAGGTGAATACAAAGTACTCGGCTGGGATGCTGTTGGAGAAGTCGTCGCGACAGGTGAATTAGTTAGCCACTTTAAACCCGGCGATAAAGTGTTTTATGCTGGCGATTTAAATCGCCAAGGCAGTAACGCCGAATATCAGTTGGTTGATGAGCGAATCGTTGGTCATAAACCGAAAAGCTTATCTGATAGCGAAGCCGCCGCATTACCACTAACAGCAATTACCGCTTGGGAATTATTGTTTGAACGTTTAGCCATAAAACAGCAACAACCTGACGCAAAAACGCAATCAAATGAAGTTATATTGATTGTTGGCGCTGCCGGTGGTGTAGGCTCAATTTTAGTTCAATTAGCGAATAAACTCACAGGTGCAACCGTTATCGCAACTGCCTCTCGTGAAAGTTCGGCAACCTGGGTGAAAAAGTTGGGTGCTGATCATGTTATCGATCATACCAAACCATTAACGGCTCAAATTGAACAATTAAATATTGGCCAGGTAACGCACGTTGCCAGCTTAACTCACACAGATTCATACCTAGATAGCTATGTTGAGTTGTTAGCGCCTATGGGTAAAATTGCCTTAATTGACGATCCAAAATCCCTTGATATCAGCAAACTTAAGTTAAAAAGTTTGTCACTACATTGGGAGTTTATGTTTACCCGCTCTATGTTTAAAACTACTGATATGAGCGAGCAACACCGCTTACTTAATAAAGTTTCTGACTTGATTGACCAAGGTCATATCCAAACCACGGTGGGCAAAAACTTAGGCACTATTAATGCCAAAAATTTAAGAGCTGCTCATGCAGAACTTGAATCAGGAAAATCAATCGGAAAAATAGTGTTAGAAGGTTTTTAAAAACCTTTTAAAAGTAAATATTTAAAAACGTTAACAACAATTAAACGCATTAAAAAGACAACGGAAATTAACATGACAACTTTAACCATAGTAGCAAACATCAAAGCAAATTCAGATAAAATTGCTTTAGTAAAAGCAGAGCTTTTAAAGCTTATTGACATTACCCGTGCTGAAGCTGGTTGTATCAATTATGACTTACATCAAGACAATGCCAACCCGGCACATTTTATGTTGTACGAAAACTGGCAAACACGTGAACTTTGGCAAACACATATGGCCAACCAGCATTTAGCTGATTATATGGCGGCAACAGAAGGTTGTGTTGAAGAGTTTGTTTTAAATGAAATGACCGTAATCGTTTAAGCACTATTTTTATTAAGTAGTTACCAAAGGTTTTGTAACCTTTTTATAAAACCTTTTAGTCTTTCACCTTGTTATAGTTAGCACCTTATTCGGAAAATATAATGAAAAGTAAGGTATCAAACAAGCTCACTCTAGGTGTCATTACTTTATCTTTTCATCATGTTGCCGGGTCATTAGTTAGCCATATTTTAAACCACATGGGATTTGAAGTAACAAGCAATGGTTGAGCGAAGCACAATTGAAAACATTAACTGCTTTACGTTTTTCAAATGACATTATAGCTGAGCTTGATAATCAAATTTTTTGTGAAAATAAAGCACTTGATGATGTCACACTCATATGGCTAAAATTGAATGGTTTCTTGACGATTCAAAATTAAGTTGTAGCTAAATAGGAATATAAATGAATATTAAATTTGATCACATTTCATTAAGCGCTAAAAATCCTGAAAAAATGAGAGATTTTTTGGTTGCTTTATTGGATGTAAAAGTAGGTACTAGAGCAAAGCTTTCTTTTGATGGTTATTTTCTGTTTGCTGGAGATAAAGATGTTATCCATATTTTTGGTCAGTCACAGCCTAGTAAACACAACGCAACTGAACAAAATATTGTTCACCATATTAGTTTTTTCAGTGATAACTACAAGGATGTTATGGACAGAATTTCATCGCTAGATTTACACTATTCTATCAAACAAGCCTCTGACTCATCAAAAGTACAAATTTTTGTACGTGCTCCTGAGAATTTAATGATTGAAATACAAGCGGTACCACCAAAATGATGGATATTAATACTCATCCATTTTATATTGCTGCCCATGAATCAGGCAGTTTAGCCAGTAACATTCCGTTATGGGCAAGCCGAGAAGAAAACCCATTTAAATTTACTCATGCAGCGCCACAAGTTGTTACTCGCAGCGACATTGCAGGTGTACCGGGCGCTTTCCAGTTATTAAATGTATTAAGCGCAGAAGAATGCCAAGCATTAATTGATGCGACCGAAAGCATGGAATATACAGAAGATGCGGCAGTATCGTTAGGCCGTAATATTCGCCATAACATGAACCTAAGTTGTATTGTAGATATAAGCACTGAACGACTTATTTGGTCGCGAGTAGCTCCATTAGTCAAGGTAGAAAGTACCCCTCCTTTTGCGGGTAAAATACCATTAGGATTAAATCAACGTTTTCGTTTTTATCGTTATAAAAAAGGTGACTATTTTTCCACTCATACCGATGGTGCATGGCCAGGCAGTAAAATAGTTAATGAAAAACCCGTTACCGATGCTTTTGGCGACCGCTATAGTTTATACTCCTTTTTGATTTTTCTAAGTGACGAATTTACTGGTGGAGAAACACAATTTTTAGTGGATAAAAGTGATCCTACACGCCCTGCTAGAACCCCTAACAATGCACAATTAAAAGGTGTTCGCACACCGGTTGGTGGTGTTTTATGTTTTCCACATGGTACGCATCCATTACATTGCTTACATAGCTCTCAAATGATTACTCAAGGCGTGAAGTATATTATTAGAAGCGATATTTTATTTAGCCTATAAACACATTCAATATTAGCTTCCAGTAAATGTGTTTATAGGCTATGCCGTAAGATATATACAGACGTTTTGGCAATCTATGGGCGATATATTATTGCCAAGCATAAAGTAGACCTTATACTTGTTTACAATCCCAAGAATTACCCGACAAGCTTATATTTCCACCGTGTGACATCACTTAAAGTGCTTAAAGTAAACGTCACCGGCAGGTTTAGTTAAGCCCTGATATCTAAAAGCCTCAGGTCAAGTTTGAGCGACTACCAAGCAAATTTTACTGATAAACACATAACTTGGCTTACCTTATTATTGTTCCTGAAGGACAAGTTCATTTAGACAAGCCAATGCTTTTTCGGCATCTTTAGATGCAATAAATATATGATCATGATAATACGCCGCTATAACATTTGCGCTAATATTTGCTTGTGTTAATTTGGTTGCAACAGCAGCCGTTAAACCAACAGCATCAAGGCTAGAATGTACAGCTAAAGTGATACATTTAAATGTGCCTGAATGTATAATATTAAACTCCTCCGCTTTTTCTTTTTTAACGATAACCGTTAATCCTTCTTTTTCTTGAAACGTACCAATAGGTTCTAACTGGGCTAGCTGTTCACAGCTATTAGTATCAAGCGTGCCAAAAACATATTCTGTTTCAGCAAGAAGGGGCGTCATTGCAGCAATTAGTTTTTTTAGATCGATTTCACCAGACATATTTATTTACTCACTTTGTTGATTATATTAATTAGATATTTTTAAGCCAAGCACGCCAATAAATATTAAGCAAAAACAGCATAATTGCTGAATAGTGATTGGTTGTTCAAAAAAATAATGGTTTATGATAGAAATGGATGATGCACCAACAGCCAACCAAACAATGTAAGCTGTAGTAATAGGAATTTCTTTTAAAGCAACTGAAAATAACACTAAACTAAGTGTCATAGAGAAAATTGCAAAGATGATATAATAGGGTTTCGTAAAAGATTCGGATTTTTGAAGACCAACTAACCAGCCAGCTTCTAAGGTTCCTGCAATAAATAAGATAAACCAAGACATGTAAGCACTCAATAATATAGAGGTCGTCCTCTGATATAAATAGAGCGGTGAGGTCGTCCTCACATCAAAACTGCTTAGGTTTGATAAGAGCATAACAGATAGTAATAAAAAATAAAACGGGAACATTTAAAGTTACTTTAGCCGCTCATTACTCACTGATTTTTGTCTATGGAACGAAATAAAAGCCATACGCCCACTTTCACGGTACTGCTACTTAACCAATAGGGTAAACTGCTGTATCGTGCTTTTTATTTATTAAACAGCATACAATAATATTTAGGAATTTTTTTGGACATTTGGATTTACTTCACTTTATTAGCGGCGCTTATGCAAGCCATTCGCACCGCCGGACAAAAGCAGCTTTCAAGCCACCTAAATGCCATGGCAAATACCGGTGTTCGCTACTTATATGCGCTACCTTTTGCTTGGTTGTATCTATGGTGGATACTTGAATATCGCCAGCTAGACATGCCAACACTTAATCCAAACTTCCTAAAATATGCACTGATCGCTTGTTTTGCCCAAATCATTGGCACAGTTTGTTTAGTTATTGCTTTTAAATATCGTAATTTTTCAGTCGCTTCTAGTTTAGCAAAAACAGAGGCTATTCTAGTTGCTGTTGTTGGCGCCTTACTCTTTTCAACAAGTTTAACTTATTTAGGGTGGTTTTCTGTTGCTGTTGGTGTTGTCGGTGTTTTACTCGTGTCAAAAGTAAAATTTACTTTTGACGATGTATTTCGTAACCCGGGTGCTGGATTTGGCCTTGCTGCTGGCTTAGGTTTAGCCATAACAACATTGCTGATAAGACAATCAAGTTTAGCATTAGAAACCGATTTACTACTCAGTGCTGCGGTCACCTTAGTATTTATGATCACGGTTCAATCAGTTATATCTTTTGTTTATGTCTATTTTCAAGACAGAAATCAATTATTGTTAATGGTTAAGTATTGGCGTATTTGTTTATTTGTTGGCGTAACCAGCGTAATAGGCTCTATCGGTTGGTTTACAGCAGCAAGCTTTCAAAATGCGGCTTATGTCAAAGCATTAGGGCAAGTTGAGTTTTTCATCACCTTGTTTATTACCTATAGAATATTAAAGAAAAAATATCCTTAATAGAGTTCTTAGGGATGGCTTTAATCATTACTAGCGTAGTGATTTTATTACTCTGGGCATAGTAGTTAATTCGTTTGATCGAAAAATAAAGCTATGTTTTTATTGTTTATTTAAACTTGATTTTTTATTGCTAGCCACACAAAAAATGTAGCTATGCCATATTATAATTGGTGTGCTTTGTTTTTTAAGTGATGCTAATAAGTAGTAATAAAATGCCAAAAATTTTCATAGCAGCATCCATTGTATTTACAACGCCCTATGATAAAAACTAAAAAAACGGCCTTGAATCAATTTATGATTGAATTCGAAGACCGTTTTAAATACTTTATTTAAAACTAGCAGCTACACAAAATTTTTACAGGCTAGCTCAATTTATTAAATAATTTAGACTGTAAACCGTGTTGTCTTGGTGTGTAATTGTTTTACCGCACCTTGCATTTGTGATGTTGACTCAAGCATTTCGTTTGCCCCATTAGAGGTTTCGCTTGATATATCACGAATATTTACCACACGTTGATTCACATCTTCTGCTACTCGTGATTGCTCTTCAGTCGCAACCGCTATTTGGGCTGTCATCTGAGAAATAGACGCAACAGATTCAGTTATTTGATTGAGTACGTCATCGGCTTTTGATACTTCTTCAACACTACTTCTGGCCTTGTCTCGGCCTAATTGCATTTTTTCTACCGCTTGTGTAGCGCTATGTTGCAATCGCTCGATTATCACACGAATCTCAGCCGTTGATGTCTGTGTTCTTTGCGCCAGCGTTCTCACTTCATCAGCAACTACAGCAAACCCTCGACCTTGTTCACCGGCTCTTGCAGCTTCAATCGCTGCATTTAACGCAAGTAAGTTAGTTTGCTCTGCTATCCCACGAATAACCTCTAAAACAGTTTCAACACTTTTACTTTCACTTTCAACCGCTTCAATCGCTGTTGCCGATTCTTCAACTTGAATAGCTAAATCTTGAATAGAACTTGCGACATTATTAACAACCAAGTTACCTCGTTGAACATGATCATTTGACTCTTTCGTTAGGGAGTCGGCAGTAACCGCACTTGATGCTACTTCTTGCACTGTTGCGGCCATTTCATTTATGGCCGTTGCAACTTGATCTACTTCATCTAACTGTTGACCCGCTCCTTGTCGTGTTTGTGCAGCAACCGCTGCGACACGTTCTGAGGCAATGCCCATCAGATCAACTGAACTTAAAATACTGTTAATTAATATTGAAAATTCTTGCGCCATTTTATTTAAATGACCCGCTAAAAATTGTATTTCATTAGAGGTATCTTCAAAATCTTCCGAGCCTTCTACCGTAACACGCGTTCTGAGATCTCCTTGTCCCAATAGTTTCAAACTTTGAGCAATGGCATTTAAGGGTTTCAACCAATGCTTTAACGAAAGATAAACTAGCGCCAAAATAACCAACGCACTCAAAATGGTCATTGCAATTAAATTATTACGCAGTGAAACGCTTTCCTTTGTAAATTCATCGGTATAACTTCCTGCAGCAATAACCCAGTCCCAGCCATTAACATGCTTATAGGCAACTAATTTATCCTGGGCCTGTCCTTGGGCATTATTCCATTGGTAATGCATAACACCTGAATCACCATCAAGTAATTTTTTAAAAACTTTTTTGCCTGACGCATCTTCCATTGCGACAAGATTTTTTCCTTCAATGGAAGGATGAATAACTAAAGTTCCCTGCTTAGGGCCTTTTTTAGCTGAAATTGCATACAAATAACCCGTGTCACCAAACTTAATTTTAGCTAATTTTTCCTTAAATGTTGCTAGCGATGCCGTATAGTTAAAACCAACATACATAATTCCTATAACCGCACCGTTGACATCTTTAAAAGGAATATATTTAGTCATGTAGTTACGACCAAATAAAAAGGCAGGTCCTTTATAGGTGTTACCTTGCATTAAAGTGGAATAACCAGGATGACTTTTACCTAACAAGGTACCAAAAGCCCTATCATTGTTTTCTTTACGTAAAGAGGTAGAAACACGAATAAAGTCATCATTGTATTTCATAAATATAGTCGCACTTCCCCCGGTCATTTTGGTGAATTCATCGGGTAATGAAAAATTGCCGTTAATTGCTTTATCGCCATGCATTAATGTCGGCACATCAAAGTTACCTACTCGGCTAATATTAGCCATATCAATGCTCAGATCATTTGAAAACATATTAAAGAAAATATCACCTAACTGACTGGTCCTTTGTTCTAAGGTCTCATGAAAAAATTCAAAATTTCCTGATATCGACTTTAATTCACGATTCAGTTGTTGCTCAACGCCTTTAATTGCGCCTCTACTGGTGTCATAAGAAACATAAAGTGTTAATAGCGAAAAAACTGCCAATGTAATAATAAAAACAATCGTTGTTAATTGATAAACAATGGATAACTTATTAAATTTTTTAAGCATAAAAAGGTCTCATATTAAATAGTAAAAATTAAAGGTCTATAAAAACAATATGTAATGTCTTTTTTACGTTAGTGAACTATACCAAGTCTAAAAGACTGGCAATAGGACTTAAGGTGATTTAACAGATCCTTGGTAAGTAATCAGCTTAAAGCTAAGGGTTAAAAATTATGATTTTAATATTATTGAATAACTTGTTGAATGTATTGTTTTTAAAAGTAGCTTCATTGGTTTTCCTGCTAGCCACTTTCTCCTCAAGAACCCAATCTATTAATCTGTATACAGGCAATAAATTAGCTAGCTATTGTATATAAACCGACAAAAATCTAGTCAAAACACTTCACGGGGACTTAACAATAAAACTAAAAGTTAAAGTGATAATTTGTTCACAGATGTAATTCAAAACACACCTTTAATGATTCAAGCAATAATCTAACTTAGTAAAAATGGAAATACTAACATCTATTTCAGAATATAATCAAGTGCATGAATCAGCAGATAAAGCCGTTCAAACATCAGCCTGATAACAGTACTTTTTTTCTATAACAACTATAAAACGACTATATAGCAACTAAGTAGTTAAATTAATTTTAAAGCTATTTTAGTAAAATTTTTGATACCTATGAGTGCGAGAGGCATCAAACGCTCAACTTCATTGGCGCTAGTCATAAACCAATATCCCCTAAAGCTGCCATGTTAAATTCACCTTAGCTTTATCGCTATTTTTTAAGTATTCTAAAATCAAAAGTTTTTCTTATAACTGCTGACTTTGCCATTTTTTAAAGCGTGCTTCTTGATGCGAAAATTACATTTACTGCCCTAAAGGTCCTTTTCAATACCCAACAAGCTTGATCTGACTTATTTACAATAGTTCAATTAACGCTTAAACTCTTGAACTCTTAAATTTATAAAAATAATTAAAAAAAATAATTAAAAAACGTTTAAGTCACACTAACCCTAGCTCTTAATTTTCAAAAGGTTCATCATGCAGCAATCATTCATGAATGCGTTTTATAAAAACTTTCTTGGCAATTCGCCAGAATGGTACAAAATCGCAATAATTACATTTTTAGTAATCAACCCATTACTATTTTTCGTTGTCGACCCCTACATTGCCGGTTGGGCATTGGTTGTTGAGTTTATATTTACTCTAGCAATGGCACTAAAATGTTACCCTTTACAACCCGGTGGCTTACTCGCTATTGAAGCAGTTGCCATAGGTATGACAAGTCCAAATCAAGTCATGCATGAGATGATCTTAAACTTTGAAGTGATCTTATTATTAATCTTTATGGTTGCCGGCATTTACTTTATGAAAGGCTTGTTACTATTTTTATTCACTAAAATAGTCACTAAAGTTCGTTCCAAAGTGATGGTGTCTTTACTGTTTTGTTTCTCTGGGGCCTTCTTGTCGGCCTTCTTAGATGCGCTTACCGTAATTGCTGTAATTATAAGTGTCGCTATTGGTTTTTACTCTGTTTATCACAAGGTTGCTTCGGGTAAAGACATTAAAGTTGACCACGATCATACCAGTGACCATGAATTAGCTGAATACTCTCGTGTTGATTTAGAGCAGTTTCGCGGCTACTTACGTAATTTAATGATGCATGCTGGTGTGGGTACCGCTTTAGGTGGTGTATGTACCATAGTTGGTGAGCCACAAAACTTAGTTATTGGTCAACAAGCCGGCTGGGAATTCCTTGAGTTTGCTATTCGTATGTCACCAGTAACTATTCCAGTGTTTTTTGCTGGTATGATAACCTGTGTACTTTTAGAGAAAGTAAAATGGTTTGGTTACGGCGTTGCTTTACCAGAAAATGTTTACAATGTGTTGAACGACTACGATATTGCAGAAAGTAAAAAACGTAATAAGCTTGATAATGCCAAACTGATTATTCAAGGTGCGATTGCCGTTTGGTTAATTGTTGGTCTGGCCTTACATTTAGCACCGGTTGGTATGATTGGCTTATCTGTCATCATTCTAGCCACTGCTTTTACGGGTATTACTGAAGAGCATCAAATTGGTCATGCCTTTGAAGAAGCGCTACCTTTTACTGCTCTATTAGCTGTGTTCTTCGCGATAGTTGCTGTTATTGTCGATCAGGGTTTATTTACGCCTGTTATTACTTGGGTGTTAACCTTTGAAGGTAACATGCAGCTTGTTATGTTCTATCTGGCAAATGGCTTACTTTCTATGGTGAGTGATAATGTATTCGTAGGTACGGTTTACATTACAGAGATTCAAAAAGCACTAATGGCTGGCCAAATTACCCGCGACCAGTTTGATTTGTTAGCGGTAGCAATTAACACAGGTACAAACTTACCCAGTGTGGCAACACCGAATGGTCAAGCAGCCTTCTTGTTCTTATTAACCTCAGCACTAGCGCCATTAATTCGTTTATCTTATGGTCGCATGGTTATTATGGCGTTCCCTTATACGATAGTGTTAACTATTGTTGGTTTACTGGCTATCTCAACGGGACAGTTAACCAAATACACCCAGTATTTTTATGACGAAAATATTATTCAGCATCACAGTGCAAAGCCTGAAACTAGTGCCCCTGGTGGTCACTAATAAGTTTTGTTCAAGTTATAAGCTGATATAAAATTTAACAAAAGCGCCCTTGTGGCGCTTTTTTATTATTGTTAGCATATCTAGCAATATTACTTAAATAATTAATCATGGGCGATATGTCGTGAATTTCTTAAGCCAATTATCTTTAAATCAACGAGCTTGGCAATTGCTCGCGGTTAGTGCCTTATGTTTTGAATTAATCGCACTCTACTTTCAATATGTGATGGGGCTTGAACCCTGCATTATGTGCATTTATCAGCGCACCGCCATCTGGGGGATATTTTTAGCCGGTGTCGTTGGGGCTTTAGGTTGTCAATTTGTATTAATACGTATTGCCGCTTATGGTTTATGGGCTACTGGGGCTATTTGGGGCTTCATCATTGCTTTAGAACATGTCGACATGCAATCATCAACCATGTCGTTTTTATTTAGTTGTGAGTTTATACCAAACTTCCCAACTTGGGCGCCACTACATCAATGGTTACCGGCCTTGTTTGAAGCAACAGGCGACTGCGGTGATATTAACTGGCAATTCTTAGGCTTTACCATGCCACAAGTCATGCTAGTCATATTTGGTATTTATAGCGCCGCGTTCGCTATTATTTTATTAGCACGTTTGCAAAAAGAGAAAATGTTTTAACCGTTTTTTTATCATACTCGCGTTATAACCCAAGGTCATAACGCGAGTATTTAAATTTGACGTTAAAGGCTATTAGAGCAATAACAAGTAACAAGTAATACCCACTAAGCAAGAAATAATAAAACTGAGCACGGCCCCTTCTTTTACCATCTCTTTAATTTGTATTTCACCGGTGCCATAAGCGATGGCATTAGGCGCTGTTGCCACAGGTAGCATAAACGCACAACTGGCACATATCGCCGCAGGTATCATTAACACTTTAGGGTCATAACCAGAGGCAATAGCCGCCGCTGCTAAAATGGGCATCAGTAAGGTGGCTGTTGCGGTGTTACTGGTTATTTCTGTTAGATAAGTCACCACCAAACAAATAGTAACAATCATGATAATTGCCGGTAAGTGAGCAAATGACGCTAACCACTCACCCAATAAATCACTTAAACCTGAAGCGACAAAACCTTTAGCTAAGGCAATACCGCCAGCAAATAGCAATAACATACCCCAGGGAATAGTTTTAGCGCTGTCCCAATCGAGTAAGCGTGAGCCTTTACCGTTGGGCACAATAAACATCAACACCACAGCAAATAAAGCGACAGTGCTATCACCTGCTATCTCAATATCTAAGGCGCCACTCCAACCACCAAAAGGTTCTTTACGTGTGATCCATGCTAATGCAGTTAAACCAAAAATCCACAAAGTGCGTGTTTCTTCCGCGCGCCATGGCCCTAATACGGGTAAGTGTACCGCTTGTTCAAGTTTGACATTTCTGGTAAGCCAAAAGGCCATAATTGGAATAGCAAGTACCACAATAGGTACGCCAATTTTCATCCATTCTAAAAAGCCAAATTCAATGCCGGTTTGTTCTTCATAAATGCCCATAAAGATCACATTAGGCGGCGTTCCAATCGGGGTCGCAACACCACCCACACTTGCTGCATAGGCAATACCAAGAATCAGCGCTACTTTAAGATTTTGATTATCAATATGTTTTAGAATGGCCAAGGCAATAGGTAACATAATTAAGGTTGTGGCGGTGTTGGATATCCACATACTTAATAGTGCACTCGCTAACATAAAGCCAAAGACCATTCGCCTGCCGCTATTAACGCCCACCAAGCGCACCATGTAAACCGCTAACCGTTCATGTGCGCCACTTTTTTCAATGGCTTTTGACAGCATAAAAGCACCCATTAAGAGCAAAATTACGTGGCTACCTAAGGCGGATGCGACCACTTTATGATCGACAATGCCAAATAGGGGCAGCAAGGCAAAAGGCACTAATGACGTGGCAGGTATAGGCAGTGCTTCTGTCACCCACCAAATAACCGTTAATAGCGTAATAGCCGCAGCGATAGAGGCTTTACTGTCCAAGCCAATAGCTTGCAAGGTAAAATGAAATATTACTGCTAAAACAGGGGCTAACGGAATGAATAGCTGTTTAGTGAGTTTCATAAATTTATCCAATATTTTTATTATTATATTTTTATTTTGATATTTTGTTAATATTCTTTATTATTTAAGTTTGT
This sequence comes from Colwellia sp. MB02u-9, assembly GCF_014077085.1. Classification (NCBI taxonomy): domain Bacteria; kingdom Pseudomonadati; phylum Pseudomonadota; class Gammaproteobacteria; order Alteromonadales; family Colwelliaceae; genus Colwellia; species Colwellia sp. MB02u-9. The sequence continues at coordinate 108,196 of NZ_JACGVF010000059.1, forward strand.
TATTTAAGTTTATTGCTTTGTAATTTGAACAGCTTCGATCTCAGCTAAAAATCAACGATATTGCTTAAGGTATTGGCTCGCTTGTTGCCAGACTACATTTTCTTTAAGCCTTGACCAATTAGTGTTTTTATCTGGCGTTTTCAGCAGCTTATTAAGCCTTTCACTACCGACTAATGATGTTGAAATATTAGCATTATCAAGCACCTCTACACAGCCATCACGGTTGTTGCATAATAAAAGCATATCGCAACCTGCTGCTTGTGCTGCCTCAGCGCGTTCAATATAACCACCGATACTTGCCGCGCCTTGCATGGATAAATCATCACTAAAAATCACGCCATTAAAACCGAGTTGTTCACGTAAAATGTTTTGTAGCCAATAGCGAGAAAAACCTACTGCTTGAGGATCAACATCGGGGAAAATAATATGTGCGGGCATCAAGGCATCCACTTTTCCTTTGTTAATAAGTTGCTTAAATGGCATTAAGTCTTGTTGGAAAATTTCAGTGCTTGTACGTTTATCAATGGGTAAATCAATATGAGAGTCAGCTTTAACACTACCATGACCCGGAAAATGCTTACCGGTTGCTTTCATACCCACTAGGTGTAAGCCACTAATAAATGCCTCAGCTAGTTCAGTGACGTAATCGGGTTGTTGATGAAAGGCTCTATCACCAATAACGTCGCTAATGTTATTAATATCTAATACGGGCGCAAAACTGATATCTATACCGACCGCTTGCACTTCCAATGCCATCAGAATAGAACTTTGTTTAGCGAGTTCTTTTGCTAAGGCGAGGTTTTGTTCTGACATTCGCCATAACTTACCCATAGCCGGGATTAAAGAAAAACCCTCTCGAAAGCGTTGTACACGACCCCCCTCATGATCAACCGCTAATAACATAGGCTTTTTAGCTGCCATGCGGATTTGCTGACTTAAGTCAGCCATTTGTTCTGGTGATTGATAATTTCGAGTAAAAAAGATTAATCCACCGATCAGTGGATGTTGAAGTATTTCTTTATCTTCTTGAGACAATGATGTGCCTTGCACATCAAACATAACTGGACCCATAACAACACTTTACAATATTAAGATACGGCTACTTTACCTAATTAGCACGCATAAACAAAGATGCTGACGCTATTAAATAATAAGCCTGCTAAGGACCCTGTAACAAAATCTGTGTAATGTTTATCTTATATTTTAGCTAACTCAGCTGAGCACAACTTAACGTTTCAAGGGCATAGGTGCGCCAACACCGGCCGCAACATAGGGAATAACATTACGGATAACATCTGAAATTTGCAGATCACGATCGAAATCACTTTTAGCAATATCAATCAAAGCGTCACTCGAAGACATGGTAAAAACCACTGTGCCCATGGTAAAATGTAAACGCCAAAACATCTCTTCAGCACTTAGCTCTGGGTAGGATTTTTGTACCGCTAAAACAAAATTATCAATAACACCTGGGTATTGAGTGGTTAAAAACCAGCGTAAAAAACCTTGGCTGTCAGTATAACCTCGGCCTAAAAGCTGCAAGAAATTACTGGTCCCATTGTCCTTAAACTTGTTTAAGGACAATAGCGGATCGATAAAAGCAGAAAACACGTCAATTAGGTTAGGTGATTCTATTTCACAGACTTGTCTTAAAGCACTTTCTAAACGCGGAGATAACTCATTCATGTAACGAGACATAACCGCTTTAATTAGTTCTTTCTTCGAGCCAAAATGATAATTAACCGCAGCTAAATTCACATCGGCTTGACCGGTTATTTCACGTAGAGAGGTACCATTAAAACCCTTATTTGCAAACAAACTTTCTGCTGCATCTAATATTTTATTCTTCGTGCTCATAGGTAAATAACGCCGTAGTTCTAGTGTGATCAACAAATTAATACAAGTAGTTTAAACAAGCGTTTAAACTAACGCAACTAGGATTAAATGCAGAACTAAAAAAAGTCTAAACAAATACCCAAAAAAGTCAATTAATGGCCACTAGATTAAAAATGCGTGCCCATTTAACTTTCTCTACAGCAATATTAATACCTTGTAGGTATCTCAATTGATATTTTCTTGGTGCTTGGTGCTTGGTAAATAATGTACTTCGACTTACTCTCCGTATAATATTTTAACCTTAAAATGATATTACTGAGTTGTTTTGCAATTATTCCTCTCATTCATTACAAACTATTACAGAAAAAACACAGTTAAAAACACCTAATGTAGCTATAATTTTTTTGCATTTCCTGAAGCAATTTTTGAAAAGCAAATTTCATACTTTCCCTAGTATATTTTATATGATGGCCCAGCACCCCTTTCGCTGGGCTTTTTTTTGTCCAAAATTTATCAATTCCCCCGAATGTCCTTAACAAAATCAAGACTATTGCCAAGATGATAATCTCAATCTACACTAGCCATGACCCTAGATTAAGTTGATTAAGGCGCAAATCAAGCGCTAACAAAAACAATAATGGATATTTATGCAATCGACATTTAAATTAACCACAGCAGCTATCTTGGTAGCAGCAAGCCTTAGTGCTTGTAATGGTGATAACACAGTAAAAAATGCAGCTAAAGCGGCCACTGTAGTAAGTAAAGCGTTAACCGCTCAAGAGGCAGAAAAATTCTTAGCCACTACCGAAAAAGAGCTGGTGCAACTTAACCTTGAAGGCAGTCGTGCGGCTTGGATCAATGCAAACTTTATTACGCAAGACACTTCAGCACTTGCCGCAGCAGCAGATCAAAAGTCGACAGAAGCTGGGGTTCGATTTGCCATGCAAGCCGCTAAATTTGACGCTGTAGAAGTCAGTGCAGATCAACGCCGTAAACTCAATATATTAAAGCAGAGTTTAGTGATGCCAGCACCGCAAAATCCAGCTAAATCGGCTGAGTTAGCAAAAATTGGCGCTGAGTTAAATAGTCTATATGGTAAAGGAAATTACACCACTAAATCGGGCGAAACCTTAAGTTTAGGCGAGATGACCGCTACCATGGCAACCTCTCGTAACTACGATGAATTATTAGAAATGTGGCAAGGTTGGCGCACCATTAGTCCAGCGATGAAGCCCTTATATATTCGCCAAGCAGAATTGGGTAACGAAGGCGCACAAGGACTAGGTTATGCCGATTTGGGCGCAATGTGGCGTTCTAATTACGATATGCCTGCTGATGATTTTGCTAAAGAGCTTGACCGTTTATGGGGGCAAATTAAACCCTTATACGATGATCTACATTGTTATGTGCGCAGTGAATTAGGCAAAACGTACGGCGAAGATAAAGTGCCACAAGACCAACCTATTCCGGCGCATTTATTAGGTAATATGTGGGCACAATCGTGGGGCAATATTTATGACTTAGTGGCACCTGAAAATGCTGATCCTGGTTATGATGTTACCAAACAACTTGCCAGCCATAATTACGACGAAATTAAAATGGTAAAAGGCGCTGAAAGCTTTTTTACTTCGCTTGGCTTTGAAGCCTTACCAGAAACATTTTGGCAACGTTCATTATTTACTAAGCCCGCCGATCGAGACGTGGTATGTCATGCCTCAGCATGGGACTTAGATGCCAAAGATGATATTCGCATTAAAATGTGTATCCAAAAAACTGGTGAAGACTTCTCAGTTATTCATCACGAATTAGGTCATAACTTTTATCAACGTGCTTACCAAAACCAGCCCGTTTATTATCAAAATAGTGCTAACGACGGTTTCCATGAAGCTATTGGTGACACCATTGCCCTGTCAGTAACGCCTAAATACTTAAAAGAGATTGGTTTAATTGACACCATTCCTGATGAATCAAAAGACATTGGTTTATTAATGAAAATGGCGCTAGATAAAATTGCCTTTATTCCCTTTGGTTTAATGGTTGATCAATGGCGTTGGAAAGTTTATTCCGGTGAAGTTACCCCTGAAAACTATAATAGCGCTTGGTGGGAGTTACGTGAAAAATATCAAGGGGTAACCGCCCCCATTGATCGTAACATCGATGCTTTTGACCCGGGAGCCAAATACCATGTACCCGCTGGCGTACCTTATTCTCGTTATTTCTTAGCACATATTCAGCAATTTGAATTTCATCGTGCCTTATGTGACATTTCAGGTAATACGGACCCTATTCATCGTTGTTCTATTTATAACAACAAAGATGCCGGTGCCGCGTTAAATACCGTCCTTGAGATGGGCTCAAGTCAGCCATGGCAAGCCGCGTATAAAGTATTAACTGGCAATGAACAAATGGATGCAACCGCTATTCTTGATTATTTTGCCCCCTTGCATACTTGGTTAAAAGATAAAAACCAAGGTAAACAATGTGGTTTTTAATCATTAGTTAACACTAAAAAGCCCTTAAACCATCTGATTTAAGGGCTTTTCATCTCTTGTAGGCGATTAATATTATTCTAGATAAAGCTGTGTTTTTATATAGTCATCAATACTCAGTGCTTACAGCAAACCAAACGCTGACATCAAGCTACGCCCACTCAAGAGTAAGGTAATCAAAATCACACCGGCCGCAGCCATGTTCTGCCATAAATTATTGCGGTACTCACCTAGCACTTTTGTATTCATAATCCATAAGAGAAAAATACTGATCAAAGGTAGCAGAATGCCATTGGCTACTTGTGCAAACCAAATAACAGCAACAGGTTTAAAACCTGCGCTGCTGACAACAACACCAATAATTAAAATAATCATCCAGGTTAATCTAAAGCCAAAAGCGTTAAGGTTTTTGTCTAAATTTAAAATACCACTTAACGCAAAGGCTGCAGCTAAAGGGGCGGTGATCGCAGATGATATGCCCGCACAAAATAAGCCAAGGCCAAGAAATAAACTTGCAGAGTCACCAAATAGCGGCTGTAGCGCAGGTGCTATGTCGGCAGCACTTTGCAAACTGAGTTGCTGACCAAAAAAGGCCGAAGCCGCGGTTGAAAGTACAGCCACTGATATTAAAGCCCCAAGCGGAATAGATAGCAGTAAATCTTTCCTTGCTGTTGATATATCATCAACTGACTGCCATTTTTTACTCGCCGTTGAAGCATGTAAAAATAAATTATAGGGCACAACTGTCGTGCCAATGAGAGCAATAACCGTGAGTGTTGCACCTGTGGGTAATTCAAAGGTGACAAAACTGCTCATTAACTCGTACCATTGTGGTTTGCTTAAAAAAAATGTCACTATAAATGCAATACTCATTAAGCCAACTAACACCACTAAAGCTCGCTCAATGACTTTGTAACTTCCGGTAATAAGTAAGACAAAAGCAAGCAAACCAATCATGATTGGGAAAATAATAGCTCCAAAAGCCACTTTAAAACCTAACTGTTCTGCAACACCTACTAAGCCTAAACTTGCGCCTGAAATATTACCACTTTGATATGCGCCATTACCCACCACAATAGCGCTCACCACCAGCATAACAACACAAGCCTTAGCAAACGGCTGCTTAATCGCCTGTCGTATATTTTCGCCTAAACCTTGTTGACTGACGATACCCAGCCTTGCCGCCATTTCTTGCAAAATTAACGTCGCAAACATAGCAAATAGCAATGCCCAAACAAGTGATACACCATAATTTGCGCCAGCCATTGACGCGGTAATTATTGTCCCTGGACCAATAAACGCTGCTGTAACAAGAAACGCAGGTCCTATTTTTGGAAATTTCATATTGACATACTCTGTTATTTTTATATTGAGAGATCACAACTTTTCAGCCATCATACCTATACGTTATTTGAAAAACCCAAGTGATTTTAGTTAAATAATGTTTATTTCAATAATTTCTCTAGTCGGTCGTTATAATTTTGATTAGACTACGGAATTTTAAAGTTAGGAGTTAGGAGTCTACTGTTATGGAAAAACACCAGGAATTATTAATTTCCTTAAGAAAAGTTATACGCGCCATTGATTTACATTCAAAACATCTTAATAAAACGTCCGGCTTAACCAGCCCACAATTATTAATTATGTTAGAGATCGATAAAGAATACAGTATCAATTCAAGCCAAGTTGCCAAAAAAGTTAATTTAAGTCCCGCAACGGTGACCAATATTATTGATCGGTTAGAAAATAAAAACCTTATTTCAAGAGTGCGTTATACACAAGACAAACGTAAAGTCGGCCTGTATTTAACTGATGATGGAAAAGCGCTTTTGCTTAAGGCACCGCAAGCATTGCAAGAACATTTTATTGAAAAATTTTCTAATTTAGAGCAATGGGAACAATCGCAACTGCTGTCTTCAATGGAGCGTTTATCAAATATGATGGATGCTGACAAAATAGATGCTGCACCGCTATTAGAATTACAGAGCCTATAACAATTTTGTTATAGGCTCTGATTATATGTAACGAGCGCCAGTAATATCGATAAAACTGACGCCGTTAGTGGTTAACGTAACAAATGCAAAAAGTGCAAATGTTTATGGTATTGATCAATAATATTATTGATCACTGCCGCCTTCGACCACCCCATAATGTCATAATCTTGTCCACCTTCACCTAAATGAACTTCTGCTCGATAATAATTGTGCTCATCATCATCGGCTTCATTAGCAAAGTCTGGTTGTGAATGCTTTCGAGCAAGCACCCGATAAACAAACTGCTGTTCTTCACCATGTTCAACCAATAAACTTAGGCCATTTTCATCCGAAACAACCACATTGATTTGGTTTTTCTTTAGTTCATCAGCAACGGATTTAAACGCAGGTACAACGGTCTTACTAATAAATTTATTAACATTGCCCTTGTTTGGGTAATCAACAATATTATTTAACCGCACCTGCCAGCTATCATCACGATCATTGTTTGAATGAGGTACCGCTGTTATAAGCTGGCTGTCTTGCTTAAAAGCTTCAACTCTCAATGCTTTAATCAAGCCAGCAATAGCAAGCAGTAGTACGATAGCAAAAGGCAAGGCACTGGCAATAGTCATAGTCTGCAGAGCACCAAGTCCACCCGCTAACAATAAAATCCCTGCGACCATGCCGATACCTACCGCCCAATAAACTCGTTGCCACAAGGGTGTGTTATTACTGCCATGCGAACAGAGCATATCCACTACCATCGCACCAGAATCACAAGAGGTAACAAAAAATATCACTATCATCAAGACACTAAAGAAAGACAGCAAGGTAGATAATGGGAAGTTTTCTAGAAAAATAAATAATGCCACTGATGAGTCTTTACTGACCATCTCTCCTAATTCAACCACCCCTTGGTTATGCACCAAATCAATGGCACTGTTACCAAAAATAGTCATCCAAAACAAAGTAAATACGGTGGGTATTAACATGACACCAACTATGAATTCTCTAATCGTGCGACCACGAGAGATTCTAGCAATGAACAAGCCAACAAAAGGTGCCCAAGCAAGCCACCACCCCCAATAGAATATCGTCCAACCACCTATCCAAGTGGTCTTTTTATAAGCGAATAAATTAAAGGTGTTATGTACTATATCAGCTAAATAATCACCAATATTTTGTAAGTAAGCCTGTAATAAAAACACCGTTGGACCGAGCACAAAAACCAACGTTAACAAGATAACCGCTAATACCATGTTGGTTTCAGAAAGTATTTTAATCCCCTTATCTAAACCGGTCGCAACAGAGATAATGGCAAGTCCAATAATACCAATCATTATAATGATTTGATTGGTCGTAGAAACCTCAATACCGAACAGATAACCAAAACCTGCATTTACCTGCGACGCGCCTAAACCTAACGAGGTGGCAACACCAAAAACCGTACTGACCACAGCAAAAACATCAACTAAATGCCCTGGCCATTGATAAATTCGTTCACCAATCAAGGGGTACAATGCAGAACGTAGCGTTAGGGGTAAATTATGGCGATAACTAAAATAAGCTAATACCAAGGCCACAATGGCGTAGATAGCCCAAGCATGTAGTCCCCAATGGAAAAATGTCATTTTCATTGCTTCTTGAACCGCAGCAACCGTGCCTTGTTCTGCCGTAGGTGGCGACAAATAGTGCATCAATGGCTCTGCCACACCAAAGAACATTAAGCCAATGCCCATTCCAGCGGCAAACAACATAGAAAGCCAAGTCAGCATAGAATAATCGGGGGTCGCATGATCAGGCCCTAAACGAATATCCCCGTAACGTGAGAATCCTAGAAAAATAACAAAAAAGAAGATAAAAGCGACGGTGAGTACATAGAACCAACTGCCGTTGTCAACAATGCTTGTTTGAATAAGCGTAAACAAGCTCTGTGCCTGTTCAGGTAGTGCTACTGTATAAAGTAAAAGAGCAATAATGATAGATGATGCACTAACGAATACTGTCTTATTTAATTGACTATTGGCGGATAAAGACAAAGCCTTCCCCTAAATTTAATTTGTGTTGATATTATATCTTGTTAATCAAGGTGTAAATAGTCACTTGTGTGAACAATTACCCGTGTAACGAGATTTCACTAAAAAAGAGCACTTTATTATATTTTTGAATAAATTCCTATATTTTGTTAAGATACCGCAAAAGCCAAATATACTTAGAACTCTAATGGTATTTATATTTAGAGTTCTAAGTGTATTTGTAGTTAGAGTTCTAAACGTATTAGGCTCTTCACAATAAAATACCAAGGGAAAATCAATATGAAATTCACTAAACTACACTGCGCTGTGTTAACCGCACTAGCAGCGTCAGGCACTTTATACGCTGAAGAAACAAAAAAAAGAGCGTCAATAGAGACTATTGAAGTTACAGCGACTAAACGCGTTGAATCAATTCAAGAAGTGCCCGTAACTGTTACCGCCTTAACCGGTGATAGCTTAGAAAAACTTGGCGTTTCTAATTTTGACCAATACGTAGAGTTTTTACCAAACGTAGTTTTTCAGGGTACAGGTCCTGGCCAAAATGAAATATATATTCGTGGCGCAGCAACTACCCAAACCAACATCTCAGTTTCATCAGTTCAAGCACTACAACCTTCTGTTGCTTTCTATTTAGACGAGCAACCAGTATCAATGCAAGGACGTAACTTAGATATTTATGCTACTGATGTTGAGCGTATAGAAGTTTTGCCTGGGCCACAAGGCACACTTTTTGGTGCTAGCTCTCAATCAGGTACCGTACGCTTAATCACTAACAAGCCAACCCATGATGGTTTTGCTGCAGGTTTTGATACCAGCACAAGTACCACCAAAGGCGGCGACATGAGTAACTCTGTTGAAGCGTATTTTAATATGTCTTTATCTGACTCGTTGGCCGTACGTGTTACTGCTTACAACGACTACCAAGGTGGTTGGATAGATAATGTACTCAATGTTCCGGGTGAAGGTGGTTATACCGGTAGTACTGTTGTCATTGATAGAATTTCTGCTGGTTTCTCTAAATTAGATGACCCAGAAAATACCCCTATTACCGCACCACAAAATGCTGCCTTAGTAGAAGAAAACTTTAACACGGCAAGTTATGCCGGTGCTCGCTTTGGTTTATCTTATTTAATCAATAATGACTGGGATCTTTTAGTTCAACATACTCAACAGTCACTTGATACTGAAGGTGTGTTTTCTTACGATCCAAACCTTAAGGGTGAGACATCAACAAACCGTTTTATGCCTGAAAATAACAATGATGATTTTGGTTTAACAACTTGGACATTAGAAGGCCGACTTGAGCAACTTACCGTGGTTTATACCGGTGGTTATCTCGACAGAGATATCAATTCAACGATTGATTACACTGGCTATACTAATGGCGGCTTTTATTCTTCTTTTTATGTTTGTAACTATTCAGCTGCAGCGGCAGAGCAAGAATGTCTTGACCCAACTAAGTATTATAAAGAAGAAACTAGCACCTCTCGTACTACCCACGAATTGCGTATGAATACCTCAGCTGAAAATCGCTGGCGTGTAACCGCAGGTGTATTTTACGACACGCAAGAGTTATCAACCGTTGGTCAATTCAAAATAGCGAATACCGAACTTTTTCCTGATTTGGAAAGAACGCTTGCAGGAAATGAAGGCGTTAACAGTGGTGACGGCCCTTTCCCTTCAGAAGTAAGTTTTGTTAATGATGTTACACATACCATAGATCAAATCGCCGTATTTGGTCAGTTCGAGTATGATATTACTGACACAGTCACTGCAAGTTTTGGTGCCCGTTGGTATCAAATTGATGACATTTATAAAGGTGCTACTACAAGCGCCGATGTCAGTGGTCGTTTGCGCGCCTTTGGTGACGGAAGTGAAGCAGCATTAACTGAATTTTTTGGTGCTGAAGAAGCAGCAGCACTTCAAGCTTCTATTGCTAGTGGCCAACTAGAAACTGACTTACTTGATAGTGACGGCACGTTAACAGTTGATGATACGATTATCAAAACTTCAATTGATTGGCAAGTTAATGACGATGTTATGGTATTTGCATCATACTCAGAAGGTTTTAGACCGCCGGTTACTAACCGAGTTGGTGGTGGTTCAGCTACAAGTCAAGAAGGCGCCTTTGAAGGCTTCCGCATTCCAGTGTACTCAACGACTGATAGCTTAGATAACGTAGAATTAGGTTTTAAATCAACATTATTTAATCAAAACTTACGCTTCAACGCTACTGCCTATTATTCAAAAATATCTGATCTGCAAACATCGCGATATGACCCTACCAATATCAGCTTCTTAGTATTTACTGATAATGTTGGTGATGCTGAAATTAAAGGTATTGATGGTGACTTTAGTTGGGTTGCAACAGATAACTTAATTATCTCTGGTGCTTTTAGTTTGATAGATACCGAGCTAACGTCAGTTAATGCCCAGCTTAATGGTATTGCGCCACCAGAAGGTAGTAGATTACCGTATTCAGCTGAATTTTCAGGTAACTTACAAGCCCAGTATTTCTATCCAATTGGCCAAGGTATGACAGGTTATGTTAACGGTTCAATTAGTTATACCGGAGAGAGACTTGCCGGTATGGTGATGGATGCGTATATGGTAGAAGACTCTACTAATTTAATTTATGGCACAGGTTCAGGTTTGAGCATTGAAAAAGAAGCTGATGTTTATTCCGGAGTGAATTATCCAGACAGTAATGGCGATACCTTTAACGGTGGTCGTTATATACAGGATAGTTATGTGGTAGCAAATTTAAGCTTTGGTGTAACTAACGACGAATGGAAAGCTGAGCTTTTCATCGACAACCTAACTGATAAAAGTGCAATATTATATATTGATACTCAACAGTATACGCCAAAAGTAGTTTCTAACCGACCTCGTACTATTGGTTTTAGATTCTCGTACGACTTTTATTAAGCCTAGATTGATTACTAAAAGCTAGTTAAGTCAAGTCAAAACTAAAATGATAAATAAAGCCGTTTGATATCTGTATCAAGCGGCTTTTTATTGATAAAATAGGCGTTTTTTAACCTAAAAATAATACGCTAACCTACTCTGGAGCTAAGTCATTGGACACAAGATCTCACTCTGCTAATGAAGACCAATTAAAATCAATTCAACAATTGATCCAAACAACAAAATTCAATGACGCCATTACACAAAGTAAACAACTACAAAAACAAACCACAGACCAAGAGCACCAAATTGAATTATGGTATTTAATTGCCGTTGCCCAACGCTATGCAAAAACTATCCCTGCGGCATTAAGCAGTATTAATGAATTACTTAAACTCGATGAAACACATAGCCGTGCTAATCAAGAACAAGGCTTTATCCATTTAGCCTTAGATGAACCAGCACTGGCTAAAATTTCATTTGAAAAGGCGGTAAAACTTAACCCGAGTTTAGTCGCTAGTTGGCAAGCATTAATTCACCTGTACCGAGATGCAAAGCAACAAGACAATATGCAAAAAGCCGCAAATCAGTTAGAGAAACTAAAAAAATTACCACCGGCCTTACTCGCGGTAACTGAATTAATGCACGAAGGGAAATTATTAAAAGCAGAACAAATTTGTCGACATTTTTTGCAAGATAATCAACGCCATATCGATGGCATGTGTATGCTTGCTGAAATAGGTATAGAGCTAAAAATTTATGACGATGCTGAATTTTTATTGGCCAGTGCCCTTGAGTTAGCGCCTAATCACATCCATGCGCGCTCTCAGTACCTCAATTTACTTATTCGTTTAGGTAAATACAAAGTGGCAGAACAACAAGTTGAAAAGTTACTCGCTATACAACCTGACAACCTGAGCTTTAAAGTCGCTAAAGCGAGTGCCTTAACAGGTTTAGGTAAAATTGAGCAAGCCATCATCCTATTTGAACAAGCTGTAGAGCAAAACGATCAAATTGCAGGCTTTCAACTGCAGCTAGGCCATGCGCTAAAAACCAAAGGTGATATAAAAAAAGCCATTGCTGCTTACCAAAAAGCCTACCAGTTAAACCCAAGTTATGGTGATGCTTTTTGGAGTTTAGCCAATACTAAAACCTACCGTTTTAGTGATGAAGAAATTGCTCAAATGCAAACACAGCAAAATAATAAAGCCTTAGCAC
>NZ_JACGVF010000060.1:0-9794 GCF_014077085.1 Colwellia sp. MB02u-9
TATGACATCGAAAGTAAAGCGGTAACCATCGAAATGATATCGTATCAATATTCGTATGAAATAGGCACATGGTCTGAACACCCTAATTATAGGTTTATTCAGACTGAAAGGACTATATTCGTATCATTACTGACCTAATAAACTGACTGTTATATCAAATCCAAAATTGGAAAGTGTCAGATTAAATACGATCTACTACAGATTAGGGGGGCAAAAAATTTTAATATAAACAACATGTACTAGCGATAATATGCAGCTATGAATTCACTAAAAATTTGGCATGGATCTTTTGATAGTTAGTCTCTTCAATGCATGATACTTTCTTGCCACAAATCCTGTTTATCTTCAGGCAATTCATCCCTAGTCATAAACACCCGTATTTTGATAGTTTCACCGTCTTTTTTTGAACATTCACAAACCATTAAACCTAACGTATCCATTGACGCAGTTTTCCAATTCATAAAGCTGTCATGGGACTTTTTCTTTCGTGTTAATCGTTTGTCATCTGCTCTTAGTTTTATCATTTGCAGCGCTAAATCAAAACTCACATCACAAGCTTTAGCAAGACGGTAAATTCGAGTGTAAAAAGCTTTATGTTTTCGGAGTGTTTTTTTCATATTCGTTATTCTCTTTTCTTATTCAAATCGTAATAATTAACGATTTATACCTTTGATAACTGCTTAAGCTTTTCAGCCAATATATTATCTTCCACATAAAAAAGCTCTGTATTTTCATCATGATAAATTTCAGGGGATAATTGTTGAAGACTCATGGCGTTGACTAATAATTGTCCCAAACGTAATTCAGGATATTTAGCCATTACAATGGCAATGCTCATTAACAAGTGGCTTTTTACATCATCAATATTACTCTCCATTAAAGCAGAATCCCTTGACGACTCATCATTAATCTCAGTATTTACGGGTATGTTTGATAACATGCCACTGGCAGTTTGCTCCTCATCACAAGCAAACTTGGATTCAAAACTTAACCTGCCAGGCATAAAATCATCATCCGCTATTGGGGCTTCTTCAAAAAAACTGCTCCAACCTTTATTTTCATAAGCACAAATTATATCGGCAAGTTGATGAAGCTCATTACCTTCGGCTGATTGGTACTGTGCATCCCAAAGTTGCTCTACACGTTTCAGCGCAACCGTTAGCCCATTATTATTGGTGATTTTATTTTTCAATAATAATTCCCTTACTGCCAACCTTAAATCGCAGTTATCTTTTAGCTGACCTGCTTTAGTCTTTGACAGGTAAATCACATCAAAAATATTGCTATATTCAAGCTGTTCTTTATCACTACTTTCACTGTATTCAGTAAGGGTATTGCTTTCATCCGTTACTCTGAGAGTGTCGCCACACATATCCGCAAAACATTGTTGGCATAAATCGATTTCAATCTGTTTACCATCGCCATGAATCGAGCCATAGCCACAATGATGCGCTATCGAAAGAAACTCATAATCACTGTCAGCACTTGCTTGTAGACCACAGCCATCACAAACCACTGTTGTTAATTCCTGTGTAGTGACCGTTTTAAACGTTCTCATCACTGCTCCTATTGATTATTGTTAATATTCCACATGATTAATGGCATTAAGTTTATTAACTATTTATTTTTTTATGCCATCTATTTTGCCAAAACTGCTCTGATACGCCCGTTACCTCAGCAAGCTTATTGATTAGGGCTTGAGTCATTACTAATTCATCTTCTCTGAACAGCTCAAACTCTTTTGCTGTTAACCCGAGCTTTTCTTGAGCATGTTTATCGGATAGTTGATGCGTTCTTTGCCAACGAATAAATAAACTAGAAAAGTAAATCCTTCGATTGCTCGGCTCAGCTTTTACTAAATCCTCATCTAATTTTACTGTATAGCAATAAATACTTTTTCCTTGGCCAATACGCAGTGACTTTTCGTGTGCTTTAAGATACAGCTCTCCCTGTTTAATCATTTCTAGTGCGCAATTTTTTATTTCTGGCGCATATAGATCAATAGGAGCGCAATTTATATTGGCCATACCACCATTAACAATGATGTATAGTTGGCTTTCATCTTTTGAATCGACACCAACATGTAACCAATCAGGATGATCAGGTCGTATTAAACGGGATGTAAACTTTTCAACAGACAGCATAATTACCTCAATTCACTTAGCCGTAAAGTTATGGCTTTTTGTCAAACTCAACCAATAAAGATGGATTACTATTTTCAAATCAATCATCTGTTAATTTCATTAGCCATTTCTACTTCATACCGTATCAGTATTAACGGAAAAAAAGCCCTTACTGATAATGCATTGAATTAAAATAATTAACCCCGTCATTTGAAGTAAACCAATTTCTGGCAATGGAAAAATATCGGGTATGATCCAATTCCAAAGAAAATACGCAGGAATAACGGAAATGATCAAATTAAAAATTTTAACCTGTATCGTTAATATCATTACTTCATATAGCTTCATTCAAACCTCTCATTTTTAACATACAGCATAATTACCTCAACTCACTCAGCCCTAAAGCGATAGCTTCTTGCTGAAATCGACCAAAAATATTAACGACTTTTTCATAAGAGCTTGTCAAAAAGTGTTCTTCAACTGTTTCACTAGCTCTGTGAAAGCCCCGATGCTGAATAAGGTCATCAAACCCACCGAGTTCCAGTTCTGTTTTAGACCAAACTTTGCTTACTTTGTCGAAAGTAACAGTGTCAGAAACATCATCACTAATATCCTCTTTAATACGATTGGTCATCTTTTCAAACTTAACCACATCAGCTTCAAAAGGCACATCTTGCTTAACACGATAAGCGTATTCTAATAACTTAGGCTCAGCAGGCATATACATAACAGCTTCTTGGTTTGTTGAATTAGTCATTCTTAGAATTCGACCTAAAATCTGCCTAAAGTGCATTTCTGTTTTGATATTGGTTAAATGACAACAAATCTGTAAACGAGGGATATTGGTTCCTTCGCTGATCATTCCTACTGAGATTATCCATTTAGTTTTGGCATGTCTAAATTGTTGAATTAGTTGGGTAGGCTCATTTTCTTTGTAAGTAACAACAACGGCATCTTCGTTAAAACACTCCTTCATTAATGCTGAAATCTGTTTTGCATGCTCAACTGAAAAAGCGACGATGAGTCCTGCAGCGTCAGTGTTTTTCTGTCTAATCGTATCGAGTTTCTTTTGTGCAGAAGAAATTACATATTTGATGACTTTTTCATTTTCAATAATTTCTTGATACGGAATGATTGATTGCGAAAGTAAGCATTTAAAACTAGTAAATGTTTTTGTTTCCTCAGCATCCACCACTGAAATATTGTTATTATCTATAGCTATAATCTGCGGCACACGACAAACATCATCAGTAATGGCCTCAGAAAGCCCATAAACATAATCACACGATATCTTGTTGCTAGGATGCATATAGTTTGAAAGAACAATAGGAGCAGCGTCAGAGCGCCAAGGAGTTCCGGTTAACGCTAAAGTAAATTTAGCCTTATCTTGAATGTTCAGTATTATCTGTTCACCCCAAGCATTGGCATTCTCAATATTAGATCCCGCACAATGATGAATCTCATCGAATATCACAAAAACTCGATACCGTTCAAATAACTGCCAAAAATTAACATCTAAATACTGTAAGTTTTGATACGTTAAAGATCTCCCTCTAGCGCCTATTAGTCCATCAAAGCGCTCTTGAGTTTTTAATTGTAAGCTTTCACTAAAATCTTGAGAAACAATGGAAGAAGGTGAAAAGCAAATGATTAAATCGACCATATTTTTTTTTAACAATTTATCGGCCAATTCAGAAGCCATCAAGGTTTTACCTGCTCCTGGTGTTGCTAAAGTTAAAAAATGGCTAGTGCCATTTTGGTATTGTGTTAACGCTAAATTAATACACTCAGCTTGCCATTGTCGTAGTTTCATATTTTCTCTAGTGTTTCATCTTGGTTAAGTAAGCCTTCAATAGCCCTTATCTTCCCTAATATTCTCGTATTGTTATCTCTAGCCTTATTGTATTGCGGCTGTAATTCATCAACTAACTCTGGGAACTCTGAATATAACTCTTTATAAGCTTCAGACTCCCCAATATTCAACAGCAGTTCAGCTTTATAATGATTCAATTTACCAAGCAACTTCACTTGCTTGTCACCCTGTTTTTCAGATGAATTTGTTACGTCAAACTGGGCCAGTATTGTTATTGCATTAACATCAAAAGCGTCTGTTTTATTAAATCGGGTAAATCCCTTTTTATTCGATACCAACTTCTTCAACCAACCTTTTTTTACCAGCTTTAAAAGTTCTGCATATATTTTCCGACGAATAGTTGATGATTCTAAAGATGGATCATTTTTTAAAGCTAAATAAGCCAACCTAACATCACTGGTTGTGAAGTGGTTAAAGTTAGCAACAACAATAATTTGAGCCACAAAAGGGTCTAATTTCAAAATAAATCCTATTTAACCTTAAATACTAAAAAGGGTATTATAGGGCGTGGTTCTTTACCACTCAACATGAAAATCTAATCATTTTGCCTAAAGGAAAAATAAGGTGAGTGATTTAGTTAAAGAATTTGGTGAAATGTTGCGGCTAAAACGTAAAGCTGCTGGTTATTCTCAAGAAAGCTTTGCCGCCTATGTTGGGATTGAAAGAGGTAATTACGGCAAGATGGAAAGAGGTGGGGTTAATATTAAATTAGAAACGTTATACAAACTAACTAATGCGCTTAATTGTGAGTTTGAAGAGATAATGCCTTCAAGATTAAAGCATAAAGTTGACCTAGATTAGCTTGTAATCAATGAAATACAAACATTCATTATTTCACCAATAGATTCATTGAAATTTCAGTTTGTTATGTCACAATCATTCACTAGAATGTGAAACTTAAAGTCAATTAGGAAGATTTAATGAGCAATACATCAATCAAATTAAAAATGTACCCCGCAAGTTATGGAGATGCTTTTTTAACTTCAGGAAACGTGCCTGAACCCATAAATATTTAGATAGATGGCGGATATGCAAGCACATACAATAAATACATTCCCCCTGATTTATATGAACTTGCATTAAAAGGCAGCTATTTAAAATTAGTAGAAGCAACACATATAGATGCTGATCATATTCTAGGCCTTATTGAATTTCTTAAGTCTAATGGTTGACCAGGTCACAGGATATAGAAGATAAAAAATATTGATGTGTTTAGGGCTATACATAAGCGTATGAATATTCAATTTATTAGAGTTAAGTAAAGGATTTATAACTATGTTTTTAGCAAATATTAAAATATGGAGTTTTAGAAAATATGGCTCTTCAGGTGAAATAGATTTAACTAAACCTAATTTAGATTTAGATTTTACAAAAGGTCTAAACATTCTTATTGGCGAGAATGATTCAGGTAAAACGGCGATAGTTGATGCTATTAAATTAGTATTAAAAACACATAGTTATGAATGGATTAAATTAGAAGAAGATGATTTTTTTGATTCATCTAACAGATTTAGAATAGAGCTTCGTTTTGAAGATATGGAAGAAGAAGCTTTTCACTTTACAGAATGGCTTGGTTTTGAGGGGCAGGGAGACAAAGTTAAGCCGTATTTAAGAATAATTTACGATGTATCGAGAACTGAACAACGCATATTACCTGCCGATATCTGTGCCGGAGTTGACAATCAAGGTACACCACTAAAAGCTGCTGCTCGTGAATATCTAAAAGCAACTTACTTAAAGCCACTTCGTGATGCTAATCTCGACTTAACACCTAAGAAAAATTCCAGGCTATCAAATATCCTCCAAACACATGAGGCTTTTGAAAATAAAGATGAACATCGATTAGTTTCTCTTTTTCAAGGGTTCAATGAAAACGTCGCTGCATATTTTGAAGGCTTAGATGCCGATAGAGTTCCTCTAAAAGATGATATAAAAGGCAGAGAATTAAAGGATAAAATTGATACTTTCGTGAAATTATTTATTGATGAAAATCATACTACTAATTTTGATGTAACTAGCGCGAATTTAAAGTCAATTTTAGAAAAATTAGAACTGCAAATACAAGATCAAATAAATCCTGGCCTAGGCACTATGAATAAGCTTTTTATGGCGACAGAATTGTTGCACCTAGAAAAAGAAAATTGGACAGGTTTAAGATTAGGCTTAATAGAAGAGTTAGAGGCACATCTGCATCCACAAGCGCAGATGAAAGTAATCGAAGCATTGCAAAATAAGAAAGATATACAGCTAATTTTAACCACACATAGTCCCAATTTAGCATCGAAAGTAAAACTCGAAAACATTATTATTTGCCATAATAAAAATGCTTATCCCTTAAACAATAAATGCACATTATTAGATCCTGATGATTATAAGCATTTAGAACGCTTTTTAGACACGACTAAAGCAAACTTGTTTTTTGCGAAAGGCGTAATTATGGTTGAAGGTTGGTCTGAAGAAATACTCATCCCCGCCCTTGCTAGAAAAATGAAAAAAGATGGTTTAATTACTAAAGATTTAACAGAAGCAGGTGTTTCTATTGTAAATGTTGCTAGCGCTGAGTTTATAAAATTTGCCAAGATATTTTTAAGACAAAAAGAACCTTATCTAAATTTACCTGTTGCTATCATCACCGATGTTGATGTACCAGCTTATGAAAAAGAGTTGGCTGTAGACAGCGAAGGCAAAGCCATTAAAAAAGGTAAAAACAATACGTACAACTATCTCAAGTGCTGTGAAATTGAAGTTACTAAACAATCTTTATTACGAAAAAAAGAAATAGGAAAAAAGTTTGATAATCAATCTACTCAGGTCTTTGTAACTGAAAGCTGGACTTTGGAATATAGTTTACTTATTTCTAGTACTTTAGGGAAACATGTTGAATCTGTTTTATTAGATATGTTTCCTAACATAGATACCTCAAATTATGGGAGCGAATTAGCAAAAAAACTATTAGGGAAAGACATTAAAAAAACTGAATTTTCTTACAAACTTGCAAATTTAATAGACCCTAATTCAGATGATTACGATGCTTCAATAAAACTAGATACAACAGATCAGCCAATTGCTTCTCTTCTGGAGGCAATTAGATATGTCTATAATTAGTATTACTGATGAGGATGTTAAATACGCTGAATCTATTTTATTAAAAGCAGGACAAAAATTCGATGATGAACGAGTTGAGTTCTTAAAGAACTTAAATACGATTGATTTACAGGCCGTCCCGGGTAGTGGAAAGACAACGGTTTTATTAGCAAAACTATTGATTTTTGAACGTTATATGCCTTTCAAAAATGGCTCTGGGATATTAGTGATATCTCATACAAATGCGGCAATAGATGAAATAAAAAGTCGTATTGGTGCCTATTGCCCAAAATTATTCTCTTATCCAAATTTTGTTGGAACAATACAGAGCTTTGTTAATGAGTTTTTAGCTAAACCTTATATTTCTCAAAAATTTAATATCCATATAAATAAGGTAGATACAAATTTATTCGAAAATCATTTGTTAAGTGAATTTAAACGAATTGCTTGGAGTACCGATTACGGTAAACCGACAAGCTTTTTTTGGGGGAGAAATATACAAAAAGCAAAAAAAAAGGCTATTAAGAGCAGTGAAAATGAAAAAGATGTCTGTAATAGAGAGGTAGATAAGGAAATAAGAAATCTTTATTTTGATTATTCTGACAATCAAATAAAGCTAATTACAGATAAAAAATGCTTATTGAAAGATCCTAGTAATAAAAAATATCAAGGTATCAAAAAGGTGATTGAGGATACTTTAAAAAGTGGTTTCCTTTCATTTGAATATGCTTATATCTTTGCCAATCACTTTCTAAAAAATAACGCTATTATACTTAGATTACTTTGACGCAGATTTCAATATATCTTCGTTGATGAAATGCAAGATATGGATGAACATCAGTATCAAATCTTAGAAATGTTATTTTTTGATGGTGGTAATACCAAATCTGTATACCAGCGTATTGGTGATAAAAATCAAGCAATTTTTAATGGCGAAATTAAATTAGATGAAATTTGGATAAACAGAGAAATAGTAAAAGAAATCAATGGTAGTCATCGCCTATCACCCCTAAATGCAAGGCTCACAAATACATTTAGTTTAACAAAATCAAATGTCGTAGGTTTAAATTCTGATAGTAAAATCAAACCAATATTGTTGGTTTATACTCTTGCCAATAAGGAACAACTAATAGCGCACTACACATCAATAATTAATAAATTAGCAGAAGATGGTTTATTCCCGGAGACCTCTTCAAAATCTATTTCCGTTGTAGCATGGGTTACCAGAAAAAAAGACGATGAAACACAAATTACGCTACCTAGTTACTATCCAAACTATAGTCGTGAGCAAAAAAAACCGAAAAGCGAATGTAACTGTTTAGCACAATATTTAATTTTTTTTGAACAGACGAATAACAGTTTAAAACCAATTGCTTCCAATATTAAAAATGCAATTCTGAAATCGCTTAGAGTGGCTAACATTAAAGATGATGATGAAAAGCTATTCAAAGAATCTACGTTTAAAAAATTACTACAAGAAAAATCAACTTTAGATGAAAAAGTAGTTAAATTTGAAAAGAATATTTATTTATGGTCAATCAACGTAATGAGGGGTAACCACAAGCATGTATTAGGTGAAATACAAGCTTATATAATTTCAATTTTTAGTGAGTTTTTCTCACAATACACACCATGTAATAATTTTTTATATGACAACTACGTTATTAATGATATTTCAGTTGCTACTGAAATAGAAGACTGTAACTTAATTTTTAACACTGTTCACGGCGTAAAAGGCCAAACTCATTTAGCTACATTATATTTAGAATCTTTTTATAATAGCGAATATGAATCTACCCAAATGAGTGAAGTGTTTAGTGGTTTAAGTAGTTTGGAGTTAATTAGTACTGTAGAAAATGAAATTACTCAACTAAAGGGAGAAATCATCGAGTTAAATATACTAGGGAAACCAGGAAGTAAAACTAGAGAAAAGAAAATTATTACTTTAAATAACAGAATAGATAATATTAAGAAGTACTCTAAAATGCTGTATGTCGGATTTTCTAGACCAACTCATTTATTAGCTTTTGCTGTAGAAGAAAATAGATTTAATGAATTAGCTATTAATGAAGATGTTTGGGATGTAGCTTACATATAGATAACATTAATTATGATATTGATACTTTCTTTTGTATGTCCATAAAAGCAAGCCACTGCCATACATTAATTGACAGAGTAACAGGTTATTTGTATTTACAGCCGTTAAAAGCGCTTTGACTTCTGTTGTTGTTAATACTGTGGGAAGTTTTGGCGTTACTCGAGATTTATTAAAACGTAATTCAAGGCTGAGCGGTTTTATTAAAATATGTTTATATAAGTAGTTAACCGAATTTAACGCTAATGCTTGAGATTTAGGGGCAAGATTTAAGTTATTTGAAAGGTAACTAAGAAATTTTTCAACTTCTTTATCATGGCAATCGTTTGGATGTATTTTTCCAATAAAGATAATATACGCTTTAATCCAATATAAATAAGACTCAATAGTGCGTTTCGCGTAGCGTCGTGTCCACATAGTTTCTTTGATATGCGAGAGAAATTCAGATTTCATAATCATTCCTTATTAATCTTAAAGATGTACTGTATATAGTCACAGTTTAGCTTCATATCCCGCTTTTATGTATAAAGTGGGATTTAATCTGTCTTTCTACATCGCTATATTCAAAAAGTAAAATTAACGTGTTGAATGTTAATATTAAGTTATGTATATTAATTTG
>NZ_JACGVF010000061.1:0-14401 GCF_014077085.1 Colwellia sp. MB02u-9
CAAAAAAATAGAAAAATAAAATATATAACTATAAAAATACATAATAAAATACTAATACTAGAGGAAGAGAACATGTCATCAACATTTAAAATAGCTACCTTAGCTTTAGCGGTAAATATCGCTTTAGGTACTGCGCCAACATTCGCTGCTGAAAATGATGCAGATAAAGTTAAAAAAGAAAACATTGAACGTATCGCTGTTGTAGGCTCTCGTGGTGCACCACGTTCAGTTGATAATTCACCGGTTCCTATTGATTTAATTGGTGCAGCAGAGCTAGAAAGATCGGGTAACACCGATATGCTTGAATTGTTAAAAGGTACTGTACCTTCGTTTAACGTACAGAGTAACCCAATCTCAGATGCCGCCAGCTTAGTTAAACCTGCTAATCTTCGTGGTCTTTCATCAGACAGTACGTTAATACTTGTTAATGGTAAACGCCGTCATCGTGCTTCTGTTATTGCATTGTTAGGTGGTGGTATTAATGACGGTGCTCAAGGTCCTGATATTTCAGTTATCCCAAGTTCTGCTCTAAAACAAGTTGAAGTTTTACGTGACGGTGCTGCAGCACAATACGGCTCAGATGCTATCGCAGGTGTAATGAACTTCGTCTTAAAAAATGATGCAGATGGTGGTTCATTAAACGTACGTCATGGTTCATATTATGAAGGCGATGGCGATACGACTGAAGTCTCTGGTAATATTGGTATGGCATTGACTGAAGATGGTTTTGCCAACCTGAGTTTTCAATATAAAAATGCTGATGCAACTAGTCGAAGTGTACAACGTCCTGACGCTCAAGGTTTTATTGATGCCGGCAACACAAATGTTGAAGCGATAACTCAAGTTTGGGGTTCTCCAGAAGTTAATGATGACATCACTATTTTTGGTAACTTCGGTTTAGATATCGGTAACGACCGTGAAGTGTATATGTTTGGTAACTTCTCTGAACGTGATGTTCGTGGTGGTTTCTATTATCGTAATCCACATAACCGTGGTGGCGTTTACTCTAATGACGACGGTGCTTCATTATTGATTGGCGATCTTGCGCAATCTGAGGGTGCTGAGAGAACTTGTCAACCTGTAGCTATCACTACCGGTAACGTGTTAACTCAACAAAATTACATTGATAATGTCGCAAATAATGATAATTGTTTTTCATTCAATGAATTAGCACCAGGCGGATTTACACCTAACTTTGGTGGTAACATTGTTGATACAGCAATAACCATGGGAACACGTGGTCAGTTTGATGACACTTTGTCTTATGACGTCAGTGGTTCTGTAGGTCGTAACGAATCAAGTTACGTTATCTACAACACGTTAAATGCGTCGTTAGGTCCTGAAACACCACGTGACTTTAATCCAGGTAGCCACGTTCAACTTGAAAAGTTCTTTAACATTGATTTAGTTAAAGAACTTGAAGTAGGCATGGAGATGCCACTAATTATTGCTGGTGGTTATGAATACCATCAAGAAACTTTCGAAGTGACTGCAGGTGACGAAGCATCTTTTACCGCAGGTCCATATACAGACCAAGGTTTTAGTATCGGCTCTAACGGTTTTCCTGGCTTTAAACCCTCTTCAGCCGGTTCATTTTCTCGTCAAAACTATGCGCTTTATCTTGATGTTGAAGCACAATACACTGAAAACTTCTTAATGGGCTATGCCCTACGTTTTGAAGATTACAGTACTTTTGGTAATACCACTAACTATAAAGTAACGGCACAATACAATGTGACAGACGACTTTTCAGTACGTGGCTCAGTAAGTTCAGGCTTCCGTGCACCAACGGTTGGTCAAGCTAACTATTCTAATGTGCAAACCTCTTTAGATGGCGGTGAGTTGGTTGATTCTGCTTTATTGCCAGCATCTAACCCTGTAGCAATGCAACTTGGTGCAAAAGAACTAACACCAGAAGAATCAGAAAGCATTTCATTAGGTGCGGTTTGGGAAATAGAAGGTATCCATTTCACACTTGATTATTACAATATTGAAGTAACTGATCGTGTTTCTCAGTCAACTAAATATAACTTAACCGCTGATGATAAAGTTAAGTTAAAAGCTGATGGTGTACCAAACGTAGATTCAATTCAACAAGTAAGTTTCTTTACTAATGATTTTGATACTACAACTCAAGGTGTTGATTTTGTAGCTAACTATTCAACGAGTTTGTTAGATGGTGATACCACATTTGGTTTAGCTTATAACTGGAATGAGACAACTGTTGATACTTACACTGAAATCACAGGTGACGGTAAAGTTTCTCGTTTAGAAAATGATTTACCTAACCATCGTGCGACCTTTACTTGGTCACAAAGTTGGGACAATGTCAGTATGTTTACCCGTGTAAACTACTACGGTGAATACCAAGGCGTGCACGTTGATTGGATAGGCTCTCCAGCTGAACCAGGAACAGAAATTGTTGCTGACTCAGAAGTTACTGTTGATGTTGAAGTGAGCTATCACGTTATGGAAGATTTCAAAGTGAGTGTTGGTGCTCAGAATATATTTGACGAATACCCGAATGAGCTTGATTTTGAGCAACAAACAGGTGCGGCAAATAATAGCTGGGGCGGTAAATACTATGAAACATCACCATTTGGTTTTAACGGTGGTTTCTACTACGTAAAAGCAACTTATAGCTTTTAAGTTACCTATACTGAATGTGCTCTTGGGTAAAGTTAACCTACCGATTATCTAGGCATAGCTTTACTTACAGATGAATTTTTCAGTGAGTTAAGAATCCGAAATCAAGCAATTGATTTCGGATTTTTTATGTTTAACAGCAAAGAAAAGTAACAACTCGTTTTAACTTCACTGTTATTGCGCCGATAAGATCATTAATCAAACTTCACCATTACAAGGCTTATTTCAGACAGAAAAATAGCCAGCTACTTAGGTAAAACTGTCCTGAAAATGGTAGGAAAAATATAAAGTTCACCAGTAAATACGGCGGTTAATAACGGCACAATAATCAGTACTAAGTCACGGTCACTATGGCTGATAGTTAATGCTTACTGAAAGTTATAGCGTTTATTCTGTAAATAAGTACGTTTTATAAAAATGTGGCTATTATTAAGGTGTCTTAGCGATAAGCTAAGACAAAAATATATTAACTCCCACTAAATGTTATACCTGTTTTGTCTGAAAAACTTTCACTTAGCGGTAAACTAGCGTTATTAAATCAAATGTAGAATGAAAGATAGTGACTAGTTATCAGTGAATTAGGTTGTTGGTATAAATGTAGTCTTAAGTTGGTGGTGGTTTTTAATTTAATAAACGGAGGAATCTATTATGTTAAACTGGGCGCTTACTTTTTTAGTTGTTGCGATTGTTGCGGCAATATTTGGTTTTAGTGGTATCGCAGGGACAGCCGCAGGTATTGCAAAAACTATCTTTTTTATCTTCGTTGTGTTGTTGGTTATCTCATTAATCGCCAATGCAGTTCGTGGTAAATCACCAAAAATTTAGGGAAAAACTTATGACTTTTATAAAAAAACTATCAATTTCACTTATTATCTTTGTTTCCATGTTCGGCTTAACAGCTTGTAGCGATAAAGAGGCAGAAGACGCGGGTAAAAAAGTAGAAGAAGCAGTTAAAGATGCGGGTAAAATGACTCAAGGTGCGGGTGATAAAGTAAATGAAATGAAAGAAGATGCTAGCAAGGCTATTGATGCTGCAGGCGAAAAAGTAAATGAAATGAAAAAAGACGCAGGCAAAGCTATGGAAAATGCAGGCGAAAAAGTAGAGGAAATGAAGAAAGACGCTGGCAAGGCTATGGAAAACGCGGGCGACAAAGTAAATGAAATGAAAGAAAGTGTCAGCAATAAATTTGGTGAAATGAAAAAAGATGCAGGTAACGCCATTGAAGATGCTTGTGAAAAGACAAAAGAGGGTGCAGATACTAAAGATGACGGTTGTTAGTCTTTAATATCAGTTAAGCTATAAGTTTAATTCAATTATAAAGCTCTTGTTTTTCAAGGGCTTTTTTATTTAGCGATTATATCGCCATAAAAATTTATTCAGCATGACATTGCAATATGTAGCGGTAGTTAATTGATCATAAATATAGTTTAATGGCGTCATTTTAATTTTTAATGATAAGACTTTGCAATTAAAAATGTAAAGCAATCGTACGCAAAACTAAGCTAGGTTAACAACTCAGGTGTATGCATAAACTAGTCTTTAATTTCAATAATCATATTACCGTAATACTCTGTAAAAGAGAGTGTTATAACCAATTTATTATGCTATTTTTAAACTTTCAACTTTTGAAAATTATTGGAATAAATAAGGAAGAAAAATTCCAATATTATCGCAGCTACAAAATTAGTTCATAACGGTAAGTTAATGGTCGATAATACCCACCATTAATACTTTCAGTTATGAATAATTAGAGATATTCAGAAATGCCAAATAATTCTAAAATTACAATATTAGTGTGTGATGACGATGTCAGTGCTCGGATTATTCTGCAAGAAATATTCGCCTGCGACAGTATAGAAGTATTAGAGGCTGAGGATGGCCAACGCGCTGTAGAGCAGTTTGAAAAACATCAGCCAGCGCTAATTTTACTCGATGTATCTATGCCAGTAATGAACGGTTTTGATGTGTGTGAACACATAAGAGCGTTGGAAAGTGGAAAACATGTTCCGATCATTATGGTTACCGGATCTGATGATTTGGACTCTATTCATAAATCTTACGCGGTAGGTGCTACTGACTTTATCTCGAAACCTGTTAAATGGGAAATATTAGCCCAGAGAGTAAGATATATTCTCCGTGCCAGCCAAGCCTTTGCAGATCAAATGTCACAAAAAAAAGCACTTCATAAACTGGCTTTTTATGATTCGTTAACAGGGTTGCCAAATAGGCTGTTGCTACTGAAAAATTTACAAAACTTTATAGCCATGGCGCGTCGCAACGACTATCAAGCCGCAATCTTGTATATAGATCTCGATAGATTCAAAAGAATTAACGATACTATGGGACATAGTATTGGCGATAAACTACTGCGTAAAGTTGCCCACCGCTTACAAGAAAATATGCGAGAAAGCGATGTGTTTTCTCGGCACAGCGACGAAGAATTAATAAGTAACGGTCAATTATCGAGTTTTGGTGGTGACGAATTTACTATTTTCTTGAATAAGTTGCGCAATTCAAGTGAAGCGATGTTGGTCGCTGAACGGGTGATTCAAAGCTTCATTAAACCTTTTAAGCTAGAGCAATATGAAGTTGTGATCACGCCAAGCATTGGTATTTCTATGTTTCCAGACGACGGTGAGAATGCCGAGTCTTTACTTAAAAATGCCAATACGGCAATGTATTCGGCTAAAGAGGCTGGACGTGGCTGTTTCAAGTTTTATTGCGGCTCAATGAATGCAACAGCGGCAAATCGTTTACAGCTTGAACAAGACCTACGTGTGGCAATTAAGTCAGGTGAAATTGTACCCTTTTATCAACCGCAAGTTTGCGCTGAAACAGGTAAGATTGTTAGCGTTGAAGCGTTAGTCAGATGGTTGCCAGCACAAGGAGGTATTATTCCTCCTGATGAATTTATTCCAATTGCAGAAGAAACCGGCTTAATTCATGATTTAGGACTTTTAGTCTTAGAGCAGAGTTGTAAGCAGGCTAAACAATGGCTAGATAATGGTAACGAGGTAAGGATTGCGGTAAACGTATCTGCACACCAGTTTAGACAAGTTAATTTTACTCAAACAGTTGCGCAAACATTAAAGCAATGTAACTTACCGCCGTCGCTACTTGAGTTGGAATTGACCGAGTCGGTCATTATGAGTGATGCTGAAGAAAATATTAAGCGCCTAATCGAATTGAAAAACTTAGGTGTTACCTTGGCGGTTGACGACTTTGGGACAGGCTACTCCTCATTAAGCTATCTGAAAAAATTCCCCATTGATACACTTAAAATCGATCGAGCTTTTATGTGTGATGCTAATTCAGCCCCTGACGATATTGCCATTGTACAAGCCATTTTAGCGCTGGCTAAAAGTTTAAAGCTAGGCGTTATCGCGGAAGGTGTAGAAGAAGTGGCACAAATAGAAATATTAAAGAACAGCAAACATTTACTGTTGCAAGGTTACTTATTTTCACGGCCATTGGCTGCAAAAAATATTACACCGCTGTTAAATCAGAACTTTACTCATCTTATGCAAAATTCTTAATGACGAAATTGCAACGCATCAGCACTTTAGCTTACGTAAAAAATAGTATCACGCTTTATATAGATAGTGACTTTGCAGCCAGTACTGTTTACACCAAGATGTTTTTGACTTTACAGTCGCAAGCTTCTGCTGCGGGTATAGCGTTGAAAAAAATAGCGTTATCAAGTCATTGTGATGATCAGCCATCAATGCTTGTAGCATGTCAAAATACTGAGCATGCAGAGCAGCTTATAAAGCGTTTTAATCTCAATATTCAACAAGTATTTTGGCTACAAGAGCATCCGCAACTCACAACCCAGACACAATTACCAAAAAACCATTGGTTTATTGACTGGTCAAATGAGCAAGCTTTGTTACCTATTTTATCTTTGTTAGCACGTAATAACGACATTTATAGCACTCAACAACATAGCGAGCAGAAGTTTAACTTACTGACTGAATGTTTAGGAGAGTTGGTAGTAACGCTTAGTGCTGAAGGGAAAATAACCGAACTTAATCTGGCGTTATCGGCAGTACTGGGTGATTCAAGCGCATCTGCAATCGGTAAAGATTTACTTTCGTGTATCAAAATCCCCTCTGATATGGCCAAGAACCGTTTGCAAAATATTTTATCGGATCTTGAACCTACCGGTGCAATAACAAGGTTACCACCTTTCCCTATTCAGTTAGAAAATACCGTAATCATTGTCGATGGTTTTGTAGGTTCATTACGTCATCAAGATAATATACTTATTATGCGCCAAGTCGGGACTTGGCAACGTCAGAAATGGGAAGAACAACAGACAGCGCACAATCAACCCGTAACTTTATTACTCATAAATCCTGTTGATTTCGCTAAATTTAATCAACAACATGGAGGTAAATTGGCCGACCAAGTGTTGGATGAAATTATGCTCAGTTTGACTAATTTATTACGTACGGCTGATTTTGTCAGTCGATATAGCGGTGTGGTTTTTGCGGCACATTTACCTGAGACTAATGAAAAGCACGGTCAAGTACTGGCCGCTCGAGTACGACAAATGTTAGTGAATAAGTCGTTTACTCAGAAAAAGTTGAAGCTAAACTTTAGTTTTGGCATAGCAACACTTGATGCTGAAGAACAGCTCGAAGAGCAATCGCCTTTAAAATTGTTTAGGCGAGCGAATACCGCCTTACAAGCCGCTCGCAGCATAGGTGGCGATAAATTAGTCGCTTGGGAACCGCAGTTTGACGCTAACATTATTGCTAATCTTGATCACATACGTGGTAAATTTTCAGATGTGCCTAGAGATGACTTTAGGTTACTTTCACTGCAATGGGACTTAATTCGCTTAATTGGCACTACACATTCATTACAAGTTTTTTCAAAGCAAATTTGCCAAATGCTAACCGCAGGCATGCAATGCGAATATGCGGGTTTATATTTAGTTAAAAATCAAGCATTGATTTTGTCGTCTTGCAGTACATCTAAGCAAAACATGGATGTCGAAAGTGTACAGAACTGGGTTAGCACAAACATACAACTTGCTAGCTTGAATAATTTAAGAGGTAAACCACTTAAGCCTTTTGCGGAATCTTGCCAAGCTATTATAGTGCCCCTGTTCACTCGTAACCAATGCTTGGGTATGATCTTATTACGTTGGCCGTTGAGCGAGCAAAAGAATGCTGAAAAATATAGTACGCAATTACAGCAAGTCAGCCCCAATTTAGCTGCTGCTATTGATCGTATTGTTCTACTCGAAAATGACCAACGCAAAACGGTTATCGCTCAAAGCAGCATGGGCGATCAGCATGAATTGCTTTTTGAATCGGCTGCCATGCGCACGGTAATGCAGGAAGTACAGTTAGTGGCGCCTACCGACGCGTCTGTGTTGATTACTGGTGAGTCAGGTACAGGTAAAGAGCTCATCGCACGACAAATACATAATTATAGCTCGCTACGAGTAAAGCCTTTTATTACTGTAGATTGCAGTACCATAGTTGAAAATTTAATAGAAAGTGAGTTATTTGGTCATAGAAAAGGCGCCTTTACCGGTGCGACGAATGATCAACCGGGCCTGATTGCACAAGCTGACGGTGGGACATTATTTTTAGACGAAATCGGAGAACTGCCGCTTGATATTCAATCAAAGCTATTACGATTTGTACAAGAAAAAACCTATGTCGCGGTGGGTGATCAACGTGTGCGTAAAGTCGATGTTAGACTGGTATTAGCCACTAACCGTAATTTATTAGATGAAGTTGCTATGGGGCGCTTCCGTTCAGACCTTTATTATCGTATCAATGGTTTTACCGTCAACCTGCCTCCTCTGCATCAACGAGGCGATGATGCCCTGTTACTTTGTCGTCACTTTTTAGCTAAATTTAGCCAACAATATAAAAAAGAAATTATTGATTTTACCCCCGCAGCAATAAACATTTTGCAAGGCTATTCATGGCCAGGCAATATCAGAGAGCTGCAAAACGCGATAATGCGGGCCGTTATACTTTGCGAGCGAAAATTAATCGATAGTCCACATTTGGATCTGCAAGAGCAAGGTTATATTAAAGCATCCGCAGCGCATCTGCTTTCGTCTGAGCATGAGGTGTTTACTGATGAAACGAAAGTAAACATAGCGCAATTTTCAGATATATCGATATTACTTAGCCAACTCGTGGCAATAGCGCTACAGCAAACGCGTTTATTTCCAGCAAGTGCTTGGTTGGAGCTGCGATGGTTAACGGTATGTTTAGTTAAATGGGGCAGCCTGTATCAAGTAGCTTTGCAATTAGACCAATCTGAATCAACATTGCGACGTCGTTTTGCTAAGCTCAATGGATTAGATCTCAGCCTTTCTCAACTGGATGAATTAGCGATTGAATGCGACATAATATTAGGACAATTGCTAACAGGAAACACCAATACCTTGCTTTGGTCCAAAATTGAGATGACATTACATCAAATCGTCATAAAAAAAGAGATCAGCCAACAGAAAAAAGCACAATTACTCAATGTAACTCAGCCTACCTTGCGCAAAATTTTGCAACAGGTGCTAATTTCATAATAAGTGAGTGTTAGGTAGGTTAGCACTTATCACTCGCTTTTTTACCTATAGCAAGTTAATAGCAAATAAATTGGAATGTAATTGAATTCATACTAAAGTATTCAATTGCTTAATTTTTATTTGCCTAGTTAACGATTATACTTGGCTTGGAACCCAGAGAAACTTAGTCTGCATTGCTGTCGAGTAGTCGCCATGCTCTTCATTAAAGCCTGCCGAGTAATGTCAACTTTATGCTAAGTCTAATCAGTTTATTCCCACTCAGCACAAGCTTAATTATAGCCTCAATTAAGCTTGTCTAAATGTCTCCAGCTTCTCACAACTAATAATATAAGTAGCCTGTATTTTCTGCGCTATCATATCAATATCTGCAGTCAGGTTTTGCTTTGCATTAGCTTCTAAGTTTATGCTTAACTCATACAGTGCTTTTGCTCCAGAATTTCCTGACATGGATTGCAGAGCATGGGCAATGTCAACTAGCTCATTTAAATCTACTTGTTCACTTTTTAGCTGTGCTAGTAACTGTTGAATCAACTTGTCAGCTTCCTGGGTAAATCCATCCAATACCCGATTATAGAGTTTGCTCTCATTAGCCTTGCCAATTTTTAAAAGCGTGTTGACAGTGTCCATATCAATTAATTCAGCTTCTGGATTAGCTTCAGTTTCAAAGTCTTTACTACTTAATGCTACAGGGTCATCTGAGCCATTAGCTGGGCACGATACATGCTGTAAATATAATTCGTCTGTACTATCGTGATCACTTACCGATGGATGACTAGGCGCTTCTAAGTAGTGTAAAAGTGTTTGTTCAAGTTCTCGCAATAAAAATGGCTTGGTCATTACACCATTCATGCCTGAGTCTAAACATTGTTGGCGTAGGTCATCACCCATACCAGCCGTTAGCGCTATAATAGGAATATTTGGCCAGTTTTTCCTTATGACAACCGTGGCTTCATAACCGTCCATAATGGGCATTTGGCAATCCATTAAGATTAAATCAGGTTGTCTTAAGTTTACTTGCTCGACGGCTTCCGCGCCGTTGTCTGCTAGCCATACTTCACAACCTAGCATTCTGAGCATGCTTGTTGCTACTTCTTGGTTAGTTAAGCTGTCTTCTACCACCAAAATATTGGCAACAAATATCTGATGATTACGGTGGTTGTTTTTACCTGTTTGTTGATTATGGGTTTTGATTCCCAAGGCTCGATATAAAGTGTTTATCAGGTCATAAAAATGTACTGGCAAATGTAAGATATTGCGTTTGTCATGCTCTTGCCATTGTGAAGAAGGTAATAAGCAGATCCAGTTTGTCAGTGGAATACCCGCGTTAGTAATGGCTGTTTCGTGCTCTGAAAGGCTAATCCAAAGACCATTTTTAGCGGAAGCCAACTGAGCATTAACCCGTTTTACCTGTACTGATTTAATGCCTAATTTTAGCAATATATTGGCGACTGAAGTGCCTAAACCGCCATTAAGGTTGATCAAATGAACCGTTGGACAATCAGCTATGGGCTCATATTCGATTTCCGAATTAGCCACTGTCGGTAAATCGAATATGAAGCTAAAACGGCTGCCTTCTCCTAGATTCGATTGCACACTAATATTACCCCCCATTAAGGTAGATATTTGTCGACAGATAGCTAAGCCAAGGCCGGTGCCACCATACTTTCTCTTGGTGGAGGCGTCTGCTTGTGTAAACATTTCAAATACTTTTTGTTGACGATCTGGTGCCATACCAATACCGGTATCTTCTACACTAATTTCAAAACTACTAAGTTGTGCCTGGTTGTTTTGTTGACCAGTTTGCGCTTTGGAGCATGGCACGCGCTTAATACTGACATTAACTTCGCCACGCTCAGTAAACTTAATGGCATTACTGGTTAAATTGGCAATGATTTGGCGCAATTTCTCTGGGTCGGCGTATACATAAGGTAATGACTCTGGGGCTAGGATGGCATTGATATGCAGTCCTTTGTTGTAGGCAGATTCACTGAATAAATCACACACTTCCTCTACTATCGTTTCAAGATCGACTGGTACCGACTCTAGGGTCGTTTTACCTGCTTCTAATTTAGAGAAGTCTAAGATGTTATTTAGCAGATCAAGTAGCAAGACACCTGAGCGATAGACTAATTGCGCAAAATGTTGTTGTTTGGGTTTTAGGTCTGAATTTAACAAAACTTCGGTCATGCCCAGCACGCCGTTCATCGGTGTGCGTATTTCATGACTCATAATGGCTAAGAAATCACTCTTTTCTTTGCTGGCTTGTTCGGCAATTTTCCTGGCTTTGTCGGTTTCTTCCATGCTTGTTTCAAGCTGTGCATTGGCATGGCGTAGCTCTTTGGTACGTTCTTCAACTTTTTCTTCTAGTTTTATTACTTGCTGCATTTCACGTAGCCGCTTTTGTCGATATCGCCAAATGAAATAAAGTAGCATCAACATCACTGCTAGAGAGTACAAACTATAGGCCCAAAAGGTTTTCCAAGGTGGCGGCAATACCGTGATCGGTAGTGATACACCAACAGTATTCCATAACCCTTGGTTGTTACTGGCTTGAACTCTCAAGGTGAAATCGCCGGCAGGTAGGTTAGTAAATGTTGCAAGTCGCCTGTTCCCAAGCTCGATCCAATTTGAGTCAAGCCCTTCTAATTGGTATCTATATTGATTTAAACTGGGTGCGTTATAGTCAAGTGCAGCAAACTCAAATGAGATAAAATAGTCTTTGTAATCCAATTCCAAATGTTTGAGTTCTTGGTAAGGTACATCGAACCATACTTGTTCATTGAGTTTTTTAATTCTCACAAGTACCACAGGCGGGATTGTTTTACTGTCTTTAATATCATCAGGATTAAAGCGTATAACGCCAGCATTACCACCAAAATACATATTTCCTTTGCTGTCCTTAAAACCTGCAGCAAAGCTGAAATCATTTTCCTTTAAGCCTTGATAACTATTAAAATGTCGCATTGCCCCTGATTGTTTATTTAATCTTGTTAAGCCAGCGGTACTGCTGAGCCATAGATGGCCATTATCGTCGTCTAAAATTGCATATATATGGCTGCTGGGTAGTCCACTTAAACTGTCGTAATGGGTGAACTTGTTATTTAAACCAGTAATGTCTTGAGGTAACCATTTATTGAGCCCTCCGCCTTGGGTGCCTACCCATAACTGTGCTTTGTTATCTTGATAAAAGGCCCAAGCCATGGGCGCCGACAAACTATCTAGGTCATCAGGTTGGTGCTCAATATGATCAAAATCCAAGCTAATAGGGTCAAGTAAATTAATGCCGGCTACGGTACCAACGACCATGGTACCGTCAACTAACTGATCAACTGCTAATACTCTGTCATTATTGAGACTTCTGGGGTTATTCTCATCATGGCGAAAATGAATAAATTCTTCGCTGCCGAGGGGCAGGTAATTTAAACCACCACCAAAGGTACCAACCCAAATATTATCTGCTTTGTCTTTAAATATACTAATAACACCATTAAAACTTAAACTTTTAGGACCCTTAGGGTCGTTTACATAATATTTAATTTTCTCAGTATCGACATCGAGCTTACCTAAGCCACCACCGCGGGTGCCAAACCATAAAATATTATCGTCACCGCGCACGGCCATGACTCTGTCATCAGGCAATGCAGGAACACTGTCTTTATTAATAATTTGTTGCACTTCACCATCGCTATTTAAGCGTGTTAAGCCAGCATAAGTGGCAACCCAAATTGCTGATTCTCCGCTTGAAGATGTGGTTTCAGCAAAGCCTAAGATAGTCTTGCTGGCCAAGCCTGTATCGATATGTTGAAAAGGCACTTCAATACTTTTGCTTAGGCCATTAAAGGTACCAAACCACATTAACCCTGTTGGGTCTTGTAAAATGGATAGGACTAAGTTGTTACTTAATCCATCTTCCGTATTAAAGGAATCAAATTCATTTCGCTTGTTCCATATGGCGACACCTTTATCAGTTCCGATCCAAATACGCTGGTGTTGATCTTGAAATACCGTGTATACGTGATTGGAGGGTAAGCTTTTCTTATGATTTTCATTATGCTGCCAAGAAGTAAATTTTAGCCTTTGCGGGTCAGCAACAGCAACACCGTTATCGGCACTAGTAACCCATAAACGTTGTTGTCCATCGATAAATAAATTGGTCAAACGATCACTAAAAAATGGCGTGTCTGAACCAGTATGAAAACGCTCTAGTTTTTTACTTTTTTTATTTAGTTTTAGTAGTCCGTTACCATTAGTGCTGAGCCAAATAAAGTTAGCTTCTTCGACAAACGCAGTGATAAATGTGTTTTTATCGAGTTCAGGAAGTAAAGCTTGGGTATCGAAATGTTCAAAAGTCATTTTATTAGGTTGAAAACGACTAAAATTACCACTGTTATAACCTAGCCAAATATCACCATTTTTATCTAACATAGCACTTTGTATACGATCAGACATAAGTGTAGTACTAGATAGAGTGCTACTTTGCCAACGGGTAAACGTTTGTTTAGCCGCGTCAAATAAGTTTAAACCACCGCCATCAGTAGCTATCCATAAACGATTGCTATTATCTTCGATTATCGTTCGAACATTGTCGGAGCTCAGCGAGTCAGGTTTACGGGGATCATGGACAAACTTTACTAGTTCATAGCCGTCGTAGCGGGCTATCCCTTCTTGAGTGACAATCCATAAATACCCTGTACTGTCTTGAAAGACTTGCCGAATGCTTTTTTGGGAGAGCTGTTGATTAAGTGCTGCGGAGGTAAAAATAAAATTAGCTTTTTGTTCAGCATGCAGCTTGAAACTAAAAACAAATAATAATAGTAGGCAATAAATAGTGTTTTTTAACATACTTAAATTACATATATTCTAATTTAGAAATAGACTAACCCAAAGCGTGTAAAACACCAAACTTTAGACTGACTTACAGTTGATTTTTTACAGTAATATAAACCGACTACGAGCTATGGCTATTAAAAAAATTAATGAAAATTGGGCAGTTGAAATTAAGCGAAGCAATGCACTGTTAATTTCTTAAAAGCAAATAAAAAGTCCGTTATATCCTAAGCAAATACTTAGTTCATAACGGACCTTATTTAATGATTTATTTTTTATTCATTAATTGCAAAGTTTTCTTGGTTCAATTGAGCTTCATTCCAAATAAAACCTTCGTTCCAGATAAAGCCTTCGTTCCAGATAAAGCC
>NZ_JACGVF010000062.1:0-4282 GCF_014077085.1 Colwellia sp. MB02u-9
GTGCTAAGGCTTTATTATTTTGCTGTGTTTGCATTTGAGCAATTTCTTCATCACTAAAACGGTAGGTTTTAGTATTGGCTAAACTCCAAAAAGCATCACCATAACTTGGGTTTAACTGGTAGGCTCTTTGGTAAGCCGTAATGGCTTTTTTTATGTCACCTTTAGTTTTTAGCGCATGGCCTAGCTGCAGTTGAAAGCCTGCAACTTGATCGTTTTGCTCTACAGCTTGTTCAAACAGGATGATGGCTTGCTCTATTTTACCTAAACCTGTTAAGGCACTCGCTTTAGCGACTTTAAAGCTCAGGTTGTCAGGTTGTATAGCGAGTAACTTTTCAACTTGCTGTTCTGCCACTTTGTATTTACCTAAACGAATAAGTAAATTGAAGTTGTTTACTTTGTGTAATGGCGTCATTGAATTTTGTTGTTTGGATTAATTGTTGAATTGATTTTAATTGCTCTTCAATAGCAGGGTGGGATCTTGTGTCCAATGACTTAGCTCCATGGCAGGTTATACTAAGTTGATTAATTATATGTTCATCGTGAATGGTTAAAATGAAAAGCTACCGCGTTATAAAATTTATAAGTAGCATAACTACTGACTAAATTTTATGCTTTTTTTATCAATAAAAAGCCGCTTGATACAGATATCAAACGGCTTTTATTTCGATTTTAATTAGCTTTTAGTTATCATTTAAGACTTAATAAAAGTCGTACGAGAATCTAAAACCAATAGTACGAGGTCTGTTAGAAACCACTTTTGGCGTATTCTGTTGAGTATCAATATATAATATTGCGCTTTCATCAGTTACGTTGTCGATGAAAATCTCAGCTTTCCATTCGTCGTTAGTGATACCAAAGGTTAAGTTAGCCAAAACGTAACTATCTTGGATATAACGACCACCGGCTAAGGTATCCCCGTTACTATCTTGATAATTAACACCTTTATAAACGTCAGCTTCTTTTTCAATACTTAAACCTGAACCTGTGCCATAGATTAAATTAGTGGAGTCTTCTACCATATAAGCATCCATCACCATACCGGCAAGTCTTTCTCCGGTATAACTGATTGAACCGTTAACATAACCTGTCATACCTTGGCCAATTGGATAGAAATACTGGGCTTGTAAATTACCTGAAAACTCAGCTGAATACGGTAATCTACTGCCTTCTGGTGGCGCAATACCATTAAGCTGAGTATTGACTGATGTTAGCTCAGTATCTATCAAACTAAAAGCACCAGAGATGACTAAATTATCCGTTGCTACCCAACTAAAGTCACCATCAATACCTTTAATTTCAGCATCACCGACGTTATCAGTAAATACTAAGAAACTGATATTGGTTGGGTCATATCGTGAGGTTTGCAGATCAGATATTTTTGAATAATAGGCAGTAGCATTGAAGCGTAAGTTTTGATCAAATAAGGTTGATTTAAAACCTAATTCTACGTTATCTAAGCTATCAGTCGTTGAGTACACTGGAATACGGAAACTTTCAAATGCACCTTCTTGGCTTTTAGCCGAACCACCACCAACTCGGTTAGTCACCGGCGGTCTAAAACCTTCTGAGTATGATGCAAATACCATAACATCATCATTAACTTGCCAATCAACTGAAGTTTTGATAATCGTATCATCAATGGTTAACTTGCCGTCACTATCAAGTAAATCAGTTTCTAATTGACCACTGGCGATAGCCGCTTGGATTGATGCTGTTTCAGCCGCTGCTGCCTCTGGAGTCCTACCATCACTGATAAAAAATTCAGTTAATGCTGCATCACTACCGTCACCAAAGGCTTGTAACCTGCCGCTGACATCATCGCCGGTAGTAGCGCCTTTATAAATATCATCAATTTGATACCAACGCGCGCCAAAACTTGCAGTGACTGTGTCGGTAATATCGTACTCAAACTGACCAAATACGGCGATTTGATCTATGGTATGCGTAACATCATTAACAAAACTTACTTCTGAAGGGAAAGGGCCACCATCACTGTTAATGCCATCACTTCCTGCGAGAGTTCTTGCCAAATTAGGAAACTTCTCTGTATTGGCTATTTTGAACTGACCAACAGTTGATAATTCTTGAGAGTCATAAAATACACCTGCCGTGACACGCCAGCGATTTTCAGCCGCCGTGTTGAAACGAAGCTCATGAGTGATACGTGAGGTACTGGTTTCTTCTTTATTAAACTTAGTTGGGTCAAGACATTCTTGTTCTGCTTCAGGAACGCCTGAATAGTTACAAACATAATAAGCAGAAAATGAACCACCATTAGTATAGCCAGTGTAATCAATAGTTGAATTGATATCTCGGTCGAGATACCCGCCAGTATAAACAACGGTAAGTTGCTCAAGTCGGCCTTCTAGTGTCCAAGTGGTTAAACCAAAATCATCATTGTTGTTTTCTGGTGTAAAACGGTTTGTTGATGTCTCACCCTTAAGGTTTGGATCATAAGAAAATACACCTTCGGTATCAAGAGACTGTTGAGTATGTTGAACTAAAAGATCCCAGTCATTATTGATTAAATAAGATAAACCAAAGCGAGCACCGGCATAGCTTGCCGTGTTAAAATTTTCTTCTACTAAAGCAGCATTTTGTGGTGCGGTAACAGAAATATTTTCAGGATTAGTTAATACACCACCAGAAATTCGACTAATAACTTCTGCACTACCGTTATAACCACCTTCACCCGGAACATTGAGCACATTATCTATCCAACCACCTTGGTAGTCGTTGTAAGCAGTAACACGTACGGCCAACGAGTCAGATAAAGACATATTAAAATATGCTTCAACAGAGTTACTCATATCGCCACCTTTGGTGGTACTTGTGCTGGTATCAAAACCTGCAGCAAAACCATCATGGGTTGGCTTGTTAGTAATTATGCGTACGGTACCTGATTGAGAGCTAGCTCCAAAAAGTGTGCCTTGTGGCCCTGGTAAAACTTCTATACGTTCAACATCAGTAGCATAAATATCTAAGTTACGCCCTTGCATGGAAACGGGTTGCTCGTCTAAATAAAAGGCAACAGAAGGTTGTAATGCTTGAACTGATGACAGAGAAATATTGCTTTGCGTAGTTGCCGCACCGCGAATATATATTTCATTTTGTCCAGGGCCAGTGCCCTGAAAAACCACGTTGGGTAAAAATTCTACATATTGATCAAAATTAGAAACGCCAAGTTTTTCTAAACTATCACCTGTTAATGCGGTCACAGTGACGGGCACTTCTTGGATTGATTCAGTTCGCTTGGTTGCAGTAACTTCAATAGTTTCTATTGATGCATTTTGTTTTATTTCTGTTTCTTCGGCATATAAAGTGCCAGACGCCGCTAGTGCTGTTAACACAGCACAATGAAGCTTAGTGAATTTCATATAAATTTTCCCTTGGTGTTTTATCGTTCAACGGCCAAATATAGTTAGTACACTAACTATATTTGACATTTGGCGGTATCCTAACAAAATTTCACATTTTATTCAAAATTATCAGGGCAAGATTATAAGCGTATAAAAAACAGACAGTCAGATTTTTTGTGGCATAAACCTTTGCAATTTAGCCCAATAAAGCGCGAATATTCTTATACTTTTGGGGATTTGTATAGTTAGTACACTAACTATATTTGACATTTGGCGATATCCTAACAAAATTTCACATTTTATTCAAAATTATCAGGGCAAGATTATGAGCGTATAAAAAACAGACAGTCACATTTTGTGTGGCATAAACCTTTGCAATGTAGCCAAATAAAGCGCGAATATTCTTATACTTTTTGGGATTTGAGTTGATAATTGACTTTAAACTATTCTCATGACTTCCCCCTGTCAAAATTATATAAATGGCTCTTTATTATGAAATAGCGTTATACGGGCGATTGTTTATACAAGTAACTTTAGTCAGCCATAAAGTTTTATAGCGATGGTTTGCAAATTGGACAACTACAAGATGGCGATTACCTTTATCCGATTATTGCGAGAAATAGCAACACGAACCCTGATCAATTAGCCGGCTTAGAAAACAGTTTGATGTGGAGTAGTAGTCAACGAACTTATATTCCATTCAAGCAAGTGAGTTGCAAAATGAACTACGCCAGTGAAGAGCTAGTGATTAATCGACGTGATCGTGTGCGAACCATTACGGTTAAAGCGGAGGCCGGTTACAATGAAACTACCGGTGAGGCGTTTAATCGTACACAAGCTAAAATTGCTGCTATTGCTTTACCAGAAGGTTATAAACTTGACTGGGGCGGCGAATATGAGTCGTCACGTAAAGCGCAAGCCGC
>NZ_JACGVF010000063.1:0-67659 GCF_014077085.1 Colwellia sp. MB02u-9
TTGGCGCTGCAATGAGAAAGTTAGTACAGATTTGTTTTGGGGTGTTAAAGCACCAAAGCGAATACCGATCTCAAGCAATTTAAATGAGTGTTTGAAATCGGTATAGAGAGATGGTATCTACATTGGACAAACGTTTAGCAGCCAATTAACATAATAGGTCAACCGACATCTGCAGCGGCATATTTTTTTATCAGCATTTATGCCAATAACCGTTAAATTTCATTTAACCTGATGGACTGAAGTCCAACCTACATGGAACAAAAACTTA
Source organism: Colwellia sp. MB02u-9 (assembly GCF_014077085.1). NCBI lineage: Bacteria > Pseudomonadati > Pseudomonadota > Gammaproteobacteria > Alteromonadales > Colwelliaceae > Colwellia > Colwellia sp. MB02u-9. The sequence goes on from NZ_JACGVF010000063.1 coordinate 269, forward strand.
GTAAGCTTAGTGTTACTCAGTGCCCGCTTTTAACTCTATAGAGATAACTTTTGGCCAGATATAAGAAAAAAGCCAATTTACGAAGAAATAAACCACAAGCAGTACAACAATACGAACGTCTGAGTCATAGCCGCTAAATTCTACCAGTTGCTTACCCGTAAGCATTAAAAATATTAATGTCGCTAAAAAAATAGCAAACCAGATGCTTTTGGATTTTCCTGTTGAAACACAAAGGCTACCGCAGCTTTTACACTTTACCTCAGAGAGTCCAAACCGTTTAAGTGGTAATAACTTGTTTACATCACTTTTTGAAATAAGTGCATTTTGACAATTTGGACAAAGAATATTCATTTTAAACCTTACAGCTATTTCAGCAGAAAAATATAGCTGGCTAAAGTAAGCGACACAGCCGCAAAAAACAAATTTTATTTGTCCTATTTTAATCCTTCATAGTTTTTAGCTAGAGATATCATCATTTTTTTACCACTCTCACTGCTTATTTCCGCTAATTCAAGTATCTTTAAAACCTCTACTGCATCAGCTGGATTAATTGGATTACAACCACCTAACTTTATAGCTTGAGCAATTTCTAAGTAGTATTGCTTGTAGCAACCCTGCTCAGTTTCTATCGCTGTACTCGAAAACTCAGTGTATAAACGACCATAGTTTTCCTCATTTTCGACACCATACAAGGAATTTACTGGGCTTATACCCTTTTTTAATTGCTCTTCTTGCGGGTCAAAACCATATTTAATGAAACTTCCTTTTGTTCCTTCAATACGAAAGCGCATATTGGGAGCCGCGGAAAATGAACTTGCATGGAGAACAACCTCAAGATTTTCATAATGAAGTTGCACGTGAAAATAGTCAGTGGTTTGAGAGTTTGCTCTTAATGGTAAACATCTTGCCGTTAATGCTTCAGGCAGACCAAAAATATTGATGGCTTGATCCACTAAATGCGAGCCTAGATCAAACCATATTCCAGAGCCCTTTCCTGCTTGTTCTCTCCACCTTTGCCTAACGGTAGGGCGAAAACGATCATAATGAGATTCAAAGTATCGAACATCTCCAAGTTGATTGTTTTTTAAAAGCTTTTTAACCGTTAAAAAATCCCCATCCCACCGCCTGTTATGAAAAACAGACAGTAATAACCCCTGCTTTTTAGCTAAGTCTACTAGCTCCTGCGCTTCTACACTGGTGGTAACCATAGGTTTTTCTATAACGACATTAATGCCATGTTCTAAGCACAATTTTGCCAATGAATAATGCACATTATTTGGCGCTGTGATGACAATTAATTCAAGGTTTGCACTCGTTATTAACGCTTGTGCCGTATCAAAAATGGCAATATTAGGATGTTGCTCCCTTACTAATTCTTTTTGAGAACTATTTATCGCGACTAACTCCATATATTCTGATGTTTCTATCAGGGGAATATGAAATGTTTTAGCTGAATATCCGTATCCTATTACACCCACTTTTATCATGTAAAAATAACCTGTTTTTATGACCAGATGAATTTGTTGAAAACTAAGATTTTATTAAACATCATTCTAAAGTTTTTTGCCAAACTCAAGAGAAACGCCTTAGTACCACCATCCCATTGATGATTCATAATAAAATAAGCGGAAAACCCATTAGACAGATTCCCCTTGTTATACACATAATTTTATCGACGGCTGTCCTCATCTATTTTGGCAGTACAGCGAAAAAATAAAATTGTTTATTTGGCCACAGTTTTTTGATCTCTGCGCTAGCGATACATAGCTTAAATCTTTTCAAATACTGTCACTCTGAGCTTTCGATCGACATTCTCATCAGGAAAGTCACACTCACTGGTAAATCGATCAATCATTTTCAAGGTATGAGTCGATGCGGTAATAATTTCGGCATCTGACTGATCCCACGTTGCATCAAAGCGATGAAACATGCAAATCAACCAGCCTCCTGGGTTTAAAAGCTTTGAGCATAGACTGACCAATCTCGCAAAGTCTTGCCCTTTAGGTTGATGCTCTGAATGAGGTGACTTATACACTTTTGGTGGCGGATCTAAAATAATCCCGTCGAAGGTCTGGCCACGCTTTATTGCTTTAGGCAAATGCTTATAGATATCACCCTGTATAAAGCTGCGCGTGCCAAGGTCAAGGCCATTTTTTTTGTAGCTTTTTTCGATACGGGGTAACAAGTCTTTCGACTTATCCAAATGAATAGCGGCTTTTGCACCACCTTTTAAAGCAGCGATACCTAGACTACCAGTAAATGAAAATAAGTTGAGAACACGGCGACCCTCACTATGATCAGCTAACCATTTGCGCACTGGACGCGCATCAAGATACAAACCGCAGTTATGCATAGCATCCGGAAGTAAACTGTAATAAATACCATATTCTTTAACAAATTCTGGAGCGTCGGAAAAATCACCATATAGCGCAAACATTCTTTCCTTCAACCGTAATCCAAGTAATTGATCACCTTTGGCTAGAATTAGTGTAAAGGGAAAGTGCTGTAGCAGTGCATCTTTAATCGCATCAAGATCGTCACGAATATCCTCTTTATATTCAACCACAGCCATAGTACCGAATTTTTCAATAACAACACTTTTTGCGCCTTCAGCGTAACCATGAAAAACACGCCAACAATCAAATTCATCAGACTCATGTAAAACTTTTCGATCATTCCATGCTTTTGCGATTAAATCATGCCAGTTAATTGTCAATTCTATGCCCTGCCCGTATGTGTTTTTTAGTCTTGATTCCCACCTGAAATAAAAGGATGCGGGGACTCTAACTTATTGAGCTAGCATTATAACGAACCATAGCTTGTGTTAATACTGATATCCACACAGAAACAAAGTTCCTGTAAAGACTCTCTGTAAAAACCCTGCCAAAATACATAATTTTCACATACGTCTTACTAAACTAGTGATAATAACCTGTGATAAATAGTTGGCTATTCATATTTGGCCCATGACAGTAATCACTGGCTTTAAGGTTGACGGACTAAAGTCCGACCTACAAAAAAACACCTAACGCTACATAGTCGCTCGCAGGCACTATGTAGGTTGGACTTCAGTCCATCAAGTTAAATGAAATTTAACGGTTATCGGCACAAATACCGAGTGACAAAAGCAATACACAGCTGCAAGTTTTTTTTGACCTATGACAGTAATCACTGGCTAAACGGTTGACGGACTAAAGTCCGACCTACAAAAACGCCTAACGCTACATAATCACTCACAGGCACTATGTAGATTGGACTTCAGTCAATCAAGTTAAATGAAGTTTAACGGTTATCAGCACAAATACCGAGCAACAAAAGTAATACACAGCTGCAAGTTCTTTTGGCCCATGACAGTAATCACTGGCTTGACGGTTGACGGACTAAAGTCCGACCTACAAAAACGCCTAACGCTACATAGTCGCTCGCAGGCACTATGTAGGTTGGACTTCAGTCCATCAAGTTAAATGAAATTTAACGGTTATCGGCACAAATACAGAGTGACAAAAGTAATATACAGCTGCAAATTTTTTGGCCCATGACAGTAATCACTGGCTTGACGGTTGACGGACTAAAGTCCGACCTACAAGAAACGCCTAACGCTATATAGTCACTCACAGGCACTATGTAGGTTGGACTTCAGTCCATCAAGTTAAATGAAATTTAACGGTTATCAGCACAGATACCGAGTGAGAAAAGTAATACACAGCTGCAAATTTTTTTGGCCCATGACAGTAATCACTGGCTAAACGGTTGACGGACTAAAGTCCGACCTACAAAAAAACACCTAACGCTACATAGTCACTCGCAGGCACTATGTAGGTTGGACTTCAGTCCATCAAGTTAAATGAAATTTAACGGTTATCAGCACAGATACCGAGTAACAGGGTTGCACAACAGCGCTATTTACAAATAGGTTTTTTCAGCTTTAGTTACCTTCTCTAAATAACGACGAGATTCTACCTTTGGGTGCTTTTTAGTCAGCAGATAATAAACCACTTTAGGCGATTTAGTATTGAGTACTTTCATCGCGGTTTTACGATTACCATGAAAGGTTTTTAATACATTGCCGCTGCCGCCATTGTAAGCTGAAATAATGGCGTAATGACGACTGGTGTCATTACTAACATCTTTTAAATAACTGTTATTGAGAATGTGTAAATAGGCTGAACCAATATCAATATTAAACGCAGGATCAAAGAGTTGCTGCTTGCTTGGCATACCTTTTTTCTTTTTAATACGTTGAAAAACATCAACTCCAGCGGTACTAGGCACAACTTGCATCAAACCATAGGCATTAGCGGTACTTACAGCAAATGGATTAAAACTACTTTCAGTTTCAATAATGCCATAGATCAGCTCTGGTGATATTTGATAACGATTAGCCGCCGCAAGTACATGCTTACTGTATTTTTGTTCACGTAAGTGTTGATGTTTTTCAACCATTTTAATGCTAACAGCATAAATTTGTTTTCGATTTTTTTTGTATTTCTGTAAATTAAATTCTGTTAAATACTTAGAAAATCGATTAGCACGCCATGAGTATTGAATAGGCTTATTGTCGCGATCAAGCACCTGTTGGTACAAATATGGTGTGCCGGAGAGTTGTGGCGCTTCGCTTGAAAATATATCAGTTTTTCGAGGATCTGATGTTGCTAATAAAGTAGTCACAATGGCACGCTGTAAATTGTGCAAGGTTTTAGCCTGAGACTGAGCCGCTAAAGTTTCGATTAAAATGCTGCCTTTTTCAAAGTCAACAATGGCACGCGCTTGGTAGTCGTTAGTATATTTAACCAGTTTTTTATTGCTCGGTATTTGAGGCTTAGCTTCGCCCCATAAGTCACCTATATGCTTACTTAACTCTTTAAGCAACACTTTGATATTGTTGATATCTTGCTGAATAAGTCGATTAGTTTCAACTGTTTGATGAGCAATGGTAATAAGATCAGTATCGTTAGCATTTATTTGTTTAATTAAGCTTTCAGCACTACGAATTGAACTGAGGTTAGGTATGCTCTTACAACTGATTAAACTTATGACTATAAATAACAACAACACTTTTTTAAACATTAAACAACGACCTTTAGTTTATTTGCTTGCCACATAGCACTATATAGATTCATCTGCTGTAAAGTACAAAATAGCTTAATAATATAAAGCGAATGCTTTGCACTATACTTTTTGTGACCTTTATCAAACGAGTTGGACTCACTGTACTAGCGGTAAATGCAACACTTATTACAACGGGGTTCATTAAAAGAATGTTGGTTAGTTCATGGTAATTTGACCAAGTCAATTAACCTTATTAAAAAATAATTTGCCGCAATTAAACCAAGTAGCTCGCTATTATTAACCTTTGCTGTAAGTTGAAATCTAGAGCTGTGCTCTACCTCATGGCGTGTTGTTATGAGTTTTCAGACGCGCAATTCCAACATATTTCAAAAGACGGGGCATTTTTCTCTGAGCAGTTTGTGCAGGTCCAGTCCTCGCCATCAATGTCACTCTGTGATGAGTCTAATATTTCTGTCGCACGTTCCAAGTCGACATCATCTGTAACCCAAACTTCAGGCCAAGAGTCGAAAGCGGAGATTTCTCCTATAGCGCCCTGAGAAAATTCATTTTTAATAAATGTGCTTATTCCTTGTGCTTCAATAAGGTTTTTAATATTGCTAACCAGTAAAAGACTTTCGTTGGAATATACTATTTTCATAATTAAATTCACCTAAGCATTTAATCAGAGAAACTTCCCTCTGATTTATTTTATATATTAATAACAAAACTTTGCCAGTATTACCAATGCTCGCTTATAGATAAACTAGCTATTTGTCTTATTTTTCACCTCAAAAAGAAATAATAGCTAACTGTCTATAACAACAATGACTAAAATTGGATAAGATGAAAAAATCACTTTTTATAGATAATATTGCCAAGTGAATGTACCGCCAAAATCATGCAAAAAAATCTTGATACTTATATTTAGTAAATAGTAGCAAGGTGTTGTTTATAAAACACTAAAACAGTTTGTTCGTGCTACACTGCTTTAGTGTTTTGTATTGGTTAACCGCGTTTTTTGACCGCGCTTTATTAATGCTATTTTACTAGTGGCTAAGTCTAACTATGAGTATTCTTGCTGTTTTACCTCACTATAATGTTGTAAAACACGCGCAGTGAAAAAATAGCTTCAAACTAGTGGCTGGCGCTTATATTGACCTAAGTATAAAAACTAGCAGACATGAGCAATGTCATAGATAATCTGTGTTAACAATAATATTTATGATCAAATATTTATGATCAAATAATATTGAAGTCAGATTTATTAAGCGTAATTATAAAAGGCTATTGAGTGAGTATTTTAACAGTTGAGCATATCAGTAAAAACTTTGGCGCACTGCAGGCGGTACATAATGTGAGCTTTGAAATTAACCAAGGCGATATTGTTGGCTTTTTAGGTAAAAATGGCGCGGGTAAAACGACCTTAATGCGCATGATAACCGCTTTTCTTGCCCCCTCTTCTGGCAGAATTTTCATTGATGGCGACGACATTACTAAACACTCGTTAACTATCCGGCAAAAAATTGGTTACCTACCCGAAAATCCGCCTTTGTATACCAATATGACCGTATTGCAGTATGTAAAGTTTGCGGCTGAAATAAAAGGCGTTGCCGCTAAAAAACAAGCTGTTCAGCTCGCTAAAGTATTAGAAGACTGCCAATTAGACCAGGTTAAACACAAAACCATCTCAACCTTATCTAAAGGCTATAAACAAAGAGTGGGTATTGCTCAAGCGATTATTCATGAACCTAAATTACTTATTTTAGATGAACCCACCAGTGGCCTTGACCCCATGCAAGTTCAACAAGTATTAGCACTTATTAACAACCAAAAAGAACAAAGAACCGTGTTACTGAGCACACATACCTTGCCTGAAATTGAAAAAATAGCCCAACGTATTTTAATGATTAAATCTGGGCAACTTATTATTGATCAGTCATTACAAACCTTACTAAAAGGCAATATAAATAACACTGATAAAAACAGCCAAGCTCAAGCATTAACCTTAGAGCAAATATTTTTTAACCATCACCAAGAGTCAGCACCTGTCTCATCAAAAAACCCCATACAAACGCCAAACCAAAATGTAAGTAATTACTGATGAATAAAATTATCGCACTGACCAAAAAAGAGCTACATAGCTACTTTAGTAGCCCTGTGGCCTACATTATTCTCATTGCTTGTTTGTTATTATTTAATGTGCTTTTTTATATGTTGATAGAGCAAAATAGAGAAGTGTCATTACGAGACATCTTTCAAGTGATGGAGTTTATGTTTATTTTTATCATCCCTTTATTAACCATGAAGTTATTTGCCGAAGAAAAAGCTAACGGCACCATGGAGTTTTTGCTCACTGCCCCCTTAACACCGAGTATGATCGTGTTAGGTAAATACTTTAGTATGCTAATTTTTTACTCACTGTTAATTAGCATCACTGGCATTTATTATTTTATTGTTGAGTATTATGGCAACCCCGACCCTGGCAGTATTTTATCGGGTTATGTGGGTATTTGGTTAGAAGGCGCACTTTTCATCGCCATAGGTTTACTGACCTCGTCGTGGACACGAAATCAAATTATTGCCGCGATGACCTCGTACCTGATCCTATTCTCACTGTATTTTTCAATCAGCTTTACCAAGTATTTCACTGGCTTTGCAGAAAACTTTTTGATCCAACTCAGCACGCGTAGCCATCTTGAAAATTTCGCTATGGGTATTATCACGGCCAGCGATGTTGTCTATTACTTAGCCGGCATTGTGCTCTGCTTGATATTAACTGGCTTGAGCATCAACCATAGGTTGTGGCAATAAATGATGATTAAAAACAATAAAACTTTACTACTTAAAAAGTTATTACCTACGTTGATTGGCGCAGCGCTCTTGCTATTTATATTAGGTTTAGCGTTATTTTATATTGATGCGCAATTTTCTTTGCTGTCATTGAGCCTTGCTAGTGGCCTTACATTAGGCGGCGGCATAGCATTTTTAGTTTTGCTCAAGCTTAACAGTCAGCTTAATCAGACTGACGCTAAGGCGATAAAGGCGGCATTCAACGCCACTAATTCAACTGATACTAATCAAGGCAAGGCTAAGCCCCGTTTTATTAGCCCACAAGGAAAAAAAGTCTGCCTTATTTTTGCTATGATTATCGCGAGTATAGGTTTTCTGGCTATCAGTCATCATGCGGCCAATAGCATAACCACGCGATGGGATGTCACGGCAAGTCAACAACACACCTTAACTAAAAACACTATCGAGTTTATTAGCACACTGAAAGAAAAAGTTGAATTAACCGCGTTTTATGTCGGTTTGCCACCAAAATATTTACAAGATTTATTTAAGGAATATGAAAGGCTTTCTGCTGGCCTGATCAGCACGCAAATAATTGACCCAATAGAGAATATTTCATTCGCCGCTAAGTTTGGCAATGTAGTCAGTGGCGCCGAACGTAAAGTTATTGTCCAATCAATTAATGGCCGAAAAGATGTTGATTTTAGCGATGACGCACTGACAGAAGAAAAACTCACTAATGCCATTGCCCGCGCTAGTAGCCCGCCAAGACAGCTTTACTTTCTCACTGGCCACGGTGAATATTCACTGAAAAACACTGACAATGTCGGTTTATCGACCTTTAAACAGTTATTGGCTGATAACAATATTAACAGTAAACCACTGATGTTAGGTATAACTCAGTCGATTCCTGCTGATTGCGATGTGCTGGTTATTGCCGGTGCTCGCACTGAACTTACAACACAGGAAGATAAGTTAATCATTGATTATTTAAGCGCCGGTGGTGATGCCTTATTTCTGGTTGAACATACCAGAGTTACCACGCCTGATAAGCCACTAACCGCAGAACAGCTAGAGCAAAATCCGTCATTAAATAGCATTATTAATCAGTGGGGACTTAAGGTTAAATCCGACATTGTGGTTGATTTAACCAACCATGTCGGTAACGATGTTGGCAGTCCTGCCACCAAAAACTACCAAAAGCATAAAGCCATTACCCAAGGTTTAGATTATACCTTTTACGTTAGGCCGCGCTCCATTGAGATGTTAGCCCAACGTCGCCCAAGTATTAAGTTAGCGGTTATTGCCGCGACGGCATCAACAGAAAAAAGTTGGGCAGAAACTAACCGAAATTTAGCGATTCAATATGATCAAGGCATAGACACCCCTGGCCCAGTGCCCATTTCTTATGTAGTACTTGAAGAGCATAAAGAGATAACTGCTAGCCCGAATAAAGTGCAAGCGCCTCGTTCTGACACTCGAATGATTGTTTTTACCGATGCAGATTTCTTAACCAATGTTTATATTAATCAATACAGTAATGCCCAAATGGGGCTAAATATTGTCAACTGGTTAGCTGAGACAGATTATCAGACTTTTTTAAGTGCGAAGGTTATAAAAGTTGAACGCTTAGATTTAACCAGTAAACAAAAACGTCAGGTCATGGTGATATTATTTTTCAGCCTATTTTTCTTTGTTATTGTTGGCATAGTGGTTTGGTTAAAATCAAAACAGCATTAATATTAGCTATTGCCTTTTAACATTAGCCGTTAACATTAGCCAATGAATACTAGCCAATGCCCAGCTTGGCTAGCCATAATTGCCAACGCAGTTGCCGATAGCTAAGTTGTAGTTTTATTAACTGCTTAGCACGCTCTTGTTGGTTAATATCATCAGCAAAATTTTGATAGCTTAGTTGTGCAAAGCCGTTTGATATAGCACAAAAGTTCGCTGACAACTCAGGTCGAGCTGTAGCAATAACATCAGCAAACTGTTGCGCGGTCATCGACCTTGCTTTGACCAATTGATGCTGCGCCATTAATTTTAAGGTTTTTAAATACAGGGCTTTAATTTTATCCTCAGCTTTCCCTTTCGCCTTGCCCTTAACAACTTTATAGCCATAAAACAGCAAGGTGGCACCAGCTAATATCAGCAAAAAATATAAAATATTTTTACCCTCCTTTAAACTCGCTAACAGCTGCGCCATAACACGCGATTGCTTTTCGCCCGTATAACCAATAACCCAACGTGTCCATTGATAGTCAATGGCGTCAATTTGCATTTTAACTTGCTTATACCACCACATGGCGTGTAATGGTTGCAGCGAAAAAAGTCCGGAAGATAAATTATCATACTCCTGCATTAAGCTAGTCGAAAATCCCCTTTCAACACGTTCTGGATCAACCGCTGCCGTTGGGTCTATGCGCTGCCAACCGCTGTTAGGTAACCAGACCTCAGACCAAGCATGGGCATTGCGCTGATAAACACTTAAATAATTTCCACTGAGATTGAACTCGCCGCCTAAGTAACCAACCACCATGCGAGCAGGAATGCCGGCAGCACGCATTAAATAAGTAAAGCTACTGGCATAATGCTCGCAAAATCCCGCCCGAGTGTCGAAATAAAACTGGTCTAAACTATTATTATTCAGCCGAGGCGGCTGCAAGGTGTAATAATAGTTTTCTTCATTAAGTTCAGTTAACACCTGATTAATTAACTGCCGGTCATCAGGATACTGCTGACGCAATTGTTGGCCTTTAGCGAGCAATTTAGGGTTGTTGTCAGTGCTTAATAGCAAATTTAAAGCACGGGTAGCATCAGGCAATGTCGCTGACATTTTGGCTGCTGGATAACTGGTGACTTGATAACTTAATGTTTGACTAATAATACCGCGATAAAACAAAGCAAAGTCATCACGCTGACCAATATTGCCTTGCTCACTAGTGGCAAAGTCGAGCGCAAATAACCAAGATTGAAAGCTAGGCTCAGCAATCACCTGATAGCTTAATCCTGTGCCACGTAATTCAATATCGGCTGAACTGTTCGCCTGCTCCAAGGTAGCTGAACCATAACTACTTTGAGCATTTTGACCACTTTGACCACTTTGACTATTTTGACTTAGGTCTCGACGGCTTTGTCGCCAAGTTACCCCGTCAAAATCATCTAATACCATCGCCCGCCAATACAGCTGAGCATGTTCAGGGTTACTATTTTGGAAACTGACACGAAACGCCAATTCATCCGACAAAGCTAATTGCGCAATATCACCAATTTTCACACTATCTGACAGCCCAACTTTTGCTGATTCAACACTTGGCACTTGCCAAAACGGACTTAGCTTGGGAAACCCGACAAATAACGCCACCGCTAAAGGCACTGAATATAAGCCGAGTTTAGCGACTAATTTAGCTTGTGCCAATACCGCCATTGTTGGTGCAAATAAGTTAAGTAGAATCATTAAATTGCCAAAAACCAAAACAATAACAGCCAATGAAAAATAAATAGATTGAATAAAAATTAATGAAGAGGTGGCAACAAAAATGCCTAATACCACCAGTTGATATAAATCTTTTCGCCTCGGTATTTCAAACATCTTTAAACTATAAGCGAAGCATAATAAATGCATCATGCTCAGCAAAAGCCCTAATGTTTGCCCCGCAACAGCGATAGCCACACTACCTGAAATAGCCAATAGTAGCATCAACCAAGGCGGTAATATTTTAGGTCTTACATAGCTTTTTATCGATTGGCTCAGCCTTGATACCAGAGCGCCTTTGCGAGCAATATTCAAATGCACAATAAACTGCAACGCCAAGGCAAAAGTGGCAAACAACAAATATAACAAGTGCAACTGTATAACTAAGGTTGCAAGGTTAAGTAGCTGAAAAATTAATAAACAAAAATACATTTGACTAGTAAGTTTTAGATCATTATTTTCACTAGGATTTTTACTTTTTCTGGGCTTAAATTTTTGTTTAAAACTGGGTTTAATTATGTTTTTCATCATGCACTCAATAACGTGCCAATGCGGTTAAGCATTTTAAGGTATGTTGTGCACTATGGTCATACTCAACCACTTGGTCGGGGAGTTTCAATGAAAAGGCAATTTGCTTAGTGCTACAGTCTTTAATTGCATAACTTAACCAACTTAAACGCTGTTCAAGTGTGCCGTTTGGCAGGCGCTCAAAGTCTAACTGCAACTTGCCTGATAGGGCTTGTTGATATTGTTTTGTTAACCAACCTTGTCCTTGTGCCACATGCTTCCATGCCACACGACTCAAGGGTTCACCCAGTTGATAATGTTGCAATTGGTGAAATTCATCTTGGCCCGGTTGAAAACTGTCTTGATAACTTTCAAGGTTATTTTCCGCCACTTCAATCGCCAGATTTTGTTGCTTAACGGTCCAAACATTGGCAATAGGCTTTGGATAAGCGGTAACTTGCTGAGCAAAATCTAATCGGGTCCAAGCTTTAAATAACCCAAAGCCAAATTCGCTGATAATTAACACTCGACCCAGTGGGTATTGGCCTCGTTGACAAACTCGATAAGGTATCCGAATGTTGTTTTCACCTATTTCGAGTTGTGCCAATGTTGTTTTGCTAAGCGCACTGTTGCTTGGTTTACGCTTGCTTGATTTATTTTCGTCCACGCTGTGATCAATTACTTGTTCGGTCTTTACCCTTGCTTGATCAAAAGAAAAACTAATAGTAAAGCGCACTTTTTTACTGGTGATCACCAGTGGAAAATACAGCGTTGAATCCACAAAACCTTGCAATGAATTTGTCGCTTTAAACTGTAAGCCAGAAAGATTAAAAAAACTATGGTGCAAAACCACAATGAAAAAACTAACTAGTAAATAGCTGATTAATATAATGACATTATTCTGATAATTGGTGCCCAGTAAAAACAGCAACAGCATAAACATTAACAAACCGGCACCAAAACGTGTGGGCATAATAAAAATATTACGATGATTAATTTGTTGTCGGCTGGCTTGTGGAATTCGACGAGTTAGCCAAGCATTAAAGTACTTATGCAGTACGCTTTTCAAGCTAGCGATTATCGACCCTGAGCTTATCGAAGAGAACACGGTGTTTTTTCCTTTGCTTAACAACTAACGCCCCCTTTTCACTCGATGGCAATCACTGAACTTCGTAACTAAAATTAATAACTTAACATATTAATTTTAAAATATTACTAAACGCTGTGATTTAAATTACAGCCTTAAAGCAACGGATTAGTCGGGTCAACCTGCGACAATATTTGCTGAGAAATTTCATCCGTTTGCTCAAACATATGATGTTGTTGTGGCGCTAGTCTATGTTCACATACTGGGGAGAATACCGCTTGAATATCTTCGGGTATAACATAATCACGATTTTGAATAAAAGCCCATGACTTTGCAGCTGCCAGCAATGATTTTCCAGCACGCGGCGATAACGCCTTAGCTTGCGACTCACTTTGTCGGCTCACTCGGCATAGTGCAATCACATAATCTACAATAGCAGGCGCAACACAAATAGTCGCAATATGCTGTTGTATTTCTCGTAATTGCTCAACACCAAGAAAAGGCTTAATAGCCATGACATCGCGGTGTGATGTTACTGATTGTAAAATTTTACGTTCGGCATCTATGCTAGGAAATCCTAAAGAAATTCGCATCATAAAACGGTCTAATTGCGACTCTGGCAACGGATAAGTGCCCGCATGTGACATGGGGTTTTGTGTCGCTATAACAAAAAATGGCTCAGGTAATAGATGGGTTACACCGTCAACACTCACTCGTCCTTCCTCCATAGCCTCTAGCAAAGCGCTTTGGGTTTTAGGACTGGCGCGGTTCACTTCGTCAGCTAACACCACTTGATTAAATATTGCGCCCGGATGTAATTGAAATAACTTTGTCGCTTCATCAAAAATAGCAATACCAATAACATCGGCGGGCATCAAATCTGAAGTAAATTGAATACGTTGATATGACAAGCCTAAAGTTAAGGCTAAGGTGTTAGCTAAGGTGGTTTTGCCCATACCGGGTAAGTCTTCAATTAAAATATGGCCTTTAGCAAACAAACACGCCAAGGCTAATTTCACTTGATGGGGTTTGCCAATAACGACAGATTCAATTTGAGCCAAAACATTGGCAACCACAGTTTGCATACTTGTCGTTCCTTCTTATTGAAACATTAGCATAATTAATTATTCAACGAATACCAAGTAAAATAAACCCTCATTAGATTATGTGCACACTAGATACAGCAGTAAGTGAAGGAGTAAGTGCAGTAATAAAACCCTGAAAAATAGTATTGAAATCAAAAAAGCTGTCATTGGCCAAAAAATAGCGCAAAAAAACGCCGCTTATTTGACCTTAGTCAACAAACGACAATATGGCCTTGTGGCATGCTAGCCAAATGTGTAAATCGAGACAGTAAATAAGCATGAACTTTCTCTTGATATATCGCTATTTTTTAGCTCAGTTGTGCTTTCACTCTCGAATATAGGTCGAGAATAGTGGCCTAATAATGGTCGAATCATTCTTGCATCATTTTCGAATAATGGTCGAGTTTACCTTTATCATTAACAGCAACTGACTCAACAAACATGCGCGATTATAGGTCGCATTTCGGAGATAAGTTATGGATGTCGATTTTAGCGAAATAAGCTATTTAGTTAACCCATCTAGTCTTACATTACATGCCGATCATCAGCAGTTTTTGTTATCGTTAATTGGCCCTACCGTTATAGATATCCATGGCGAAAACAATAATGAATGGCGAGTTATTTCAACATTACTACAGGGTAATGAAGCTTCAGGACTGATAGCCATACATAGATGGCTCACCACAGGAAATAGATTACCTCGACCTAAAACGAATATTCGCATTATTATTTCATCTGTTGAAGCGGCTACTTATCAGCATTTATTTCATCACAGATACCTGCCCGAGGGCATTGATTTAAATCGCTGTTTTAACGAAAAAAGCATTCGAGGCGGTATTGATGGAAAAAATAAAAATATTGACGGCTATATTCAACGAGCGAAATTAATAGAAAATGCCATACGCGAGGTTAACCCTACAGCCATTATTGATTTACATAATACTTCAGGTAATGGCCCTGCCTTTGCCGTCAGTACGCTGATAAATCCCAATGTGTTGTCGATTACGTCTTATTTTTGCGATACCTTGATTTTATCTGATATTAGCATTGGCGCTATGATGGAGCTGAATTTCTCCTGCCCTGTAGTTACGATTGAGTGTGGTGGTAGTTTTGATGACCAAGCGCATGATGTTGCTTATAATGGTATCAAAAAATTTACCCTTTGCGATGGCCATTCTACTTTACCACAAGATAAGGCCGTGCAAATTCTTTACAAACCTTTGCGTTTAGTCATTAAAGCAGAGCGCAAACTATCCTTTAGCAAACGTGACGAAGGCTATAGTGGCGTAACCTTGCGACAAAATATTGAACAATTTAACTATGGTGGATGCTGTGAGGGGCTGCTATTAGGCTGGCTTGATGATAAGGGTTTAGAAAACCTTGAAATGTTAAACGACCAAGGCGTAAACGTGATCGAACAGTACTTTAAAATGGTTGATAATAAATTGCTCTGTGCAACCAACTTGAAAATGTTCATGGCGTCAAATCAAAGCCATATTGTCCGTTCTGATTGCCTATTTTATGTTGTAAATAGCGTCAATAATTACCTTTCATAGCTAGCTTTATTAAAAATAAGGCAATAATCACTAGCCAATAACTTTCAAATAACGCTCAAATAACTATCAGTTTGATTAACGCGATAAAAAGTCAGTTTACGCTGGCTTCATGCAGCGCTATAAAGCCGTTAATGTTTGGCTTGATATTTTTTGATACGCTTAATTCTTTCGCGGCAACACTGATTTCATTTAACCCAAGAGAATAAAGCCTAGCTTACACTGGTTTATTTCTTTAGATTGAACATATCAACAACTCTGATCTTATTGATACTTACCCCATTGATAGACCATTTATATTTTGACCCCATTGATAGTAAAAAAGCTGAGGTAACTAACTCATACTAAACGGTGCATCAGCTATCGCTTGTTCTAGGGCTATATTCTCTAAACCTAAGTCGCGTAGCGCGTGAATAAACTTCAAAGTTTTAAAACTATCAAACCATACCGTCAGTTGTTTGTTAAATTGTGCTTGCTTGTTCACTTTTTGCTTAGCCACAAAATTCAGTAAACCTATACTGATTAAAGCCTGCTGGCTATTTTTAGGTAAAAAAACTAGCCATAGTTCAGGTTGTTGTCGATATTGCCATAGGCATTCAAATGCTTGTAAACAGGCTTTTAATTGCACAAAAACGGCTGGATTATAGTATTGATAATCTAGCCCTTGTTCGACAAGTTGCATGATGTTTTGCACTGCTGGCCCAGTACCAAAAGGCACGCGCTGTGAAGGCCTAGCTTCTAATTTTATCGTTACGTCGGCTAAGTAAACCACCTCACCCAATTTAGCCAGCTTGTTTAACAGGTAAAAGTCTTCACCGGCATTGCGTTTAGGAAAACCTCGCGCCTGACAGTAGGCCAGCATATCAAAAGATAAAATACTGCCAATAGTAAAATAAGCATAAGGTGATTGCGCATAGTGCAAACCAGCAACGTAATAGCGTAAAGCGTTTTCGTAGCGTAAATTGGCTTGATGAATGGCTTGGTGTTCACTG
Source organism: Colwellia sp. MB02u-9 (assembly GCF_014077085.1). Classification (NCBI taxonomy): domain Bacteria; kingdom Pseudomonadati; phylum Pseudomonadota; class Gammaproteobacteria; order Alteromonadales; family Colwelliaceae; genus Colwellia; species Colwellia sp. MB02u-9. The sequence goes on from NZ_JACGVF010000063.1 coordinate 16,807, forward strand.
TAATGATAAAAATTACAACAAGTAGCAACGGCATGCTTAAGCGCTACATTATTAACAGCATGAGCGGTAAAATAATTATCAGGTAAATAGGCGTCAGCGTCTGTTGAATGTACCCAAGAAGCATTAATATGACCTTGAGTAAATAGTGTTATCGCTAAGTCTGCGCCAATTTTTCTTGCTAAACCTACGCCTTGATCCCCAGGAATCGGTTGGCTGTAACGATTAACCATTAAGATTGACGCATTAAGCTTTTTATGGCGACTCGAATGGCAAAGGTCAATTAAACTTAAATTACCCTGCTGCCAAATCAGTTCACCCCGTTCAGTAATACTCTGGGCTAAGTCACTTTGCGCTTGTTGATGCTGACGACCAAAATCGCTGTCGGGCTGATTAATCACCACGATTAACAAACACTGTTGCTCAACCAGTGTCGAGTCAATAAATCGGTCAATAAATTGCGCAGACTCTTCAAACGCTGGAATAACAAGCACGTGCTGATAGCTGCCCTGTTCTGGAAACGACGCCAGCAATAGTGCTTCTGGCTCAGCATAATGGGCTAAATATTTAGCGCATGTTTTATGCTGTTGTTGCGCAGCGCTGTTGTTAGTCATGGTGCTTATTACCTTAAAAGCTTACGTGCTTTTGTAGTACTTGAAGAAAAAATCAGTTTCAAGGCGATGACCTAAATGCCGCATTGCACATTAATGCAAGGCCGCACGAAAAGGTAGCGCCGCACAAATGTCCGCTTCAATGTCTAAAACTTCGGCTAAACGTTGATCAACGTCTGCTTTAGGAAAATATTCGTAAGCTAATTCAATAAATAAATTTTTATGCTTTTCTTCTGATTTAGCGATAGTTTGATAAAATTCTTTGTCTTTGCCTTCTGGTAGCGCTTGTGCAATCAAAAAAAATCGTTCATGACCACGCGCTTCAATTACGCCGCCCACGATTAATCTGTCCATAAAAAACACATCACTACCGTTACGAAAAACCTTTCTAATTTGATTAATGTAAGGGTCTTTTTCATCCGCGCCTAATTGTCCGCCACGGGCATAAATTAATTTTAGTACCTGTTTAAAGTGAATAAGTTCTTCAATAGCTAAGTCCGCCATCGCTTTCACTACTGATTTTCGATCTGGATAATGAGAGATCATCGACATCGCCATACCTGAGGCTTTTTTTTCTGCTGCGGCATGATCAGTTAAGAAGGTGTCGAAGTCATTCAGCACTGCATCGGCCCAAGCTTTAGGGGTTTGATATTTTAATTCGAACATAGGTAAGTTTTACACAATAAACAAGAAAGAAATAATAGCGGTATTTTACACGGGTAAAAACAAGCGACAAGAAAAATACCCTGATAATGTCCAAGATAGTAGCAATAATGTTGTCATAACTTGCTCAGAGTAATTTAAATGATAATTTGCGGCTAACCTCGAGCTAAAGTTAATATTTTCAGGGGTTAACTACAGTACTAAAAATAACACTAATGACGTTAATGTTAGCAGCACTAACTAACGGCACTAATAATCACTCGCATATACTGCCACTAAACAATAGTTTCAGCTCAGTGGCTTTAGCAAAATTAGCCTTAAGCACTAGCGTAAAAATAGCTGGACCAAGCACATTTTTGTCATGGGTGATGATGTAATTAACGCCAGTTTCCAGTTGATATTTTAATCGCTATAGTGGCTGATTTTTAAGCGCTTAATTCACTGGTTAATTCACTCATTAATTACCGCATCAACTCAGGCTAAATTTTATATTTATCTGGCTCAAACATTTGTTTATTAAAGCGTAAATAAAACTAATTTTGTCTACAAAATTAAGTTATTATCAAACAAAATAAAATTACAATAATAAGAAAAAAGCTCGGTAAAAACTTGGATGTTAACTTAGTGGCCTTTTTCAATACTGACATCCTTTTAACCCTTTAAGTGTTTTTTATAGCTATGTTCAACAAACTATTAAGTCAATTATTTCAAAAAACTGAAAGTAGTACCCCCAATGTATATTTTTTCGAAGAAAGCAGACAAGGTGTTGATTCAGAAAAAGAAGTTGAAAATCAGCAGGCTAATAAAAATCGTAATATAAACAATAATACAAACCACGATGGACTGATGCTTTACTCATTTGAAGATGAATATCAACAAAATTTTTATGACTACCTATTAGGCGAATCTAACCAGGTAGAGTCACCAAATGACCATGAACTATCGCAACTTATATCATCAAAAATACAAGGTTTATTGAAAAATCCAAAATTGATTTTAGATGTATTACCTATATTACCCTTATCTTTAACAAAAATTATTCAGCAGATAAATAACCAAGACTTTGATACTGAAGCTTTAATCCAATTAATTCAGCAAGAGCCTGCCATTGCCGCAAAGGTTATCGAGCTAGCTAATTCGGTTTATTATAATCGTAACAATAAAGAGATCACGGATCTTAAATCTGCTTTTTTGCTGTTAGGTGCCAACGGTTTATCAGAAGGCGTTATTAACGGCTTTGTTAATAAGCTAGTACCAAATTCAACTATTTACTTTAGACAATATGGTCAGAAAATATGGCAACATAGCTTATCTACCGGCATAACAGCAAAAGCACTGGTGGCTAAATCGTCCATAAAAGACAGTGCAGCTCAAGCTTACTTTATCGGTTTAATTTGTAATTTAGGCGACCTCGTCATTTATCAGTTACTCACTGATGCGTTTGCTATTGTTCATCCAGATTGTCAGCCAAACTCTACCTTATTTAAAAATTTAATGGCTAAAGAATCAAAGAAACTGACTTATTTTATTGCTAAACATTGGAATTTTCCTGATTCAATATTAGACGCATTAGCCTTACAAGCAAAAGTTAAACGCGCAGCATTATTACCCACATTGCACCATAAAATGCCCCTAGCCTGTTATGTTTATGAAGCAAAAATCATTAGCCAACTTGAGCTAAGACTGGCGCATAGCGCTATTGATGATGAATATATTAAAGAAGTGTCAACCTCCTTACTTTTCACGGAAGAAGCCAATAATCAGTTGCAGCAAGTATTAGCCGATAAGCAGTTAGAGAAAACTTAACATTATAGCCGTTATTTATTTTTATTGAGCTCATGGCATTGTTAAGGTAAGTAATACATCCTAAAAATTCATACCAACGATAACATCAGCACAAGTATATTATTCGCTCAACTCCATCGAAATATTATGTACTGCTGCACATTTTTGGTCACTATTCAGTGCCTATATAATGACCATAAATATGCAGCCGTAGTTGTCGTAAGCGCAAACATCAATAAAAAACACTGGACTTAAAGTCAGCATTTCATCTTCTCACCCATCACTTCGGTGTTCAAAATTTTTGCGACTCAGTTGGCTTTCACCGCAAAGAAAGCTGCAGCGAATACTAGGAAAAAATCACCTTTAATGCATCATAAATCTAACCAGGCGTTCTCTAGCGGTAATTATCAAGCACCCGACTTGACTAATGTGCTAATCCTGAAGAGGGCTCGATAATTTGCAATTAACTTTGGCTGTTGTTAATTTTGATAACGATAAGCTTGGTTATAAAAGTTATCGTTATCAATACACACTTATTATCTTTACAATATTGCTACTGTTTAATTATTTTTTTTAATAGTGATCGTTATTAAATGTCACTGTCTGAGTCTCATCACCATGATTGAAATAAAAACACCCGCTTACCGCCGAGCAAGCTTCGCGTTAGCCTTAGGGTCTTTCCTCGTATTTTGCAACTTGTACATGTTCCAACCTATGTTGCCCTTGATGGCTGAAACCTTTAGCGCCAGTGCCATTGAAATTAACTGGTTACTCGCGGCATGTACGTTAACGTTAGCGCTTACTCTTGTGCCATGGGCTATCGGTTCAGAAATGATTGGCCATCGTAAGGTCATGATACTGAGTCTTTTTTTATTACCATTTACGGGTATAGCCATGTTGCTAGCCGATTCATTGCTAACGTTAACGTTAACACGCGCGGTGATGGGCATCTCTCTTGCTGGTTTTATAGCCGTTGCTGTGGCATATATGGCTGAAGAATTTACCCCAACAGCCTTAATACTTGCGATCGGTGGCTATATTAGTGCTAATTCATTAGGGGGAATTTTTGGGCGTTTATATGGTGGTTTTATCACTGAATATTGGGGATGGGAACTCGCGGTAATAGGTATGGCTATTTTCAGTTTATTCGGTGCGTTACTCGTTAACAGACTGTTACCCGAGCAGCAAAATTTCATCCCCACAAAGGGGCAGTTTCGCGTTCATAGTCGTCATGTTATTGGTCACTTGAAAGAGCGTAAATTGTGGTTGGCTATGATGATTGGTGGACTAAATTTCTCATTGTTTGTTAACCTTTACACGGTAATGGGATTTCGTCTTGTCGCACCACCCTATTCGCTGTCAATTAGCTTAACCTCGATGATTTTTTTGTGTTATCTCACCGGTACAATTACCGCAAAGTTAAGTGGCCGTTGGAGCCAAAATTATAGCCCGATTAGTGGCATAGTATTAGGAACAACAATCAGTGCGATAGGCATGTGGGTTGCAGCTTATGACTCATTACCCGCAATGCTTATGGGTTTATTGCTTATTAGTTCTGGCGCTTTTTTCACCCACTCACTTGCTTATGCATGGGTAAGTCAAAAAGCGAGTGCAGCGAAAGCCACTGCCACTGCGTTATACCTTGTACACTATTATGTTGGCGGTAGCCTAGGTGGTTTTTACTTAATTGCCTGCTGGCAGTATGGAAGCTGGAATGGCGTACTTACTGGAGGAATGGTGCTTTATAGTTTGATTTATCTGCTCTGTTGGCAATTACACCGCCGTACTTTTTCACCGTTGAAAACAAAGGCACAAAGCAATATATGAAGCTAGGTGTAGAAGCTGAGTAAAGTTGGAGTTATCTAAATAAAAATGGAAACACCCAATAGGAAAAATCAACTAAATGTGGAAGCTTACAATTTTATGGGTTAAGCGGCAGCTAGCTATCGGTTGTTTCTTAGGTCAGCTGACTAATATTTATCACAATAAATAGTCCGCTTAGGCACCATTGAGGTCGCAGCGACTTTAAAGAAAAATAGCCAGCCAAATTTTTGTATTTATTGATATTAGGTATTATTGTTGGCACCCTAAGATAGCGCTAAAGCTCCTCCAAGAATAAATACACTCCCCACGGTACGATTAACGAAATTCATACTACGAGATCTTGAGAGAAAAGGGCTTATTTTAGAGCCAAGTGCCACATACATAAACATGGAAGCAACATCGAGGAAAAACCAAGTGCTTGCAAGTAAGGCATATTGCTCAATTGAAGGTAAGTATGCATTACATGCCCCATTGCCGAAATAAAGATAGCGATAACGATTGTATTCTTGCCTGCTTGAATTATTTTTAATACAAATGTTCTAGCATTATTTGGCATTACAAAGCCCACAGACTATCCATTGAAGTTTTGAAAAGCACGACTATATAAATTGATATCGGTTTCTTTCACTTCGCCACGCATTAATTTTTTTTCTATACCAGGACCTAAACGCATTGTTGTATTAGTCGCATTAATTTGTTCATCACAATGACTACAGGATAGTTTCGGTTTGGCATTTTCACCGCAGTTTTTGTGAACATATTCGACGGGTGGTCCATCAGCATCAGCCGTCCACTTATCTCCCCACATAGTAATACTAATTAATATGGGGTAAAGCTCAAGCCCTCGCTCTGTCAGTTTATATTCAAACCTATTGTATTTTTCATCATACAAATGTTTATAAATTATTTCTTCTTCTACCAGTCTATTTAACCTATCGGATAGTCGGTGTTTAGTTATCCCAAGAGATTGTTGTATATCCGAAAACCGGCGAATTCTCATGAAAATTTGCCGAATAACTAACAGTGTCCATGAGTCACCAAATATAGATAAAGAACGGGCAATAGAGCAAGTTTGAGTATTGACTTGATCCCATCTCATTAATAGCAGCCTTTTATCATCATAAAGTATTATCGCCAAATTATACTTGACAAGTTCCATTTTGCAACCATAGAATAAGTAAGGTTCTATTTTAGAACCGAATGTACTTGTAGTTAACCGGAGGCAAAAATGTCACAAGAGAAACAAAATGTAGAGTTTAAAAAATCATCGTGTATTCTTTGCAGTGTCAATTGTGGTCTAGACATTCAAACTGGTGGTGAATCAGGTAGAGAACTTTTAAAGATTAAAGGTGATCGAGACAATCCATCATCTCAAGGTTATCTCTGCAACAAAGCGGCTCGTTTAAATTATTATCAAATGGGACAAGACAGGATTGATACTCCCATGCGACGTAAAAGCGATGGTAGCTACGAGGCTGTATCTTGGGAAACGGCAATTAAAGAAGTCGCGGCAGGTTTAAATAAAGTCAAAAATAGTCACGGTGGTGATAAAATTTTGTTCATTGGCGGTGGTGGTCAAGGCAATCACCTAGGTGGGCTTTATAGTGATGGCTTACAAAAAGCTTTGGGCGTGCGCTACCGCACAAACGCTTTAGCACAAGAAAAAACAGGCGAATTCTGGGTTAGCGGTAAAATGTTTGGTGGTGGCCCTCATGGCGATTTTGAACATGCTGAAGTCAGTGTGTTTCTAGGTAAAAATCCATGGCAAACGCACGGTTTCCCAAAGACTCGCACGATACTAAAAGATATATCAAGAGACCCCAAGCGGGCAATGATCGTTTTAGACCCTTGTGTTACCGATACAGCCAAAATTTCCGATTATCATTTACAACTACAGCCTGGTACTGATGCTTGGGCATTATCAGCAATGATTGCTATTGTGATCCAAGAAGAACTTGAAGACAAAACTTTCCTATCAGATCATACTGAAGGCTTTGATCAAATTCACGCTTACTTTGCTCAGTTGGATATTGCAGAGTATTGTAAAATTTCTCAATTAGATCTTGATTTAGTGACTCGAGCTACTCGACGATTAGCTCAGGCGAAATCAGTATCAATATTTGAAGATCTTGGTACGCAGCAAAATATTAATTCGACACTGGTAAGCTACTTACAGCGCATTTTATTTGTTATTACTGGCAATTTTGCCAAAAAAGGAACGGCTAATATCGGTGTATCTTTATTATCAGTAACCGATGCAAGTAAGGGAGATGTTTCAGCAAAAAGCACCAAGAAAAACATCAATAAGAAAGTAAGCCCTGTCCTTGGCTCAAAAGTCATTGTAGGTTTATTGCCTTGTAACGAAATAGCAGATGAAATATTAACCGACCATCCTGACCGATTTAGAGCGGCAATAATTGAAAGTTCAAACCCTGTTCATTCTTATGCTGACAGCGCTCGAATGCGCGAAGCAATGCAAGCATTGGAATTTTCTGTAGTAATCGATGTTGCCATGACAGAAACAGCTAACATTGCTGACTATGTTTTACCTGCAGCAAGCGCCTATGAAAAACATGAATGTGTATTTTTCCAAGTCGACTTTCCTAAAAACACTTTTCAGTTACGTCACCCTATTGTTGACAAGCTGGCAGGTACTAAGATTGAAGCTGAAATTCATACCCTCCTAATTGAAGAACTTGGTGCTTTAAAACCTCTTCATGTGGCTATTTTGAGAACGGCAGCAAAGTTAGGTCGACGAAGCTTTGCGCTTGCATTCACCGCATTACTTAAATTTAAACCGGAGTTGATGAAAGTATTACCTTCTTTGTTATATCGTTCTTTAGGGCAAACGTTAAATCAAGGAAAGTCTGCATCCGCGGCTCCTTTTTGGGCTTTGTGTCACCAATTTGTCCGTAAAAATCGAACTTATGCTAACAATGCTGGCTTTACAGGTTCGCTATGGCAAGCAGGTGAAAAAATGTTTGAAACCCTATTAAATAGTCCATCAGGCTTTATTTTTTCCGACTCTGGCACTGACTACAGTGATACGTGGAAGCGAATGTCTAGAGCGGATAAACAGATTCAATTGCATCTACCCGAACTATTCCCACAAGTTTGTAATTTAGACACGAGTTTGTTGGCTTGCCCAAAAGAGTTCCCATTAATTTTGACCGCAGGACAACGACGAGGTGAAACGACAAATACAATTATTCGTGACGCTTCTTGGGACAAAAAAAATAAATCATCTAGCTTATATATTCATCCTGTAGATGCCGATAAATTAAAAATTGAATCTGGTGATCAAGTAAAAATAAGCACTCAAACAGGCTCAGGACAAACCCATGCATTTGTTACTGAACAACAACGACCTGGCTTTATTAGTTTACCAAACGGACTAGGACTTGATTATAAGAATTCCCAAGGAAAGAAAGTTCATATAGGCATAGCCCCAAATGAACTGACATCATCAGACCGAAAAGATTTTTTTGCTGGTACGCCTTGGCATAAATATGTGCCTGCAAAAATAGAAAAATTATCAATAGCTTAATATAGGGAATTACGATGGCTTTTTATAAGCAAGAAGTACTTGAAGTAACACACTGGAATGACACGTTATTTAGTTTTAAAACAACAAGGCCGGAAGGTTTAAAATTTCATAATGGTCACTTTGTCATGCTCGGATTAGAAGTTGAAGGTAAACCTTTAATGAGAGCCTACAGTATAGCAAGTGCTAATTATGCGGAACACTTAGAGTTTTTAAGCATTAAAGTACCTAACGGACCTTTAACCTCTCGACTACAGCATTTACAAAAAAATGATTCAGTTCTGCTCAGTATGAAACCTGTTGGCACTTTGGTGATACATGATCTAACACCGGCAAAAAATTTATATTTATTTGCAACCGGCACTGGATTAGCCCCTTTTATGAGCATTATTAGAGACTTTGAAACCTTTGAGCGTTTTGACAAAATAATTCTCGTTCATGGAGTTCGTTATGTCAGTGAACTTGCTTATTATGATTACCTGCTTACAGAGCTAACTGAAGATGAATATATTGGTGACATGGTTAAAGAAAAACTGATTTATTATCCTACAGTTACACGAGAATCATTTAAAAACCAAGGACGTTTAACTGATCTTATCACTAACGGTAAGCTCTGTAGTGATGTAGGTCTAGAGCCGTTAAATTCAGAAACTGATCGTGCCATGATTTGTGGCAGCCCTAGTATGCTCAAAGATACATGCAAAATACTTGATAACTTAGGGTTTAAAGCATCAGCACACACAGGTGATGTCTCAGATTATGTTATTGAACGTTCGTTTGTTGAAAAGTAATTCACGGAATAAAAAAAGGAAATAATATGGCATTTTATGTAACTGACAATTGTATTAATTGTAAACATACCGATTGTGTTTCAGTTTGCCCTGTTGATTGTTTTCATGAAGGTGAAAATTTTTTGGTCATTAACCCTGATGAGTGTATTGATTGTGCAATGTGTGAACCTGAATGCCCTGTGGGTGCGATATACAGTGATGATGATTTACCGGATAACCAAAAACATTTTATTGAAATAAATACAGAATTAAGCCAGACATGGCCCGTTATTTCAGAACAAAAGTCAGCACCTTCAGATGCAGATAAATGGGACGGAGTGGCAAATAAAGTTGAATTTTTGATTAAGTAATAACTGCACCACAAAATATTAACCGAGTTCTAAATAGTCAATGATGACAAAGAGAAATGAGGATGAAAAAATGCAAATAGATTTTATTTTTGACCTAGCTAGTCCTAACGCGTATTTCGTACATAAAATGCTCTCCAATATAGAGTTAAATACGGGTGCAAGCTTTAACTATGTTCCCTGCTTATTAGGAGGCATCTTTAAAGAAACCGGTAACAAAGCCCCTTTTGAAGCTTTTGCTGGTGTTAAAAATAAAATCGCTTACGAGCGATTGGAAATCCAACGTTTTATTCAAGAGCATAATCTAACCGACTTTGTTTTTAATCAACATTTTCCTATCAACACCCTATTTTTAATGCGCTGTGCGGCAGCAGAAAGCCTTAAAGGTACAGCAGAGCTAAAGAAATTTATTGATACTGCTCTGCATCACATTTGGGAGAAGTCAGCTAACATGAATGATCCTGAAGTGGCCGCCAAAATACTCATACAATCAGGCTACGATTTTGCAGATCTTACTTTAAGAGCAAATAGTAAAGATACAAAAGCTTTATTAGTCGCTAATACTAAAAGTGCGGTGGCACGAGGTGCTTTTGGTATCCCAACTATATTTGTCGGTAAGCAAATCTTCTTTGGTAAAGAACGCCTGAGCCAAGTAGAACAAGAGATAAAAAGGCAAACACAAGATGAAAAATAATTCCAAAAAAGCTGTTTGTTTGGTGGTGGGTGCCGGAGATGATACAGGGGCCGCAATAGCAAAAACCTTTGCCGCTGATGGCTTCAAGGCATGTATTGTAAGACGACCTAGGCATATCGACAAACTGCATTCCTTAGCTGACGAAATAATTAATCAAGGAGGTGAAGCCTATCCTTTTGGTGTTGACGCCAGAGATGAAACTCAAATGGTTGAGATGATAGAAAAAATAGAAAGTGAAATTGGGCCTATTGAAGTCGTTGTATTCAATATTGGTGCTAATGTACGTTTTTCCATTACTGAAACCACCAGTCAAGTTTACCGTAAGGTTTGGGAAATGGCTTGTTTTGCTGGCTTCTTAACGGGCAGAGAAGTGTCAAAACGCATGTTGTTACGTAAGCGCGGCACAATTATATTTACAGGAGCTACCGCCAGTATGCGAGGCAGCGAGGGTTTTTCTGCTTTCTCTGGCGCTAAATTTGCGCTGCGAGCACTGGCGCAATCTATGGCTAGGGAGCTTGGACCAAGTAACATTCATGTTATCCATAGTATTATTGACGGTCCTATTAACTCAACGTTTATTCGTGAAAATTTACCTAATGTTGACCAGATGCTTGAAAATGATGCACTGTTAGCCCCGATGGAAATAGCTAAAAACTATCTCAATCTTCATAAACAAGCACGGACAGCATGGACGCATGAAATTGATTTAAGACCTTGGTCTGAAAAATGGTAACCCTAATACAACTATCTATAAAGTGGGAATATAAAATAATTGAATTTAGAAGTAGTTTACAGCTACCTTAGAGACTACATTATTTTGGGCACTAACGCCTAACTGACTATGGATCAGATAGCTCCTTAGGAATGAGCTTCTATTTTAAAAACCATTGATAAAACTTAATTTGAACTTTGGTGACGAAGCGGACTATTTATTAAGTTCAGTTCACCCCAGAAAATGAATTCTTAGGTAACTTTTAAAAATTGAATATGAACGACTATAGTGAGCTTGAAGCAACGTTAGGGTTAACAAATTACTAACTTCCCCCTTAGCTTACCAATAAGTCAGGTTTCAACTTTATCTAGAGTGTTTTTGGTGCTTTTTTAATCAATAAAACTACTACCAAATTTTTTTCTATCTTTATTCACCAAAGCCCATTTTGCTCACCGGTATGAATAGGCTTGCATGGAATTTTTGTTTCGATCTTTATTTAGCTTCTACACTAGGCGTTGTTTACATAGCGTAATCGTTTAAAGTTAATCAGTAATTAATTACTGATTAACAATTATGCTGCAGAATAAAGGCCGGCAGTTTCAAGTTTTAAACAAATATTTATAACTTGAAACTGAGTGACTGACTCAAGTGTATAGCAGGTAATATAACGAAAAACTCAGGGTAAAAAAAAGCGACTTTCGTCGCTTTAATAAAATGTACTTGAATACAGGCTGTTGATATTTTTATAAGCCCTACTTAACCTCGCTAAGGGGCAAATATATGGGTTGTATAGCTGCACTCGCTATAAAACCCATTAGCTTAGCTGTTATCTCAATGGCCTAGCGTGGGCTGCGGCTCTGAAAATAGTATTCATTAGCATAATATTTAGCCCATCTAAATAGGCTCTAGTGGTGGGGTCTTGGGTAAAAGCGATCACCATGCCTTGTTCCATAGGTTGATGAATAAGGTAAGGTTTATAAGCCAATTGCTTTTTATTTTCTGCCCATAAATAACCACTTGCTAAAACATTTTCTGCATCAGTAAACCAAGCAAGGTTTTTACCTGACGCTAGTTTTATCGGCGCATAGATATCGCTGCCATAGGCAATAGCGGTCAGCTTGTTATGTACCCCAGCCGTTAGCCAATGTTCTTGATCAACTTCAATATTAGCCAAAACGCCGGCAACAAAGTCAGGTTTTTCTTTTGGATTTTCACTGGCTGACACTAGCGCCTTTTTAGTGGTAAATAACTGCCCGTCAACCATAGACTCGCCTTCAACTTCTTTAACCTCTTTAGCTGCGTTTGATTTATCGTCTTTATTGTCTTTAAACGCGCGTTCTCTTTTGACATCTAACAAGGCTATATCATGCTCTGCAGCAAATTGCGTTGCACTACCCAGTGTGATCAATACGCCACCACGTTTTACCCATTGCTTGATATTTTCAGCGCCACTGATGCCCAGCAACTCTTTATAGTCACCCGAGGGTAAAATAAGCACTTGGTAATTAGATAGATTGGCACTTTTAAGCGTGTTGGTCCGTATTGCCGTCACGGGGTAATTAAACTGACGTTCAATAACGAAGCGAGTATTACCTGCACTTAGCGAACTCACAGGTTCGTCCCATGCCATAGCAATATTGGGTGCTGTCATGGTAACGGTATTGCTACTACCAAAACTGGGGCCTTGAGTAACCCAACTTGAATTAACCCCTTGAACTTGCGCGCCTGAAGCTTTGGCTATTTTCATCACTTTCGTCGCTAAGTCATCGTCATTAGTTCGCTTTTCGATGATCAAGGTACCGGCATTGTATGTTTTTTCAGCTAAGGTAAAAGCTTTATCCGCACTTTTAACAATAATGTTTTGCTGCAGTGCTGCGGTTAAAAATCGACCGGCGGCCATATCACCCCAAGACACCAAATAGGCAACGCTAGCGTCAGGATTAATCACTTTGCCGATAAGTGGGTCATCACTTTTAACCCTATGGCTTGCTACTTTCACGGCTTTTGAACAGGCGTCAACATCAACATCGAACATTAACGGCAATGACCAACCCGTAACATCATAGATTTCATCGGCTAATTTTCTTGCGCGTCGACGCTCTTGCTCTTTAACAAATGCCGGTGCCATATCAACTTGCTTGGTAAAGGTGGTGGTAACAAAACGACCTTTAGGCTGAGCTGTATCAATAAAATAAGCACCGGCTTGATAGCTTTTACCACATTGTTTAAAGGCCTTGTCGGCTTGTTTTACTTCAACGCCGTGCTGCGCCATCAGTGTTGCAAGGCGATGACCTCCTGCGACATTTCTTCGGTTAGGTAAAATATAGACCCGTTCTTTTTTATTTTTTTTACCTGCTGCAATCGCACTGGTTTGATAATTGTAATAGTCATTAAGTAATTTATCGTGACGGTCAGCAACGCCTTCCGCTGTAGAAATTGAAGCAACAAAATGTCGTTGAACGGTATCTTTATAGGTTAACGTTTCACCGGTTTTCTTTTTAAAGATCTCACCTCTTGCAGAAGAAACCTCATAGGTTGACGCAGACGCACCATAAAATGTTGGCCAACTATCACCATAACCAGGGTAAAAAGCGTCAAAGACTTCACGGGTAAAATAATCAAAACCAAGACGGTCAAAATGTTTGCCATGGTTTTTACCAATAGCGGTCATGTTATCAATTTGAGTTTGCGTCATGTGCGGGTTAAAAGGCTGTGCGGCGGGTGAAAAGTAATAACTGCTGTCTCCGCCCATTTCATGTAAATCAATCACCACTAATGGCCGATAATGATTCATCACACGAATACGGCCTGCGGTTTCAGGTTGTGTTATCGCTAACCAATCTCTATTCATGTCAAATAGATAATGGTTTGAACGGCCACTTGGCCAAGGTTCGTTATGCTCGGCGCTTAGTCTGTCTGCACTGTGTTGCATGCCCACGGTGGCGTAATAGCGACTGGTAAATCGGCTGCGCCCGTCTGGATTTTGTAAAGGATCAATAAAAACGATGGTGTTTTTTAAAATTTTACGATTAGTCGCTTCATTGGGCGCGGCTAATAAATGATAAGCGGTCATCATCGCCGCATCTGTGCTACTAATTTCATTGCCATGAACGCCATAGCCTAACCATACTGAAGCAGGCAGTTTAGCAATTAACTGTTTCGCCGCCTCTTTATCGGTGATGCGTGGATCAGAAAGCTTTTGCATTTTATTGGCAAAATCATCTAAATTATCAATAACATCACTTTTACCAATAGCGACATATATAAGCTTACGGCCTTCCCATGTACGGCCGTATTCAAATAATTTAATTTGCTTGGGCGCTGCACGTTCGAGCGCTTCAAAGTAGCGCAGCATATCACCGTAATGAGTGATTTTTTCGCCAACGTCATAACCTAAAACGTCGGCAAAAGTTGGTATTGAGTTATCATATTCACTACCAGGCCAAATCTGCTCGGCACTATTGGCTAAAAGTGTAAACGAGCAAACAAAGCTGATCAGGAGTGAAAAAAGTAATTGGGAACATTTTTTTAGCATATTATTTCTCGTTCATGAGTCTGAATTAAGCTCAGAAGTTAAGTGTGTCGACTTAACTAAAATACTACGCGAAAAATAGCCTAAGTAGCGAATTTATCGATGAAATTTATTAAATATCAGCTGAATGCCCTTCTTAACCCATAACTCGTCGCTAAAACTAAAACCCTTAAAAAATTTTAGCTGACATGAGGTGCTTTAAACTATTGCCACTGAAAGCACTTAGTGAAGTGGTTATGTATATAACCCCTTCACTATAGCGTTTCAGCGCTAAGCAAAGAAAGCAGATTAAGGCGCAATAACAGGCTTAATTACGGTATAAATGTTTAAGGTAGTCGTGTGCAACATCACTCCACAAGTACCTTGATTTAAAAGCATTAGTTGAGATTTTAGTCCAACTTTTTGGGCTTTTTTGTTTTATTGCTAATGCCGACTGAAAACGGCTGAGCATATTTTCAGCTTGTTGTAGCGGATTATCGCCATTGAAGGTAAAACCGTTTTTATTATCAGTTATTGTGTCACTCAAGCCACCTACGCTGTGCGCTAAACAGGGTTGCCCAGCTCGCATTGCCAACATTTGACTGATACCACAAGGTTCAAATGAGCTTGGCATTAAGAATAAATCGCCAGAATTATACATACTGATCGATAACGCTTCTGAGTAGCCTTTTAAGAAAATAAAATTACTATGCTTCGAGGCTACCTGGGCTAAAAACGCTTCTAGCTTATTATCGCCACTGCCTAATAAGATAAAAACACCCTGATCAGACAAGTGTGTTAATAACTGCTCTAACGCGGTTTCGCCATTGGCCATGGCTTGTTGAAAAAGCCGTACCTTTTGATCGGTAATGCGTCCAACTGACGTTAACACTAAAGGCAATTTTTTATGCTTTTTCGCGGCCAGTTGTTTTAAGCGCGTTATCGCGATTAAATGTGCGTTATCAACTAAAGGCTTATCGGCTAGCCACTTCATAACTTCCTGTTCACAAAGCGTCACTAAATCTGTTAAGTTAAGGCGAACATTGACTTTATCTGGATATTCGCAACCATTCAATATACCGTGCAAGCGTCCTGTAGCAGCGGCATGGCGCAAGTCATTTTCTAAACCTTCACCGCCATAATATCCCTGTTGGTCATTGCTGGGTAATAATATTTCTTTGGCGTAAGTGGGTGACACTGCATGGACTTTATCTGACAGGTTAATGCCAGAACGCATCGGGTTATAACAGTTGTGGTATCTAGGATCTTTGATTTGGTTTTCATCGAAAGCTAAGTCAGGAAACCAAGCCTTTAATGATGATTCATCGCCATCAAGGGGTCTAATACCTTGCAGTGCTATATTGTGAATGGTGTAAACAGTTTTAATGGCTTTTAAGGCTTGATATTGAGGATCGTATGCGCGCAATACTGACACCATAGCGGTATGCCAGTCGTGTAAGTGTATTACATCAATTTTACCAAAAACATCACTGATAACCGCTTTAGCCACCGCTGCGCTAAATAAGGCAAACTTGCTGGCGTCAGACGCAAAAGGTCGATTACTGGGGTCATCACAGTAAATTTCACCTATGCCACCAATGGCAAACAAAGGATGTTCAATCACCCATTGCGTCACTTTTTTTGCTGACGAAGTCGTTGGCGATGGTGTTAATGAAATTTTGAAAATATCAACGCTTTGCGCTTGCCCACCAAACATAACCTCTAATGCCGTCACATGTTGGGCTCCGGCAAGCTTAGAAAAGCTACCATAACCTGGCATGACCACATCAACCTCTTGACCTATTTTGGCTAAAGCGAGTGGAATATCTCGAACTACGTCACCAATACCACCAACTTTTCCGCGCGGTAAAGCGTCATTCTCTGCCGCCGCCATTAATATTTTCATTTCAATACCTTTCATTTGTTCTTATATTTTTGGTTATTTTTTCAGCAGTATGCTTATAGCTCTATACTTAAAAAATAGGCTAACACACTAATGATAAAGCTAATTTTAGTCGGCAATTGCAATTACATTATCAGCGTTATGTGATCACGTCAGGCTTTTCTCTGCCGGTAAATTGTTTAATGCCTGCTACCGTTTCTGCTACTTGAATTAACTCACTAAGGGCTTGCTGTGTTTCTTGTGCTAACAGCGCTGGATCCTGCTGGTAACAATCTAAATAAACTCTTAAAGTGGCTCCTTGCGTACCTGTACCTGAAAGCCTGAAAACAATACGTCCACCATTTTCTAAATAAAGTCGAACGCCTTGTTCAGTAGTTTTACTCTTATCGACGGGATCAATATATTGAAAGTCATCTGCAGAAGTTATTTTCACACCCGCAATGACCTGGCCTGGTAACGTAGCGAGTTTTGCTTTTAGCTGACCGATCATGGCTTGTGCATTATCACTGTCAACCGCTTCATAATCATGGCGAGTAAAATAATCACGGCCATATTGCAACCAATGGTTTTTAACAATTTCACTGACCGGCTGTTTTTTTACGGCGATTAAGTTAAGCCAAAACAATACCGCCCATAAACCATCTTTTTCTCTGATATGATCAGAACCCGTACCGAAGCTTTCTTCGCCACATAGGGTGATTTTACCGGCATCTAATAAATTACCGAAGAACTTCCAACCGGTTGGTGTTTCATAACAGGGTATATTCATCGCTTTGGCGACTCGATCAACCGCTCTGCTGGTTGGCATTGAACGAGCAACACCCGCAATACCTCCAGCGTAAGCTGGTATCAAATCAGCATTGGCCGTTAATATCGCTAAACTATCGCACGGGTTAATATAAAACTGCTTACCCAACACCATATTGCGATCGCCATCACCATCTGAGGCGGCGCCAAAATCAAAGGGATCATCTCCATATAATAAAGCAACAAGCTCATGAGCATGCACTAGGTTAGGATCGGGATGCCCCCCACCAAAGTCGGTTAATGGCACACCATTAATGACAGAGCCAGCTGGCGCACCTAAGCGTTTTTCAAGTATTTCTTTGGCATAAGGGCCGTTAACCGCATGCATAGCATCGAAACATAGACGAAAATCGCCTTGTGCAAGCAAGCGCTTCATAGCCGTAAAATCAAACATCGATTCCATCAAATTGGCATAATCATTAACGGGATCAATAATATCAATTTTACACTGTGCTATTTGCACTGTACCGAGTTGGTCAAGTTCAACATCATTAGCGTCAATACTCAGGTATTGCTCCATAGATAAGGTTTGTTGAAAAATTGCATCGGTTAATTTTTCAGGCGCAGGGCCACCATTTTCGCCATTGAATTTAATCCCAAAGTCTTCATCTGGTCCTCCGGGGTTATGACTAGCGGATAAAATAATACCACCGCAGGCTTGGTTTTTTCTGATCACACAAGAGGCTGCCGGTGTTGATAATATGCCCCCCTGACCGACCAAAATATGAGTAAAGCCATTGGCAACCGCCATGCGGATAATCACTTGTATCGCTTCACGGTTATAAAATCGTCCATCTCCGCCTAATACCAATTTTTTGCCGGCACAAGGCGCAATGGTATTAAAAACCGCTTGCACAAAGTTTTCCAAGTAACCTGTTTGCTGGAACTGCGTCACTTTCTTTCTTAAGCCCGAAGTACCAGGTTTTTGATCGGTAAATGCTTGAGTCTTTATTTGCTTGCTTTGCTGCACTTGCTTCACTTGCTCAGTGGTCATAACTTACCCTTAAAAATAATCTGTCTTTGACTAGAATCACCTGTAGGTTGAACTTCAGTCCATCAGGTTAAATAAAATTTAACTGCTCTGCTATCAATGCTGGTCGAAAATGCTGGTCGAAAAAAAATGCTGTGATTTTTTTGTCCCAGTAGTTTAATGCCCTGCTTAACGTTTGACGGACTGAAGTCCGACCTACAAAACACTTGCCCAACGCCGCATTATCACTCCTAATCATTAGAAAGATAATGCTAGCTGCCGATCAATTTATGACTGCAACTTAGTCTTTTGCTTGCCATTCAAAAATCATGGTCGCTAAAGGAGGAACAGACATAATAAGCAGGTTATCTTGACCTGCGTAAGGCTCATTTACCGAGTAGACACCGCCGCCATTGCCGATATTACTACCGCCATAGTTGCTGCTGTCAGTATTTAAACATTCTCGATAAAAACCTGACAAAGGCACACCGACACAAAAATTTTCGTAACTGCTGGGTGTCAAATTAACCACAACCAAAGCGGGTGCTGTTCCTGCTTGCCCTTTTCTTAAATAAATCAATATTGATTGTTTATTATTTTGTGAGTCTAACCATTCAAAACCGCTATTGTCACAGTCAAGCTCATGTAACGCTGGGATATTTCGATAAGTGTGATTAAGATCTTTAATCAGCGTTTGCACGCCTTTATGATTAGCATGCTCAAGTAAATGCCAATCTAAACTTTGGTCATGATTCCATTCTTCACGTTGAGCAAATTCACAGCCCATAAACAATAATTTCTTCCCAGGATGAGTCCACATAAAGCCGTAATACGCGCGTAAGTTGGCAAACTTTTGCCAATCATCCCCCGGCATTTTATTCAGTAGTGAGCCTTTACCATGCACGACTTCATCATGACTAATAGGCAAAACAAAGTTTTCACTAAAACTGTAAACTAAACCGAAGGTCATTTCGCTGTGATGATGTTGGCGATGAATGGGATCACGCGCCATAAATTTTAACGTGTCATTCATCCAGCCCATGTTCCATTTAAAACCAAAACCTAAACCACCAGCGTCAACCGGTTTAGACACACCGGGCCAAGCGGTTGATTCTTCAGCAATCATCATAACACCAGGATGTTTTGCATAAGAGCGAGTATTAACCTGTTGTAATAATTCAATCGCTTCTAAGTTTTCTCGGCCGCCATGAATATTAGGTAACCACTCGCCCGCTTCTCGGCTGTAATCTAAATACAACATAGAGGCAACGGCATCAACGCGTAAGCCATCGATATGGAATTGGTCTAGCCAATAAATAGCATTACTGATCAAATAGCTTTGTACTTCTGCGCGACCATAGTTATAAATAAGAGTTTGCCAATCGGGATGAAAACCTTTGCGAACATCTTCGTGTTCATAAAGACAAGTGCCATCAAAGTTACCCGTGCCATGCTTATCCGTTGGAAAATGTCCAGGTACCCAATCCAGTAGCAAACCAATACCTGCGCGGTGACAACAATCAACAAAAAATTTAAAGTCATCGCTACTACCAAAACGTGCCGTAGGTGCGAAAAGTCCAATTGGTTGATAACCCCATGAACCGTCAAAAGGGTATTCACTTACTGGCATAAGTTGCAGATGGGTAAAGCCCATTTCTACGACATAGGGCACTAATTGCTCAGCTAATTCACGGTAAGTTAAATAACTTGGCGCGTGAATATGATCAGCATTATTTTCTTGGTTTCTTTTCCAAGAGCCTAAATGCACTTCGTAAATAGAAACCGCGCCATTATATTGATTAGATGACCTGTCGCGTTCATTTATCCACTGCTGGTCTTGCCATTGATAGTCACTGTTTTGCATCACTTTAGACGCAGTTTCAGGGGCAAGTTGCATAGAAAAAGTATAGGGGTCGGCTTTTAAAGGTTGAATTTGAAAGTTTTGATCGGCTATTTCGTATTTATAACTGGCACTAGCAGCAACATTAGGGAGAAATATTTCCCAAACGCCAGAGCTTAGATGTTTGCGCATAACATGACGTCGACCATCCCAAAAGTTAAAGTCGCCCACTACAGAAACACGAGACGCGTTAGGCGCCCACAAAACAAAATGCGTTCCTTGGACATTATCTACTGTCACTTCATGCGAGCCCATCCATTGATAGGTTTGTTCGTCAGTACCTTCACAAAAAAGGTATAAGTCTTGATGCGTTAATAAAGAGGGATAACGATATGGGTCATCGACAATAATGCTTTCATTTTTATAATAAATGCGTAAACGATAATCAAATGTATTTCTTCTTCGACCTAATTTTCCTTCAAAAAGTCCAGCTTGATCAACTCTATTGAGTGTTGCCACCAATTTATTATTTTTGCTATCGATTACCTCGACACTGAGTGCTTCAGGTAGAAAAGCTCGCACAATTAACCCGCTCACTGTTGGGTGATTATGCATACCTAAGACAGAAAAAACATCTTGATGTTGCAGATTAACTATTGCTTTAACCGATTCGTTATCTAACAAGCTTTTTGCTAGGTTATCCATTGTGTCTTCCTAGTATATCGTTAACTCTTTATGTGATTACTTTTACCAACCTAGATTTTATGACTTTAAAATAAATCATTAAAAACAAGAGATTAATTGTAATTAATCAAGATAAAACCTAAAGATTTACTCACGATAGTTCATGACAAACTAACCTTTGTAAACTGCTATAAAAGTTAAGTAAAATTGATAATAACTTAGGTAATTTCATCGATGTTCGAAATTACCCGTTAAATTAATCATGCTTATCACTAACTAGTTAGTATGCTTCTCTAGTTTTTCAAGCATATCTCTAGTGACTAAAACCACGCCTTTATTAGTAACCCTGAAGCCATTGGCACGGTCATCATCATGATTTATGCCAATTTCCATGCCTTCTGGAATAACACAGCTTCGATCGATAATGGCTTTTTTAATTTTACTGTTACGATTAATAATAACCCCAGGTAAAACAACTGCTTCATCAATATCACAGTAAGAGTTAACTCTTACTTTTGAAAATAATAAAGAGCGTTTCACTGTAGAACCCGAGACAACAACGCCGCCAGATACTGTAGAGTCAATCGCTATACCGCGACGATTGTCTTGGTCAAAAACAAATTTTGCTGGGGCGGTTTGTTCTTGAAAAGTCCAGATAGGCCAGTTTTCATCGTACATATTAAGTTGCGGCTCAGGCTCAACTAATTCCATATTAGCTTCCCAGAAAGAATCTAAAGTACCTACATCACGCCAGTAAGGTTGTTTTTCGCTATCAGGGTCTTTAAATGGAAAAGCAAATACCCGATGAGATTTGATTATTTTAGGAATAATGTCATTACCAAAATCGCCACTTGAGCCTGCTTCTGCGGCATCTTTTTCTAGTTGCTCAAATAAGAACTCAGTATTAAAAACATAGTTACCCATTGACGCTAATGTGACGCCGGGTTTACCAGGCACTTCAGATGGATTGGCCGGTTTTTCATCAAATCGACAAACTCGACTGTCTTCATCAACGGTCATTACACCGAACTGACCCGCCGCTTCTTCAACCGAGGTTTCA
The DNA here is from genome assembly GCF_014077085.1 of Colwellia sp. MB02u-9. Taxonomy (NCBI): domain Bacteria; kingdom Pseudomonadati; phylum Pseudomonadota; class Gammaproteobacteria; order Alteromonadales; family Colwelliaceae; genus Colwellia; species Colwellia sp. MB02u-9. Next base: position 38,550 of record NZ_JACGVF010000063.1, read on the forward strand.
ATACAACAAACCGTCATATCAGCCTCATTAGCAACATGCTCGGCCAGTAATGGACCATAATCCATACGATAAACATGATCGCCTGATAAAATCATCACGTATTTTGGCAATTCATGCCTGATGATATCAATGTTTTGAAAAACAGCATCTGCCGTGCCTAGATACCAACCATCACCCTTTTGCTGTGATGCCGGTAAAATTTCAATTGACTCACCTAATTCTTTTTTAAAGTGTCCCCAGCCACGGCTGATATGACGAATCAGCGAGTGTGATTTATATTGAGTTGCAATACCAACGCGCCTAATGCCTGAATTAATACAGTTAGATAAAGGAAAGTCGATGATCCTAAATTTACCACCAAAAAATGTTGCCGGCTTAGCTCTTTTGTCTGTTAATTCATACAATCTTGAACCTCGGCCCCCCGCCAAAATCAACGCATAAGTCTCTTTTGTTAAATTACTTATTCTTCTTTCTACATTATTGGGCATAACTTATCCTTTATAAACATTAATTAACGTTCAAGAAATAGCGTTTTACTTTTTAAGTAAGTAAATTACTAAAGCTTCCATATTTCATCTCGATACTGCCTGATCGTATGATCGCTCGAAAACACACCACTAGCCGCAGTGTTTAAAATACTCATTTTGGTCCACAATTTTTGATCCTTATAAGCTTTATCAACAAGGCGTTGAGCTTGAAAATAACTGTCAAAATCATAAGCGGTTAACCACATATCATCTGGATTACGAATAGCATTAATAATTGAATCGAAAATACAGGGTTCAAATAAATTAAAGTGACCACTTTCTAACAAGTGCATTACCGCCGATAACGTTGCGGAATTAGCGATAATGTCGTTAGGTTGATAATTTGCTCGAATAGCTGAAATTTCGTGAGCTTGAGCGCCGAATAAGAAAAAGTTTTCTGCGCCAACGGCATCTCTAATTTCAATGTTTGCGCCATCTAATGTCCCTATAGTTAGCGCACCATTCATCATAAACTTCATGTTACCCGTACCCGAGGCTTCTTTACCTGCCGTTGATATTTGCTCAGACAAGTCAGTTGCAGGGCAAATAATTTCCATCGCAGAAACATTGTAATTCGGTACAAAAGCAACTTTTAAGAACTTAGCGGCTTTAGGGTCTAAATTGATGGTGTCAGCGACATTATTAATCAGTTTAATAATCTCCTTCGCCATCACATAGCCTGGAGCCGCTTTACCGCCAATAAGTACGCAACGCGGTGTAATATCAGCGGTATCGCCTTTACGAATACGATCATACAAGCCAATAACATGCAAAATATTCAGTAGTTGACGTTTGTATTCATGAATACGTTTAACTTGCACATCAAACATCATATCAACACCAAACTTAACGCCTGTTGCTTTTTGTACATAGTCAGCTAAAACGGCTTTATTGGCCTGTTTACTTGCTCGCCATTTTTCTTGAAAAGCATGCTCTTCTGCAAATTTACTTAATTGAGCAACATGAGCAAAATCAGCAACCCAGCCTTTATCAATTTTACTTGAGATAAGTTTAGCTAAACTGGTATTGCAATGAGATAACCAACGGCGTGGAGTAACACCATTAGTTTTATTATTGAATTTTTCAGGCCAAAGTTGGTAGAAGTTATTAAATAATCCGGCTTTTAACAGTTTAGTATGCAAAGCCGCCACACCATTAACTGAATAACTACCCACAATCGCTAAGTGTGCCATACGTACCTGTGGTTCATGGCCTTCTTCAATTAATGACAATGCTTGTTGCTTACTCGAATCTCCAGGCCATGCAACAGCAACCTGTTGAAGAAAGCGGGCATTAATTTCATAAATAATTTCTAAAATACGCGGTATTAGCTTAGCAAATAAACTAACAGGCCACTTCTCTAACGCTTCAGGTAATAACGTATGATTGGTGTAGGCCATCGTTTGTGAGGTAATATTCCAGGCGTCATCCCATGACATAAAATAGTCATCCATCAAAATACGCATTAATTCAGCGACAGCAATGCTTGGATGGGTATCGTTGAGTTGAAAACTATTCAGTGCAACAAATTGATCAAAGTTGTCACCACAGTTTTCAACATAACTATTAATTGTATCTTGCAAGGATGCTGAAGATAAAAAATACTGTTGTCTTAGGCGCAGTTCTTTACCATTTTCACTACTGTCGTTTGGATAAAGTACCATAGTGATTTGTTCAGCTAGATTTTTTTTAGCGACTGATTCAGTATAACTACCAGCGTTAAATTCATCTAAATCAAATTCATCTGTCGCTTCAGACTTCCATAGTCTTAAGGTATTAACAATACCATTTTGATAGCCAGGAATCGGCATATCATAAGGCACGGCAAGCACGTCTTGGGTATTATTCCATTGGCGATGCTGTTGCCCATTGCGCTCTTTAATCACATCAACATGACCAAAAAATTTAACTCTGATGGTTTTTTCAGGTGCGGCAATTTCCCATGGATTACCGTTACGTAACCAATTATCAGGATGCTCAACTTGCGCGCCATTTTTAATTTCTTGATTGAACATGCCGTATTCATAACGAATACCGTAGCCTATAACGGGTAAAGACAAACTTGCACAGCTATCTAAGAAACAGGCCGCTAAACGTCCTAAACCACCATTACCTAGGCCAGCGTCATGTTCTGCTTGTTCAACATCTTCTAGATCACAGCAATAACCTTTTAAAGCATCACGAACGGTATCATCTAAATCTAAATTCAAAATGGCGTTATTAAGTGTGCGCCCCATTAAAAATTCTAATGAAATATAACCCACACGGCGCTGATGACCTCGAGATTCTCTGGTGGTTCGCCATTGTGCAACTAAACGATCACGAATGGTGATCGCGAGCGCGTTATAAAGGTATAGGTGAGACTTTTGCATCTTGTCACGACCTAATGAAAAATGAAAATGTCGGGCTAAATCTTCTGAAAAGGTGTGTTCATTCATCAGAACACTTCCATCTGATGCAGTAACTTCACATTGGGTATTTTTTTTATTCATCAATCCGTACATCCTATTTGTTTTTATAAACAATCATTTAATAAAACAATTGTTGAAAATGGTGCCATGGTAATCAGTCGTTCTGCCGGTATATTTCGTACTTCTGCTTGCTCACTGCTCGACGTTGTATCAATCATAACTTGCCAGTGTTTTACGGTATCAATCTCTGGCAATTGAAATTCTATCGGCTCTGCTCCGGCATGAAAAAGGCATAGAATAACCGGCGTATCTGGCGCTTTCTCTTGTATCAAATAACCTAATGTTGCCGCATGATGAGAATGCCAATGATCTTTTTGCATGGCGAATCCTGACGGATGGAACCAAGTGATATCCACGGGAGATTTCTCATCATCTTTATGAATAAAACGATCATGGGTTAAGATAGAAAAACGTTTTCTTAGTTCAGCCAAGCTAGCGGTAAATAATTTAAGTTCTTGCGCATAAAGCGCGTTTTCATCCCAATCTAACCAATTTATTTCATTGTCTTGGCAATAAGCATTGTTATTGCCCTGTTGACTACGCCCTATTTCATCTCCTGCCAGCAGCATAGGTACGCCTTGAGACAACATAAGTGTTGCCATCATGTTTTTTATTTGCCGTAATCTCAGCGACAAAATAGCCTCATCGCTAGTTTCACCTTCTATGCCGTAATTATGGGCAAAATTATCGGAATGACCATCGCGATTTTTTTCACCGTTGGCTTCATTATGGCGGTCTTGATAACTGACTAAATCACGTAAAGTATTACCATCATGACTGCAAAGAAAATTGATGCTGGCAAAGGGTTGGCGACCACTGTGTTCAAAAATATCACTTGAGCCATGAATTCTGCGGGCAAACTCAGGCAATAAGCCTTTATCGCCTCGCCAATAACGTCTCATGGTATCTCGATAACGGTCGTTCCATTCAGACCACGGCGATGGAAACCCACCTAATTGGTAGCCTCCGGGACCAATATCCCATGGCTCGGCAATCATTTTTACACTATTGAGAATGGGATCTTGTAAAACAGCGTCTAAAAAGCCATTACTTTTATCAAAACCATGTAGCTCTCGCCCTAAAATAGTGGCTAAATCAAATCTAAAGCCGTCAACACCCATCACCTGAACCCAATAACGTAAACTGTCCATCACCATTTGCAATACACGGGGATGACTAATGTTCAGGGTATTTCCACAGCCAGTGTCGTTAATGTAATATCGGGGTTCAGCAGAGTTTAAGCGATAGTAAGAAAGGTTATCTATACCTCTAAAACTTAACGTTGGCCCTAATCTATTCCCCTCACACGTATGGTTGTAAACCACATCAATCAACACTTCAAAACCCGCCTGATGCAGTTCATCAACCATGCGTTGAAAATCAAGTATTTGATTATGGTTTAAGTAATCTTGATGGGGCACAAAAAACGCCAGTGAGTTATAGCCCCAATAATTAGACAATTTTTTGTCCGTTAAAAATTGCTCTGAAATGAATTGCTGTACCGGTAGTAATTCTATCGTTGTGATACCAATAGCACGATAATGAGCGATCATCGCCGGATGACTAATACCTAAAAAAGAACCGCGTAAGTGTTCAGGTACTTGCGGGTTAAGTGCCGTTAGGCCTTTAACATGTCCTTCATAAATAACAGTGTTTTTCCACGCGATGGGCTTTCTTTGTACAAGCGTTGCAGAAACGTCGGTAACCACAGCTTTGAGCATTACATCGGCATTATCTCTAGCATCAAACGATAAATCTTTTTTAGGATCATTGACATTATAAGCAAAGTGACGCTCTGACCATGAAAAGTTACCTGTTAATGCTTTTGCATAGGGATCTAACAATAATTTATGATGATTAAAGCGATAACCAAACTCTGGATTATAAGGCCCATAAACGCGATAACCATAAACTAAACCGGCTTTAGCACCTTTAAGAAAGCCATGCCAAATATCATGTTCACGTTGGGGTAAAACAAAGCGTTTTAATTCTTTGCTGCCATATTCGTCAAAAACACACAGTTCAATTTTTTCAGCATGAGCTGAAAAGATAGCAAAATTAACCCCAGTCTCGGTAACAGTTGCCCCTATTGGATAGACACTGCCGGGCTCCATTCTATAATGTTCCATGTTTCTCCAGTAACCTAATACAGATGGCTATCGTTTAATTTATACAGAGTGCCATCTTAATTAAAGTAATAAATTAAAGTTTCTTATAAGTTGAATCATCAAAAGCAAAACTTGAAGTAGACATTAGCTTTTTATTTTTATTTTTATTTTTATTCTATTAAAATAGTGTTCGTCGTTTATAAAATAAAAGACAAAGGCTTTATTCAATACTTGCCCAACATAACCATTGTTTCAGTTACATTTTAAGGCGTAGTGACTACGACACTATTTTCACTGCCAAATTCATTGGGTAAGTATTGGTCAGCTTGATAATCATTTTCCCACTCAGTAGCATTTAACAGATAACGAAAATGAAAAATGCCCCCTTTAGGTAATCTCAGCTTAGTTTTAAAACTCTGTGTTTTTTTATTAAACTTCATTTCAATGGCTTGCCAGTCATTAAAATCACCAACGAGTGCGGCTGTTGTTACGTCACTTCTATTAAATTCAAAAGTGACTTCAGTTTCATCTTTGGTTTTAAAAAATTTCTTAGTTAGCATTGTTATTCTCCATAAATAATGCACTAATTGATCTAACATCAGTGATTGCGCTTTATTTAAGTGCTAAATTTTACAACTAATTGCCCATAATGCGCGTTGTTGATTGCAATAGTCATTTATATATCACCATGATAGAAAAGTATAAATCGAGTCAATTATAAAAACTAACCAGCATCATTAAAGTGATTTTACTATTTTGCTTATGATGTAACTTTATTTTTGTTGTAAAGTTATGTAAAAAAATTACATTTAATAAGTTAACAGCTAAAAAAGTACTATTAAAAGCTTTTATCGCTGTAATTCTAAACTATAAATTGTTAAAATTACAACAATATGTAATTTTATTTCATAATAAAAAAGAGAGTTTACATGAGTCTCATCGAACAATTAGCCGATATAGTGGGTTTTCACTCAAGTTACACAGGGACATTTGGCGATCAAGTGTATGCTAAAGACCAAGCGAAACGGGCGTTGTTAAAAGCAATGGGTTTTGAATTGGATGACAAGTCATTAACTGAATCAATCGCTTTTTTAAAGCAAAGTCAGTGGCTTAATATCTTACCTGTTGTTCATATTGCCAAACTTGAAGAACAGCAACATGCGATTAAAGTAAGTCTGCCTAAAATGGGCAAGTTATTACTCAATTGGAAGGTCACACCTGAGGTAGGCAGTGAGATAGAGAGTGGCGTAGATAGTGGAGTAGAGAGAAAAATAGCCAGTGAAGTCATAGGCTCCATTAACGTTGGCGACATGCAAATTATTGCTGAGCAAAAAATAGCTGAAACACAATATCGCCAATATTTATTAATTTTACCTAAAGTTGAGCAAGGTTATTACCAACTAACTATAAGTTTTGGTGATGTTCAAGCTAGTTGTCCACTTATCTATGCACCTAAAAACTGTTACAGCGCTCAAGAAGCTTCAGTGAATAAAATATGGGGCTACACTGCCCAGTTGTATTCACTGCGCAGTAAAAATAATTGGGGCATAGGTGACTTTACTGATTTAGCTAAACTGGTTGAAACCTCTGCGCAGCAACAGGCCTCTGCTATTGGATTAAATCCATTGCATCCGCTTTATCAAAAAAATCCTGCTCATCGTAGCCCTTATTCACCATCAAGTCGTTGCTTTTTAAATCCACTTTATATAGATGTCACCAAGGTAGCCAACTTTGAACACTGTGAACTTGCACAAATAAAAGTAAAAACTAAAACCTTTCAGCAAAATATTACCGATGCTAAAACCAGTAATTTGATTGATTACTCTGCGGTTGCAAAACTTAAGTTTGAAATTACCGAGTTGTTGTTCGAAGATTTTTATCACTACGATACCAGTGCTAATAAAACCGATTGTTATAAAAAAATGTCAGTCGAGTTTGATCATTTTAAACAAATAAATGGTCAAAAATTACAACGTTTTGCCACCTTTGATACTTTGTATGAGTATTTTAATATCGCGGATAAAAATGCTTATGGTTGGCAAGATTGGCCAACTAGCTTTCAAGATCCAGATAGTGAAGAGGTCTATAGATTTCAACTTGCTCATGCTGCACGCATTGAGTACTTTTGTTTCTTACAATGGATAGCACATCAACAATTGAGTGCCGTCGCTCAATACACCGTCGACAAAGATATGGCGATTGGCTTATATCTTGACTTAGCTGTGGGTTGTGATGGCTCAGGCTTTGATGTTTGGTCTGATAAGGAACTTTATGTTGCAGGTGCTGCAATCGGCGCACCACCCGATGGTATGAACCCGCTAGGACAAAATTGGGGATTAACGCCAATTAACCCTGTCGCATTACAAAAGCAGGGCTATCAGCCATTAGTAAAAGCACTTCGTAGCAGTATGCAATATGCCGGTGCTTTACGTATTGATCATATTTTAGGCTTAATGCGTCAATATTGGGTAGCGCCAGGCATGGCAGCAAATGAAGGTGTTTATATTAATTTTCCTTGGGATGATATTTTACGGGTGATCGCCTTAGAGTCTCGTCGTAATCATTGTGTTGTGATTGGCGAAGACCTGGGTAATGTGCCTGAAGGATTTAGCGAAACTATTCAAAATGCAGGTCTTTTATCTTTCAAAGTATTGTTTTTTGAGCGCTGGGAGTCTGGTTTATTCAAACGTCCTGAAAATTTCCCCACTCAATCAGTGATAACGGTTGCCACCCATGACACCGCAACATTAACGGGTTGGTGGCAAGGGCGAGATTTACAGTGGCGTCAACAACTTAAGCTTTATCCTAATGATGAAGCCGGACATGCTGATAGAGATGCAAGAGCCAGTGAACGCGAAAACCTGCTTGCGGCTTTAGACGATCTGCAAGTAATCGATATGAGCAAAGCGCCACAACTTGAACCCGCACTGATGAATAGCGAACTGAGCATTGCTGTGCAAAAATATTTAGCCACTTCGCCAAGCCATATTCAACTCATTCCATTGGAAGATGCCTTAGAAATATCAGAACAAGTGAATATTCCAGGTACCATTGATCAGCACCCTAATTGGCTACAAAAATTACCGGTAGCGCTAGAGGATTTTTCTCAAACCAGTTCAGTGAGAAAAATAGCTCAAGCTATGAATATAGCGAGGCCGAAATAAATAAATTTTTATAGCATATAAACTCTGCTGAAAAGTTTATAACTCAGTAAGCCTAACTAAATGTTCAATAAAATATAACAGAACAAAAGCAAATATAGGTAAAGTGCAGATGACAAAAGTTCATTATTGATCTGCACCTTACTATAGTGCTAATTTCAAGCTATATGTTGGCAAAAAATATAACGTTCATTCGTTCATTCTATTCTGCCATTAAGTATCACATCCTGTGACTTATTGGCTGATTTAATCTACCAATAACCACTTGATAGCAATGCTAATATCATTTAAAAATCGCTTATTTTAAAGCCCTAAAACATTTTGCATCTAACGGATTAAAGCTTGAGCAGGCCATAAAACCTAGCTTGTTTTAGTTAGTGAATCACTGCTGCATGTTGTTTTAATAAACCTTTTAGTGAGGTAAAGTTCTCTAGGCAGTTCTCACAGATTGGATGCTTTTTAGCGAACATTAAAATAGGTGATAAGGTTAGCCTAAGGCCATTAAAAGCGGTAACTTTTGCATCTTCTTCTGCGCTTTTTGAGTTCGCTATACTGAGTAAATATTCATGTGGAACTGTTAGGAATTTCAACGATAATTCCAAATGGTTGGTTGACTCGTACAAGGCTGATAAATTATGACAAGCGCAAATCCAGGCCATCAGTGTTTCGGTGCACATAGGATGATTATGATAAGATAACGCCAATAAATTATAGGCTTCACTATAAAACAACTCTGCTTGGCTCCACTGTTGTTGATGAAAGGACTCATTGCCCAGTTGTAATAATGATTGCCACTGTTTATCTTCCATTTGCGAATCCTTTATATTTTTGATATCTGTAACAACGCGTTGTTTACTTATCTCCACGACAGCTCCTTTAATTCAGACATTAATCTCTCATCTTTTATTGTCATTCTTGCGAACAACCCACAACACAAATGATAATCATTATCATTTGTGTTGTCAAATGAAGTGATCAAACTTTTTAATAGTATTTTTCACCATCGACTTATTAAGTGCGTTTAAATACACATAAGTACAGATCAATACGCTTAGATGCTATTAAAAAACATAAATGAAAGCAGAAAGTTTTGTCAATAACTCAGCATTAAAACGACTTGCAATATTGCGTATTAAGCCTTTGTATATGATTAATTATTTTTGATGATGAGGTAACTAAAAATGCGTAGATTTAGCTGAAAGGTACAGGAATAAAACAGTTAATTTATCTCAAAAAGTAGTTTACTGGTAATAAAAAAAGCAGGGTTTTATAAGTATTAAAAAATATAAAACCCTGCTTGTTATTGTACCAACACGCATAATATTTAGTGAATAATGTGCAAGTTTTCGATGTTGATATTCAATGAATTAGCTACTGATTGATTTAGTTTCCAGAAAATCATCAAAACCAAATTCGCCCCACTCTCGGCCATTACCCGACTGTTTAAAACCGCCAAAGGGTGAATTAAAACCATGCGCAGCGCCATTGATACAAATCATACCTGCGCGTAATTTTCTGGCGATTTTTTGTGCTCGCTCAGGACTTGCTGATTGAATAAAGGCGGCTAATCCATAAGGAGTATCATTGGCGATACTAATCGCGTCGGCTTCGTCTTCATAGGGGATCATGACCAACACTGGGCCAAAAATTTCTTCTTGCGCAATAGTCATATCATTAGTGACCTCGCTAAAAATAGTCGCTTGGGTAAAGTAACCGCTTGCAAAACCTTCAGGCTTGCCTACTCCGCCAGCAACCAATGTTGCTCCTTCATCAATACCCGCTTGGATCAGGGCTTGCACTTTTTCAAACTGAACGGCACTCACTAATGGGCCGATATGATTACCCGGCTCAGCAGGGTTACCCACCTTTATTTTTGCTGCAACAGCTTTTGCTACCCTAACCGCTTGTTGATATTTACTTACCGGTACCAACATACGTGTGGGTGCGTTACAAGATTGACCAGTATTACTCATGCAATGAAATACACCATGGGTTACCGCTTTATCGATATTAGCATCATCTAAAATAATGTTCGGTGATTTACCCCCTAGCTCTTGTACTACACGCTTAACGGTATTCGCTGCCGATTTTGCAATGGCAATGCCCGCACGAGTTGAGCCGGTAAATGACACCATATCGATATCTTTATGAGCAGAAATGGCTGAGCCAACCCCCATGCCATCCCCGTTAACCATATTATATACACCTGCGGGATAACCGGCATCATGTATCATTTGTGAAAACAATTGTGCTGATAAAGGCGCAATTTCACTTGGCTTAAGGATCATGGTACAACCTGTGGCTAGTGCCGGTGCTACTTTACAAACGATTTGGTTAATCGGCCAATTCCAAGGCGTGATAAAACCACAAACCCCAATAGGCTCTTTTATAATTTGAGCATTGCCGACAATACGTGAAAATTCAAAAGCTTTTAGTGTGGCTAATGCTGATTCAATATGAGCTTTACCCGCATAAGCTTGTGCCTTGGTAGAGAAGTCGATAGGCGCGCCCATCTCCAATGAAATAGCATGAGCCATGGCGTCATAGTTATCCATGTACTGGTTTAATAGCGCTTCTAGTAACGAAATACGTTCTTCTACGCTGCTGTAACCAAAAGTCGCAAAAGCATTTTTCGCAGCGCTAACGGCTACATCAACATCTTGGCTTGAGCCTAAAGAAATGGTTGCAATTTCTTGTTCAGTTGCCGGATTAAGTACAGCATAGTCTTGTTTTACTAATGGCTTAACCCACTGACCATTAATATAAAATTGACGGTAATCTTTCATCTAAATCTCCAAATTAATTGTGACTGCCTATTTATAGCCCGCTTATGTTTATGCTTATAAATAAAAAATGCCATCAACAGCTAGCGCAAACGCATGGGTCAGTATTAATTGTCATAAAATTAATAAGGGCATGCCAACTCTCATTGACATGCCCTTAACTTATGCTGTGGCCGTTGTTATCTAGCTGATATGCTTATAACAATCTCACTCATTATCTGATCATTTTTACTGGTTAAAATAATCAACTACTGCGTTATTTATTTAATAATTAGCACGGCTATTTTTGTTATTTATGCGCTAATCATTAACAAAAAGCCTGAAGGCCTGTAATGGCACGACCTAAAATTAGCGCATGAACATCATGTGTACCTTCGTAAGTATTAACCGCTTCAAGGTTCATCATATGACGAATTACGCCATATTCATCACTAATACCATTGCCACCGTGCATATCACGAGCAACACGAGCTATATCAAGTGACTTACCACAGTTATTACGTTTCATTAATGAGATTAATTCAACCGGGCATTGATCCGCATCCATTAAACGACCCATTTGTAAGCAGCCCTGTAAACCAAGCGATATCTCAGTTTGCATATCAGCGAGTTTCTTTTGAATGAGCTGATTAGCCGATAGAGGACGACCAAATTGTTCGCGATCTGCGGTGTAGTTTCTCGCTGAATTAAAGCAAAACTCTGCCGCTCCTAATGAGCCCCAAGCAATACCATAACGCGCTTTATTTAAACAACCAAAAGGCCCAGCTAAACCTGTAATTTCAGGGAACATATTTTCAGTAGGCACAAACACATTATCCATAACAATTTCGCCGGTTATTGAAGCACGTAAAGAGAATTTACCTTCAATTTTTGGCGCAGATAAACCATCCATACCTTTTTCAAGTACAAAGCCACGAATTTTACCCTCAAGTTTTGCCCAAACAACAAAAACATCAGCGATAGGTGAATTCGTGATCCACATTTTATTACCCGTTACGCAATAACCACCCTCGACTTTCTTAGCATGAGTGGTCATAGAAGCTGGATCGCTACCTGAATTAGGCTCAGTCAAACCAAAACAGCCAACCCATTCACCTGAAGCAAGTTTAGGTAAATACTTCATACGTTGTTCTTCACTGCCGTAAGCATAGATAGGGTGCATAACCAATGACGATTGCACACTCATCGCGCTGCGGTAACCACTATCAACACGTTCTACTTCACGAGCAATTAAACCATAGCTGACATAATTGACTTCACTGCCGCCATATTGAGCGGGTAAAGTAGCACCTAATAAGCCTAACTGACCTAACTCACGCATTATTTCGCGATCAAAGTGTTCATGTCTATTGGCTTCAAGCACACGTGGTTGAAGTTTTTCTTGGCAATAGTCATGGGCAGAATCGCGGATCATACGCTCTTCTTCAGTGAGTTGACTATCAAGAAACATCGGATCTTGCCAGTTAAAAGCAGTTAATTTTTGGCTCATAGGATTACCCTGTATGTACTGTTTTGCAGTAATAGTTTGATTTATGATTGTACTCTATCCTTAAAGCATAAATAAATATAATATATAGTTATTATATTTTTCATAACTTTTACTTATAGCACTTACTCATATGAATTTGAAACGTCTTGAATATTTTTGTCAATTAGCCGTACTGGGCAACTTTACGCGGGCAGCACATAAAATAGGCATTGCTCAACCCGCATTAACTATTGCCATTCAAAAGCTAGAACAAGAAGTTGGACTCAAGTTAATTAACCGTGCGGAAAAAAATGCTTTATTAACTGCTGAAGGTGAAGTGCTGTATAAACTGTCAACCCAACTATTAAGCCAAGTAAAACAAGTTGAATTAGAATTAGAAGAGTTAAAAAATCTCGAACGGGGCACCATTCGTTTTGGCGTTTCAGCCATGATGGGGTCTTACTACTTCCCAAAAATATTGACCGCATTTAAACAAAAACATCCAAAAATAAAAATACACTTGGTTGACCAAGGTACCGCAGCGCTGGAGAAAATGTTATTGAACGGCGAACTTGATTTAGCCTTAGTACGTGGTGATTTAGAAAATTCACAACTGCGTTACACTGAGCTGATTAATGAGGAAGTTGTTGCCGGCATGGCAAAGTCGCACCCACTAGCGGCTGAGCAAACCCTATCACTGGCACAATTTTGCCAACAGCCACTGGTGTTATTTCATGAGGGATATTTCTTACGTGAAGTGGTTAGTCAGTATGCAAAAAAACATCACTTAGCATTAGATGTTCGCATGGAAACTAATCTTATTGAGCTGCAAAAGTCATTGGTTCGCAATGGTGTTGGTATTACCACTTGTCTATCGCGTATTTTACAAAACGAGCAGCAGATGACCTCCATCCCCTTTGAGCCAAAAATTGAATTTAAATTGAGTTTAGCGTGGAAAAAAAATCATTCTGTTTCTCAAGCCAGTAAGGCTTTTATGACTTATTTAAGCTCAATGGTTGAGCCTTTGGAGGAAGCTTAACGGTTTTATATCACTTAGTTCATCTTAAAAGCAGTCGTAAGTACTGAGCCTAAGCGTACTTTAGCCACTTGTTATAACAGGGGTACAAAAGTGACACGCCGTTGATTAATTTTACGAAGGCAAGAATACTTAACTTAACGATATCTTGCTGTCACTTAACAGAATAAAACACTGATATTGCTGTTCATTGATAGTAATGAAGTTTTATCTTGATCACCCGGGTATACGCAATGCTTTGATTGTTTTTTAAAGAGTCTGACTTCTTTCCCTTTTTCTCAAAGATATAAAAAACCAAACACCTGAATAAAGTTGGTGGCTAAAAAATGATTAATAACAAGGCTAAAAATAGCCAAACCCTGTAGAAACTTGCATTCCAAAAGTCATCCCCCTATGGTGGTTACTAAAAGCAAGCTAATGCTTTAATTAACCAACTACAAAGGGAGTGCGACGAATGGAAAACAACAACGACCAAAGCATGAATAACTTTGCCGCCATAAAAACCACCATAGCCAATAACGAAGAACAACGGCTCAAAGAGTTACTGGCTGGCCAAGTAATGCAAGAACTTGAAAAAAGCTACCTCATCGACCTAGCCAAAATAGGAAATAATCACGCGATTTTGAAGATCCTAGAAGACATTCCTGTGGAAAATCAAGAACAGCAATAAGCTGAGTTTCAACTTTATAAAAGTTTTGAAAAATAGTATGAATTTGATTAGCCACAATTTGATTCGAATTTTCAAGCTTTGTTATCATACTGCGACCTGCCTCAAAACTTACATTGCTATCTAACGCCTAAGTTCAGGGGCATTTGAGTCGAAGCCTGTTTTTACGACAGCCAAAATGGGTGGCAGGTAAAATGTACGCTTCAACGATTTGTTAGGCACAGTAAACTCTCAATGGTCCTGCTTGATTGAAACAATGCCTAGGTATTCATGGAAAGGTCGCTCAATAAGTTAATCGAATCGTTAAATCAAGGTTTTTCCCATCGTACGAAAAGCTGGCGGTTTCAAACGATGGCGCGCTCATCAAGGCTTTTGCACCGCTTGAAAAACCGTAGCCTTCCGTCGGGACCCCTAGCAAGTTAGTGCCAAGCTTACCGTCCATATTTTTATCATGAATGACAACCAACGCATACCTTCCCGGCGGGATATCTAAAAAGTTGCAACGCGCCTGCGTATCTCGAATTTTCATCATCATTATATTGGTTGCGGAGTGCAAAAATTCAGTTGGGAAACCTGCTGAAGATTCGAAAAGCGCACAAGCTACAACCCCAGTGCTGTTTTTAATATTCGGAATTTTCACTTGAATTCCAGAGCACGTTGATTGGGCAAAGACCATAGCGGGAAGATGTGCAAACACCAGCACGGCCCAGCATACTAAACACCGAATCCCTTTAGAGAAGCGCCTCACCGGACGCCTGACAGTGGAGGCAAACGCAGACTTCCGATTAATTAATTCACTCATTAGTTCCCTCATAGCTTTTATTCCCCTAACCTGATTGGATCCGCCAATAGACGCCTAACGTCTTGATAACCCGCGACGGGTAGCCAGCAATGAAGCTGATCACTGACGGAACCTTGGCAAAACCAATGAACTTCGATTTGCCTCAGTGGCCATGGTCAGCTTTTATTAAATTGCTCAGCGATTTTTGCCGTTTGAGTCCAATATTGTCCATTTGGCCTCAAAACCAACAATGCAGCCTAGGAACATCAAGTACTACATGATACGTCAACCAGCATTGCATTGAAATATTAGTTACCCAGCGTGGCCATAGCCCAGACTTGATAACGTTTCCCCTGGATTAATTTTTTAGGTTGATAAAAAATATTGATGCCGATAACTAGGTCTTTTCTTGTATCATTGTACTATTTTTATATCATTTGTTTTCACACAAGTATTGTTGAAGTCGTCAAACTTATCGCATCTGGTTCGCACAAACGACTTCTGCCCTGAGTCGAAAGAACACTTAGTCTGATAATGACAGCTGCTGTTGAACTTTTCCCAGTACTGACATTCTTCAACGCATTGGAGATTTTTGTATGTATAAGTCTTTTTTTCAAACAGGCACTTTTTATTAAAATCGTCCCAGTACTGACAGTCTTTGAGCGCCTGCGGTACATCCTCAGTTAAGGTTAGGCCGCAGGTGACGGTGAGGTTTCCCTGTCGAAATGTTTCTCCCGTTTCAAGACTTACCTCTTTTGCGCAGACACTACCGGCTAAAAACGTCACCGCTCCAATGAAAGCCATTAAAAAAATTTTATTCATGATCTGATTCCTTATTAACTTAATTTTCTATAATCTAACAACACAACTGCAAAGACTGTAAGGTTTTGTTTCATATATCAAGGTTTCAAGTCGTTTTTATTTTTTAGCACTAACTGTGTAAAACTAACATCCCACTTAAAAAATTCAAATTGAATCATTTAGGATTTCCTTACTACTGAACTGAGTTGTCACAAATAAGAGGATCCTTCAATGACAGCTGTAGCGGCGAAGCAGACTATTTATTATGATGGCTTTGTACCTAAATTAGGTCAATTTTGTGGCGTAAGTACCGTTAAAGCAAATCTTCCAAGTAATTGCCATTTGGCCTTAAGAATTATTTATTGCTAACGACTTTTCAGTTCGCATTGAAAACATTAGAATAGTTAGTCTTAATGGAAACTATTCTCAACGAAAAGTGAAAATAATTAAAAAAATAGTCTTGTAGGAGAGGCAATAAATGAAGTCGTGGTTAAAACAAATCTCTTTTATTGTCATCGTTTTTCTCATCACGAGTTTTGCTGTAGATACGTGGCGAACTTGGGGGATTGATCGACAATCACTGCCCGATCTACAAGGAAAGACAATCTATAATAAAACCATTAATTTAAAGGAGCTAAGTTTTGAACAACCCATCTTGGTGTACTTTTGGGGGACTTGGTGTCCAGTTTGTTCCTTTGTTAGCCCTTCTATAGATACTATTTCACAGCATTACCCTGTTTACAGTATTGCCATGCAATCTGGTAATAATGAGACACTACAAAAATATATGGAAATAGAAAGTTATCAATTTAATGTCATTAACGACGATAATAATCGCATAGCTAACTCGTTAGGTGTGCAAGTTACGCCATTAGTAATGGTGATTGACCAAGGTGAACTCGTTCACTTCACAACAGGTTATGTGAGTTTATTTGGTTTATGGTGGCGCATTGCTTTTTAAAGATCTCAGGGCGTTAAGCGGAAGGTAGCAGCTATAATGTAGGGATAACGTAGCGATAAATTTTCTAATGCTTTGTTTTTTATGCGAGATTAGGATATATACTTTTATCCTAATCTGATAATTTGTCAGTCATAAACGTTAAACGCTAAGGGAAATATCGATGGTCATACATCAAAGACCTGATCCCGCAGGCTTATTGGCGATGGCAGACAATCCCTGAAATTTCGGGACTGTCGCAAAAACAACATACTGAATAGGACCTCTTTAGTCGCGCTGACAAAATAAAGGTAGATTATCTCGTTACTGCTTTGCTTATTAGCGCTGTAAACAGTGATAGTCGAATCCTTTAAATCACGTCTATTAATTGTCCTATGTTGGCCAAACAAAGGGGGCGGGCTTGGTGGAAGTCGTTTCTGATACGGCTGTTTTCTGAGAGAGTATCCCCCTGATTACTTTCCCCGTTGCTTTATGCTTACTACAAAATGTTTTTAGGTATAAAATTTCAACTCTACTGCGCGCCCAAGGGGTTGTACGAAGAAATTTTAAACTTGATTTAAGACGTGGTTTATTAGTGAAACAACGAATATTAAGTAACTCACCCATCTTATCCCAACCAACTTCCTTCTCCAACTCGGTTAGAATCTGTTCAAGTTTAACGCCGTGTAGAGGCTCATTACTGTTATTCATAGACCACCTAAAATCAAAAATAGCATTGTAACAAGTTTCCTAAATATTGACAGACTTATACGTTTAACTCAGGTAAAGCTATACGGAATGCCTATCTATGGTTTATTTTGACGGCATTTATTGCTTCGTTGTCATTTTAACGACTACTAACATATCAACATCATCGATCATCCGCTCAACCTCTCCTGTGAAATTGAACCCTTGATAACAATCTATTCCATAATTTTTATTTCTATAATCGCTAGAGCTACTACTTTTAATGACGAGTATAAATCACCTTGATTTTATCTTACCTTACAGTAGACTCGTGAAATAACTGGCAACTATTAATGAAAATTAATAGACGCAAAGCTACCAGCCTAAGTGCATTGCATAGGGTCGTGGGGTTGCAATTTATATGGATATTTTTACAACCTTTACTGTGATTTATTAATTACATCATTTATTAGAGGTTGTGGATGTTTTTCTCAAACAAGTATTTTATTCAATTCGTTGTTATTTTTCTCCTAAGTGCCTGTGGCGGAGGTGATAGTAGCGATACCGTCTCAAATCCACCACCAGTAACAACGCCTCCTGTAGCCACGTCACCTGTAACGGCTTCATGCGTCAATCCTCATTCTGCTGACTACCCTGAATTATATAAGGGTAAATTTGAAACCCCCTCCCCCAGAGGTAAACTTTCTAGCCATATAGTCAGAGGTATTAGTTTTAAAGACTACTCCCCTAGTTGGATTTATGATGGCCTATCCCAGTCTCAACGCGATAATTGTTCCAGAGATGAATATGTAAAATTAATGTATCTTGAAGCATTACAAGCAATGAATGCTTCTGGTGCACAAAGGGTTTGGGTTTACAATTATGGTCAGTGGAACGATAGCCAAGAACCATGGATAGTCGCCGAAGCTAATTATCATACGCCTAAAAAATATGTAGAATATATTGTTGAGCAAGCGCGTTTGCTCGACATTGATATTTATTTTTCTTGGCAGTTTACTCAAAACAATGTCGATGGCGATATTATTGTTGAGCAAGGTGAGAAACTCACGTTGGACAAGCTTAAAATCATATTAGATGCCCATCAAAACAATATGATTATTCAGGCAAAACATGCCCAAAAAATAGCTATAAAAGGTATTTCTGCTGACTGGAACGCGATGTGGGTCACCTTGCATACCGACGAATTAAAAGAATATTATATTGAGCGGTTTGCCGAAATTATCGATGATATCAGAGCCAATTTTGACGGTGAGATTACTTGGGGGCAAATAGGGACTGTAATTAATGATCAACGAATATTTTCCAGAGTAGATAGTATTTTAATCAATGCGTTACAGTGCTGCGGAAATCAATTTAACGCCGAAGAAGATGCTAAGCTAACAACGGAACTGATCAAGCAGAAAACCTTTGAGTCACTGACCAATCAGCATATGCAAATATATTGTGGTGATATTAACCAACCATGCTGGCACGGTACGTCAAATATAGAATTACCGATAACACTTATTATTCAAGTGCAAAGTCGTGAAGACTTTTTTCTCAATGGCTGGAAAGAAGATGGTTTCTGCACCCCAGGAAGTTTAGAAGACGGGACTGAAGTCAGTTGTATTCAAGAAAGTTTTGTCACTGACTTTTCTGTGCAATCAGTCGGCATAGAAGGCATTATGCAAGCAATCGAAGAGCAAGATACCTTTATGATTAACAGCGTCGACATTCACACCGGTTATTGGCTTTCACCCACGTTAACTCCCAATTTTGAAGGTTTCCCTAACACCTCTCAATCTATCCGCGGTAAACCGGCAGAGGATATTGTTAAGTATTGGTATACCGGACAAGAATAATTCACCTTATGTTAAAGTAATGGTCGGTAAATTTACCGCTCATTACTTTTAAATCCACCATGTGCTAAAAGTAGATAAAAATCGACTGTTGATTATTCTTAGTTATTTTATCAGCGTAAATAAAACGAATTATCCATCATGCGCTTAACCTCACCTTTAACACTTAGCCATTAATAGTGGTTGAATTGCCATTTTTATAAATATTATTTAAGCAGCGACTAAAAAACAAACGGAGAAACATACTCATCGTAAATATAAACTGCAATTTCTAGTCCGGCAAATACGATAGCGATATCACGTACCAAAACGAGTGTTTTATTTTCTTTTTTTGCATTAATCTCTTCGTCCAATGGCATTGGGAATAGTTCGTCAAGATGGTCAAAATCCACATATTTACCTTCCGCATTAATAGCCAGTAGCGCTTCTTGTTTTTTTAAGGTCAGGTCATTGTTTGCGTCTTTAATCCAGCTGTTAATGATATTTGAAGGCATAGTCATTGCGAAATAAGTAATGATGAAGAAAAATATCTTTTGAATTGCTCGCCATGCTTCAGGCCACCAGCCCTGTGAAACGTCATATGATAAGGTGGATACCACCCCTGCTAACGCCATGAAGTAAATGGCGGTCCAAGGCACGTAAATGACATATTTTAATCGAGTAAAATACTTTATAGCATCTTCATGAACCCAATATTGCTCACGTATTTTTTCAGCCGTCTTAGCTAAAAGAGCCTCTTTTTGATGCTGCTCAGCAAGTGCATGGCATTTTTCTGCATTTAATTTGATATAGTCCGCGCATCCTCTGCCATATGCTGCTTTCATATCTGCATCTTGAAATGGCGGATAAATCATAGAAATAACGTCTCCAGCATCGTTAAAGACGAAGTGTACTTTTGGGTAGGCGGTAAAGAAGAAAACAAATTCTTTGGTTTCATGTCGAATACTGAAACTATCATGACAGTTCCCATCCGCACCGGCATTATAGGCCATATCAAGCATATATTGGCTTGTTGCGCCGATAATCCCTACGTCTTTCAACCTAGCTAAAAAGCCTTGAATGATAAGGTCCCGTATTCGAGAATCATAGCCATAATCTGGCTTGCAGCTATATGTCAGGCTACCATCTTCATTCAGGACATAGCGGTATGTAGCGACCTCAAAATCTATATTGTAGCCCCAGCCATATGCGTACCTGAATTGCGCATTCAACCTAGATTGATTTTGTCGGTCTTCCTGATCCAAAAGGCTGCGGCGACAACTATGGCAGTACTTCCAAAGCATGCCAGAGTTGTCGCTATAATAATTATAAAAATATGAATCAGAACAACGTTCACAGGTACGCATATCAGACATTTAGTAAACTCCACATTTTTCATCGTGTTGATAGGTGAAGAAAAAAACCCCTAATCAAGTCCAATGTAAATAGTGCTTTTGGTGGGCGTGGGCAGGATTGTGTATAGGTAAAATAAGACATTATTTTTCATAAAATCAAAATACATCATGCCTCATATTTTCCATCTTGACATCTATTTTATATTCTTAAGGGAGTGAAGGTTGGCTGTTTATCGTCGATTACTCAACGGTTTTCATATAATTCAGCATTCAAAACAAGCACTTTCTGCTGTTGTTAAAACCAGCGCTGAATATTGTTTATGATGAACGGTTTTGATTCAAACAGTCTTATCTGAGGCGGCGCTCTACTTTGTGGGGGCTATATGAGGCCAATAATTCAAGGCTAATAATTCAACGACTTCGACATTTTTTGCCTTCAGGTGACTGAGTATCTTTTGGACCACCAATGGATGTTCATTAGACACATCTCTGTGTCTACCCCTTAGGGTGGCACTCGCTATGCATATTGCTTTACGAATTCAAGACTTAATCCACGGTTTGCACCGGTAATAAAAACAGTTGCCATTACTATCTATCTATCCATTAAAGTATAAAAAATGCGAAAAAAAAGAAGCGGTATTTTTATAAATATCGCTTCTAATGATGATGTGGTTAGACTCTATTAAGAATTAAGCAGTTCGCGTCATCAATGCCTTCTTCTGCGCTTTCTTGTCTAATGCGCCGCTAAAGCGTGTTAACACCAGCGCAAATAACACCACAATCGCGCCAATCCAAGGTGTGTTCATTAGTCCTGCTTGTTCGACGATTAAACCGCCTCCCCACGCACCCAGTGCAATACCCACGTTAAATGCGGCAATGTTAAGACCAGATGCAACATCAACTGCATCAGGTGTATGTTTTTCAGCCAGCTTTACGACGTAAACTTGTAGGCCAGGGACATTACCGAAGGCAAATGCGCCCCAAACTAAAATAGTGGCTACCGCTGCAATGGGATTCACCGCAGTGAAGTTGAACACCAGTAGCACAGTAGCAAGGCCTGTAAAAATAATGCTTAGCGCTTTAATTGGCCCCATTTTATCCGCCATTTTTCCGCCCCAGATATTACCTACAGCAACCGATACTCCATAAACCAACATAATCAGACCGATAGCGCTTGAATCAAAACCAGAAATTTGTTCCAGAATAGGTGCTAAGTAGGTAAAGGCAATGAAGGATCCGCCGTAACCAATCGCTGTGATTGCGTATACCAAGAGTAAACGAGGCTCCGAGAGTACTTTCAATTGCGCGGAAATCTTAGTCGCCGCTGCCTGCTTTAAGTTATTGGGCACTAACAGCGCACTGCCGATAAGTGCAATTAAACCGAGTAGTGCCACCGCTAAAAAGGTTGCCTGCCAGCCAAACGTTTGGCCAATATAGGTCCCCAGGGGAACGCCCGTCACCAGTGCGACGGTTAAGCCCGTAAACATGATGGCAATCGCACTCGCCGCCTTGTCTTTTGAGACTAAACCTGTCGCAATAGTCGTGCCTATTGAAAAGAACACACCATGCGCCAAACCCGTTAATATACGAGCGGCAATCAGTGTTTCATATCCGGGAGCTTGCCACGCCAGTAAGTTACCCGCGACAAAAAGCGCCATTACACAAAGCAATACATGCTTGCGGTTCCAGTTCCCTGTCAGCGCGGTTAAAACAGGTGCACCAATGGCAACACCCACTGCGTACAGGCTAACCAACAGCCCCGCGGAAGGCAATGATACACTTAAATCCTGTGCCATGGTGGGGATTAACCCTACAATGACAAATTCGGTCGTTCCGATGGCAAAGGCGCTGAGCGCCAATGCGAGTAATGCTAACGGCATTATTTTTCTCTCTTTTTCTGCTTTAATATTGGAACACAATATGTGTTTTCGTTTGATGTGCGCATTATTGTTGATTTTTAAGTCGTGAAAAACCGTGTTATTAACAAATTACTTTTGTTAATATTGCAAAAATAAACTTTGAGATTGAAGAGAAAAAACGTGCTGACTCGTTCCGATGATTTAGAAATCCTACTTACGGTAATCGACAGTGGCGGCTTTTCTTCTGCAGCTGATAGCTTAGATATTCAGGTCGCTAGAGTGTCCCGCGCGGTGAGCAAAGTTGAAAAACAGCTAGGTGTCACCATTTTAAACCGCACTACAAGGCGGATCGAGCTGACTGATGAAGGGCGGCAGTTTGTTGAGTCTGTCCGTGTGGGACTGTTACATATTCGTCAGGCCGAAGAGCAGCTTATTTCTCGTGGAGAATTACCTGCAGGCAGGTTGCGCATTGATGCGGCAAGCCCTTTTGTATTTCATCAACTTGTTCCACTTATCCAATCGTTTAAAAAAGCGTTCCCTGACATTCAACTCGAGCTCACCTCTAATGAAGGTTTTGTGGATTTATTGGAGAAAAGAACCGATCTAGCGATTCGCATCGGTAAATTAAACGATTCCACTTTACACGCCCGCCCGTTAGGAAAAAGTCTGCTGTATATGGTGGCTTCCCCTGAGTATCTCGCTAAAAGAGGTGTGCCAAAAAAAGTCAGCGACTTATCTTGCCATGACCTGATTGGTTTTACGGGTTCAAAAGTATTAAACCGCTGGCCATTAGCCGGGATTGACTATATTGAACCGAATTTGACCGCCAGCAGCGGTGAAACCGTGCGTCAACTAACACTTGCTGGAAATGGCGTTGCCTGCTTATCCGGCTTTATGATCAATGAAGATATTGCAGCAGGTAGACTTATTGCTGTTTTAGAGCAAGGAAAACTCACCAATACGGATCGCGAGCAGATCAATGCCGTTTTTTATAAGTCTTCTTCGGTTGCTAGACGAATCTCGGCTTTCATTGACTTCATCCAACCCAGGCTCACTCTAAACTAATGTTATAATTATATTTTTTTAAAAATAGCCTTACACTTATCGCACTATCTTCTAGCCAGAACACACATACAATAGTAGTTTTAACGTCATCTAATATGACCGTAAATTTACCTACGATGGGCATGTATTACTATGAAAAGTAAAAATATATCCGCGTGGTCGTATAAAACTTCCGCGCATTCACTTCTCGGGTCAGCATCAGTCTCTGTGGTGCGGCAATACCTACACCACCCGCTTCGGACACCGCTAACATCATTTGATTGATTCATTGCTGGCATTCATCGGCCAGTATCTTATCAAGCTAAACCGCTCTTTGTCTTAACACCGTATGACCTAGTTGAGCAATGGAAGAGCTATTATTTTTGGCTACCGTTTTAGTTAACCTGAACTTTGGTTAGTTAATAAAGTTTTGTTTTTCATCTAATAACCATTGCTTAAAGCAGTTAATGGCTGAAGAAGAATGGTGTTGGATCAGGTAATAACCCGCATTGGCTGCTATGGGATTAAATGGCGAAACCAGTTTTCCTTGTTTAAAATCTTCTTCAACTAAGGCATATCGAGCCATAGCTATCCCTAATCCTGCTTCGGCTGCAGCCATAGCCATATCAGTTCGATTAAAATAATGCCCCTGCTTACTGTCTGCTGTAATACCCATGTGCTTGAACCAATATTGCCACTCGGTATTTTTGGTTGCGCCATGCCATGGCTGAGCATCATGTAATAGGGTGACCGACTGCCAAATCGTTTGTTGATTTTCTACAGAGGTATCTTGCCAGTTAAAGGTTTTAAAATATCCAGGACTCATCACAGGAAGCAATTGTTCAGATAAAAACAAGTCACTTTTTTGCTGAAAATTAGCAGATTGACTGTAATCAATGGCTAAGTCAAAGTTATTGCTTTGATGGTCAACTAGCGCACCTTCAGCAAATGTTTGAATGCTAATATTGGGATAACGATTGTAGAATCTCTCAAGGCGAGGCACTAACCATTTGAAGGCAAAAGAAGGCGTTAATTTTAACCTTACCTCGCCATCGAAATTTTCTTCTTGATGTAACGCTGCAATTACCTCGCTTATATCTTCAAGACTGCTTTTTACTACTTTATATAATTGTTGGCCTGCTTGAGTTAATCGAACGCCTCGCGAGTGCCTTTCAAACAGGATTATTGAAAGTTGTTCTTCTAGCAAGTTTATCTGCTGACTTATCGCACCTGTTGTAATATTTAAATAAATGGCAGCCTGAGTAAAACTGCCTAATTCGGCCGCTACCTCAAACGTCACTAAACCCGATGCTATGTTACCTTTTAATTTCATCAATACTCATAGCCTTTAGAATGACTAAACACAGATGTTAATTAATATCGATTGTAGAAGATAGGTATTTTTCACATAGTAGTTAACTATTTTATGATTTAACAACATTTAAGTGATCAGTATGAAAGTTATCGTTTTAGGCGCTGGCGTAGTCGGGCTAACCTCTGCATGGTATTTGGCTCAAGCAGGGCATCAGGTAACAGTTGTTGATCGCCAAAGCCGAAGTGCTGAAGAAACCAGTTTCGCTAATGCAGGCCAGTTATCTTATGGTTATTCTTCTCCTTGGGCTGCCCCGGGTATTCCGCTAAAAGCCTTAAAATGGTTAACCCATAAACATTCGCCACTTATTGTAAAGCCAAGTGCTTCACCGATGTTTTATCTTTGGCTGATGAATATGCTGAAAAACTGTAATGAGAGTCACTATCAGGTTAATAAAAATCGTATGTTGCGCGTGGCGAATTACAGTCGAGCATGCTTGTCAGATTTAGCTAAAAATCATGCCATAAAATATCAAGGTCGTCAGCGAGGAACGCTACAAGTTTTTCGTCACCATGCACAGGTTGAGGCAGTGCAAAAAGATATGAAGTTATTAGCAGAGAGTGATGTACGATTTAATCTATTAAATGTTGATGAGTGTGTTAAAGCTGAGCCAGGCCTTGCTTTGGTTAAAGATAAGCTTGTTGCTGGCCTGCACTTACCCGATGATGAAACGGGCGATTGTTACCAATTTTGTCAGCAACTTACTGACATGGCTAAAATGGCGGGTGTTGAATTTAAATTCAATGTTCAGGTAAATAAATTACACTTTGATAAGACTAATATTACGGGGGTAGATACCTCTATTGGTGAACTTAAAGCTGATGCTTATGTGGTCGCGCTGGGTTGTTATTCTGTGAACTTATTGAAGCCAGTAGGTATTAATTTACCTGTTTACCCTGTCAAGGGCTACTCACTCACTATTCCAATGACCGATGAACAATTCTCACCTGTTTCAACTGTGATGGATGAAACTTACAAGGTTGCTATAACACGTTTTGATAATCGAATTCGGGTGGCAGGTACGGCAGAATTAAACGGCTTTAATTTAGATCTACCTGAAAAAAGAAAAGCCACTATCGCTATGGTGGTTCAGGACTTATTTCCTAAAGCAGGTAACTTAGCCGAGGCAGAGTTTTGGACGGGGTTACGTCCTATGACGCCAGATGGCACGCCTATTATTGGTAAAACTAAGCTAGCTAATTTATATACCAATACGGGGCACGGTACTTTGGGTTGGACTATGGCTTGTGGCTCGGCAAAACTATTAGCCGATATAGTCTCGGGCAATGAGCCAGATATTGACGCAAGTGGATTAGATTCATTTAGGTATGTGTAAAGTAATAGCAAGGCCAATAGCCGGCGATTTCTAGTCTATTACTCAAGGGTTTTCACATAATTCAGAATTCAAAACAATCGTTTTCTGCTGTTGTTAAAAAAAACTCTAAATATTACTTATGATGATGCGGTGCTTGAGGCTTTTGATGGCGAACAAAGTCTTTAATAAAAAAAATAGTCACAACTGGGCATGTGGTGGCAGATAAATCTCCCCCCCCCTCTGCCTTACCTGGAAATTAAATACCTTTAATATTTTTCTTACAAATATCAGAGGTTTTTTTATCCGATATCCTCAAAACATAAAAAATTCTGTTAATATCTTTGGCCATATCATCCCTTCAAATTTTCAGTGAGTCGAATAATATGAGTGTTTCAATTTTTGGCAGTGCAAAAGCGAATAGTGCGACAAAAGCCCTTCTTTTAGGATCTGGAGAGCTGGGTAAAGAAGTTGCGATTGAATTGCAACGCTTCGGTATTGAAGTGATTGCGGCAGATAGTTATAAAAATGCACCGGCAATGCAAGTCGCGCATTCGTCCCATGTGGTCAGTATGCTCGATGGTGAAAAATTAGCAGAAATTATTCGCGCCGAAAAGCCTGATTTTATTATCCCAGAAGTAGAAGCAATCGCCACGGATACCTTACTTGCCTTAGAAGCAGAAGGTTTTAATGTGGTACCCACAGCCCGTGCGGCAAAACTCACCATGGACAGAGAAGGTATTCGCCGCCTCGCAGCTGAAACATTAGGTATAAAAACGTCACCCTATATATTCGCAGACAGCAAAGAAGAATATTTATCTGCGGTTGATAAAATAGGTAAACCTTGTGTGATAAAACCTGTCATGAGTAGCTCTGGTAAAGGCCAAAGTGTTGTAAAAAGCGATGCTGATGTAGACAACGCATGGACCTATTCTCAAGTTGGCGGTCGTAGCGGTGAAGGTCGTATTATTATTGAGGGTTTTGTGCCCTTTGATTATGAAATAACGCTATTAACAGTGAGTGCCGTTGACGGTATTCATTACTGCGCCCCTATTGGTCACCGTCAGGAAGACGGCGATTACCGTGAATCTTGGCAACCACAAGCAATGTCAGCGCTAGCACTTCAGCAAGCACAAGATATCGCCAAAAAAGTTGTCACTGAACTGGGCGGATATGGTTTATTCGGCATGGAGTTTTTTGTCAAAGGCGATCAGGTTTATTTTAGCGAAGTATCCCCTCGCCCGCATGATACCGGATTAGTTACCTTGGTGTCACAGGATGCTTCAGAATTTGCCTTGCATGTTCGCGCCATTTTAGGTTTTCCTATTGGTCGTATTATTCAATATGGACCAAGCGCATCGAGTGTTATTTTAGGTAATGGCGTATCTGATGATATTAAGTTTGCCAACCTGGGTAAAGCACTCGGCAGCGTTGCCGGTGCGCAAATTCGATTATTTGCCAAACCGGATATTAATGGTCATCGGCGTTTAGGTGTCGCAATTGCACGTGGTGAAACAGTTGAAGAAGCCATTGATAATGCCAAGACTGTCTCGAATAACGTTAATATTATTTATTAAATAACACCGCTTAAGTTTTTTCTTTAATATTTTTGTCTTCAGTAAAAAAGGTAACTTAGGTTACCTTTTTTACTGCCTGCCAACTCACAAAAAACATCCATCGCTTAATAAAAGTACAGATTCAGCATGGAAAAATTGAAAAATACCACAACCTTAGCTGCTGTTTTTTTATGCAACACGTTTAGGTACAGATAGTTATATGTTACCTAACTACATGCAAGCTAAAAATAGCATCAACTCAGTAGATAATGAATCACATTGTTCACCCTTGGGTTACTAAAGCGCCACTCCATAAAATGCTTTAGTATAGAAGTAATGTCGCTTTACGTGGAAGACGTGACCAGAATATAGCAATATTCTTCCACTCAATAAGGCAGATCAACACCTGGACACATTTCTTTGATGTCTCTTAATGCGCGCTGTGTTCGGGATATGTCTTCGGTATTGAATTGCATCTTGTTGCTGCCATTATCACATTTGCCAACACATTCGACTGTGATGTATGTGTTGTAGCCCGCATAGTCCCCTGCGCTCCAAGCATTCCCATCTACCTTTTGAGATTTCCAGTTCACTCGATTGAAATCAATTTCGCGAAGGCTTGAGCCAAACCAGTCGGCGTAAACACAGTCGTCTGTGCTGTATTTAGCTTTAGTCCAATCGCTTTTGTCAGTTACGTAATTGGTGTTTTTAGGGTATTTTAAAAACCATACCGCATTGATAAAATTAGCGTTGGCTAAGTTGTTTTTCCGCCAACTCTTGACCTCTACTAGCGCCTTTTCTTTTTGAGCATTTTTAGCCTTTTCTTCTGCTATTTTTGCGATTTCTGCAGCTTCTTTTTCCTTCCGCTTCTGTTTTTCTGCTTGCTGCTGCAATTCCATCACTAACTGATTCTTTTGTTCTTTATCAAGATCTATTGCTGACTGGATAGCATCAAGATCCGTTTTAGTCAAAACGCGTGTGACTTTATATTGAGAGCTTGATTGTTGATAATTTATCGGTTCGTAAGTTGTCGTCACTGCATACATTACGTTTTCTGAAAAGTTTGATTGACCAGGTAGTTCATTAAAAAAATCAAGGTCTTTTTTTGCTCTAACAAATAATCTCTCGTTTGAGTTAATTACTCTTTGATAATTATAGTTCTCATACCAGAAATCATCATCTTCATTAGACCAAATATCGGCATAATATGTATCATCTAGTTTTAAGTTAGTTTTCAATATTGAGGCACAGCCACTAATCATAGTTAAAGCACATACGATTGAGATTATTATTATTTTCATTTCTTTAATTCTCTAATTTTTAATTTTTAATTTTTAATTTTTAATT